>JACSRE010000037.1 GCA_014879945.1 Myxococcus sp.
GGCAGGCGGCAGCGCGGCAGGCGGCAGCGCGGCAGGCGGCAGCGCGGCAGGCGGCAGCGCGGCAGGCGGGAGCGCGGCAGGCGGGAGCGCAGCAGGCGGGAGCGCGGCAGGCGGCTCGGCGGGTGACGTGACGGGCACGCTCAGCACCCGGTACTTCCTCGTCAACGGCACGACGACCACCGCGCCCAACAACCTCACGACGGGCGTGATCCAGGCGTTGATTCCGAACGGCACGAGCTACACGACGCTCAACGGCACGGGCCAGGCGAACGGCACCTTCATCATTCCGAACGTCCCCCAGGGCACCTTCCTGCTCCGTCTGGGCACCACCCTGCTCGAGACGAGCAATCGGACGTTCACGTTCGAGAACGCACAGCTCGGGCGGCCGAACGCGACGACCGCGACGGTCAACCCGACGACCATGGTCGTCAACGTGTCGAGCCACGTCGCCTGGGCGCAGGGGCAGGACGAGTTCATCTGGGTGTCGCCGAACGTCGGGGCGACCTTCTACGACTACGAGACGTACGCGAGCACCCCTCCCACGGCCGGGGCGACGAGCAGCTCGTTGTCGGTCAACTTCAACGGAACGCTGTTGGTGGACCAGAGCGCGGGCGACCAGGTGTGGCTGCTGCAGAACAGGTTCACGACCGACGGCGGGGTCGGCGTCGGTGGCACCATCGCGGCCGCGGCGCTGCCGCCGTTCAGCCAGCTCAACGGCCAGACCACCTCGGTCTCGACGGCGCTCCAGACGCCGCCGGCGCTGCCCGGGTTGACGCAGTCGCTGAACTGGAACCTGAACGCCTTCGCCGCGCTCCAGCCCAGCCTGCCTCCCGGCACCAACCCGCGGGGCACCATCGTCTTCTCGGCGTTCCCTTCGACGACGCCGAGCACGCTCACCCTGGTGAACTCGTGGTTCTCACTGGTGACCGCGGGCCTGCCGCCCCCCACCACCTTCACGCTCCTGACGCCCTTCCCCTCGGGGTGGGCCATCACCGGGCGCACGTTCTTCGCCGTCGACACCCCGCGCACGGTCCCCGGCACCAGCGGGCCGGTCGCGCTCGCCTCGGGCCTGGGCCACTACGACACGCTCGCGGCCTTGACCGGCGCCCCCATCACGCCCCGCCTCGGCCCCGTCACCAACATCACGCTCAACGGCACGGCGCTGACGACCGACCGCACGGGCGCAGGCACCACGCTCCAGCTGGCGTGGACGGCGCCTGGGCTCGGCACGCCGACGACGTACTACGTCATCGTCTCCCGCTTGAACGGCGCGCCCGGCGCGGCGACCTCGGTGGCGGAGCGCTTCACCATCTCGGTCGCCGGCACCTCGCTGACGATTCCGCCGTCCATCCTGATCCCGGGGCAGCCCTACGTCTTCGAGGTGCAAGCCGTCAGCAGCCCGTTCAACGCCCGCGCCGAGTTCTTCACCGCGGCGGTGCCGACGGCGATCTCGTACGTGGTGACGCCCATCGTCACGCTGTGAGCCTCAGGCGACGGTGACCCGGTTTCTCCCGGCGCCCTTGGCCGCGTAGAGCGCGCCATCGGCCCGGGCGAGCCACGCCTCGGGAGACTCGCCCAGCCGCCACCACGCGCAGCCCACCGACGCCGTCACCCGGAGCACGGCGCCGTCGTGCGGCACCTCGAGGGCCGCGATGGCGGCGCGCAGCTTCTCGGCCTGGGCGGCCATGGTGGTGGCGTCGACGTCGCGAATCAGCACGGCCAGCTCCTCGCCGCCGTAGCGCGCGACGAAGTCACCCTTGCCCTTGAAGACGCGCACGCACGCCTTGGCCACGGCGGCGAGCACCGCGTCTCCGCCCGGGTGCCCGTAGGCGTCGTTGAGCTGCTTGAAGTGGTCGAGGTCGATCAGCAGCAGCGCCGCGCCGCCAGCGCGCAGCGTGGCCAGCTCCGCGGTGCGCACCAGCTGCTCGTCGAAGGCGCGGCGGTTGTAGAGCTGGGTGAGCGCGTCGGTGGTGCTCTCTTTGCGCGCCGTCTCGAGCTGAGAGCCGAGCCGCTCGAGCTTCTCGCCCAGCGACTGCAGCTGCGTCTGCTGCCGCGCCCGGCGGGCCTCGAAGACCGCCTGCACCTGCGCGACCGCCTCGAGGGCCACCCCGCGGATCTCGAGCGGAGAGGTGCTGCCCAGCTTGAAGGCCAGCTGCGAGAGCGACGCGGTCACCCGGGCGTCGTCGGCGGCGTCGTCGGTCACCAGGCGGTTGAGGCCGCCGACGAAGGCCCAGACCACCTCGCGCATGGCCTCCTGCACCTGGAGCATCTCGCTCTGTTCGGCCCGCCGGTGCTGAACGAAGGCCCGACGGAGCCCTGGGTAATTTCGTCGCGTCCCGGTCCGTTCGACCCCACCCGGCGGCTCGATGCCCGACACCACGTGCTGGGCCCATTGGTCGAAGAGGGCCTCGGTGCGACGCGCGTCTTGCCGAGACAGATCGAAGGCGTAGCGCCCAAAGTCGCGCAGCACGCCGCTCAAGGCGTCGAGCAGGTCGTCGGGGCTCTGACTCACGGGCCGCAGGCACTGCAAGCCGCCGTCCATGCATCGGTCGAAGACCTTGTGTGGGGGCGCACCATGTGTGCTAAGGGCCGCGCCGCTCTCTCTCAACGAGGAACAAAAGCAATGAAACTCTCAAGACTTGCGGGTCTTGCCGGGCTGGTCCTCCCGGCGCTCGCCTTCGCCAGCGAAGCCAACCTGGTGCTCCCCGATCTGTCGAGCCAGCTCTTCCTGGGCATCAACGGCCGCACGCTGCTGATGATCGGCATGGTGGTGTCGGCGCTCGGCCTGGTGTTCGGCGCGGTGCAGTACAGCCAGCTGAAGAACCTGCCGGTGCACAAGTCGATGCTCGAGATCTCCGAGCTCATCTACGAGACCTGCAAGCAGTACATGGTGACGCAGGGCAAGTTCATCATGATCCTCGAGCTGTTCATCGGCGCGGTGATCGCGGTGTACTTCTCGATCGCGCACGTCGAGGGCAAGGCCGCCGAGTGGCCCACGGCCGTGCGGGTGCTGATCATCCTCGCGTTCTCGCTGGTGGGCATCGCCGGCAGCTACGGGGTGGCCTGGTACGGCATTCGGGTGAACACCTTCGCCAACTCGCGCGCGGCCTTCGCGTCGCTGATGGGCAAGCCCTTCCCCACCTACGACATCCCGCTCAAGGCCGGCATGTCGATCGGCATGATGCTGATCTCGGTCGAGCTGCTGCTGATGCTGATGATCCTGGTGTTCGTGCCCAACGAGCTGGCGGGCGCGTGCTTCATCGGCTTCGCGGTCGGTGAGTCGCTGGGCGCCTCGGCGCTGCGCATCGCGGGCGGCATCTTCACCAAGATCGCCGACATCGGCTCCGACCTGATGAAGATCGTCTTCAAGATCAAGGAA
>JACSRE010000357.1 GCA_014879945.1 Myxococcus sp.
GCAGGTGCGCGACGCCGCGCAGCCGAAGGTCGCCCGGGCCGCGCAGCACGCCGAGCGCGTCGCCACCCGCGTCGCGCAGGTCGTCACCAGCCCCGAGGCCTGGGGCAAGTCCATCGGCGTCGATGACAGCGCCACCTCGCCGCGCCGGTTCGACTACGGCTCGCGCAAAGAGACGCTCTCGGAGTTCGACACCTCGTCGCGAGACCGAAGCGGCGCGCGCGCGCGCCTGTTCGGTGAGGCCTCGAAGACGACGCTGTCGGTCGCCATCGGCCTCGAGGGCGAAGCGGGCGCCAGGTCGAAGTACCGCGACGACGCCCGGGAGCAGACCGGCGACGGCTTCGCGGGCGCACGAGGCCGGGTCTTCGCCGAGGCCGGGTTGCTCGGAGGCTCGTTGGGCGGCGAGATCTTCGCCGGCGCCGAGTCGTACTCGCGAGAGGGCGACGAGCGCGGCGGGCAGTCGTGGGCGACGTACACGGCCCAGGCGTCGGTCGGCGTTCGCGGCGCGGCCATCGCCTCGGCCGACGTGCTGGGCGTGCGCGCGCACGCCCTCGTCGAGGCGGGCGCGAGCTACCGCGGCTCGGCGAAGCTCAACACGCAGGTGGCAGGCCCGCTCGGCGTGCGCTCCACCACCGACGTGTTCGCGTTCATCGGGGCGCGGGCCAGCGCGGGCGCCGGCCTCGGGGCCACCGGCATCTCGGTGGGGGGCGAGGCCTTCGTGGGCGTGAAGGCGGGCCTCGAGCAACGGCTCGCGCTGTCTGCTGGTGGAGCCGAGCTGCTCGGCGGCGCCGTGCGCTTCGAGGGCTGGGCGGGCGCCGGCGCCAGGGCCGAAGCCAACGCAGGGTTCGACGCGAAGACCGGCCGCTTCTCACTGAGCGCCGACGCAGGCGCGGCGCTCGGCATCGGTGCCGGCGTCTCTGGCGGCGTCACCTTCGACGGCGGCGCGCTGGCCTCGGCGAGCCGCGAGGGGGTCGCCGGCGCGCGGGCGCGTCAGGGCTGAAACGCCCGGGGCCGGTCGGCGAACTTCTCGACGCCCGCGGCTTCGCACCAGCTCGCCCACTCGGCGCGCCGCGCGCCCTTCCACTCGAGCTGCTCCAGCGTCTCGCGCAGCGGCACGTCGAGGCGCAGCGTCGCCAGCGTTCGGTACAGCGTCGCTGAGGCCCGCTGCCCTGCCAGCGTCGCCGCCAGCTTCTCGGCGCCGCGCACCTTCACCGTCCACGCCTTCCCGTCATCGGGAATGTCTTCGAGGTGTGGGTAGGCCGACAGCACCGCGGCGGCGCCCTTCTCTCCGAAGCCGTCGAGCCCGGGAATGCCGTCGGCGGTGTCTCCTACCAGCGCGAGGAAGTCGGGGATGCTGCCCGGCCCGAAGCCCCGCTCCGCGCGCAGCGTCGCCTCGGTGAAGACGCGCTTGCGCATGCGGTCCACCTGCACCACCCGCTCGCCCTGGAGCACCTGCCCCAGGTCCTTGTCGGGCGTCATCACCCGCACCTGGGTGACGCGCGGGTCTTTGGAGAAGCGCACCGCCGCGGTGGCGAGCGCGTCGTCACACTCGAACTCCTTCATCGACCAGACCGTGAGCCCCAGCGCCGCCACCGCCGCCTCGACGTCGTCGAACTGCGCGTGGAGCGCCGGGTCGATGCCCGCCTCGGTCTTGTAGCCAGCGAAGAGCGCGTTGCGGAACGAGCGAATCGGGTTGTCGAAGGCGACCGCGACGTGCGTCACCTGCTCCTCGGCCTCGCTCAGCAGCGACAGCAGCGAGCCCACCACGCCGACGGTGGCCTTGAGGTCTTTGCCGGCCTTCGACGGGTGCGCGGGGCGCGGCGCGTAGTGCGCGCGAAACAGCTCCCACGTGCCATCGACCAGGTGCACTCGCATGGCGGCTCAGGCGGGCTGGCGGCGGCTGCGCGACGGCTCGCGCTTGGTGCCGAAGAAGAGCACGTGTGACGAGCCACCCGACGGCCCGCGCGCGGTCACCCGCTTCACCTCGACCTCGAAGCGCATCTTCTCGAGCACGCGCACGTAGTCTTCGTCAGGGCCGGCGGACCAGACCGCGAGCACGCCGCCGAGCTTGAGCGCGCGGTGACACGCGGCGACGCCGGTGCGGCCGTAGAGCTTCTTGTTGCCGCCGGTGGTGAGCGCCGAGGGCCCGTTGTCCACGTCGAGGAGGATGGCGTCGTAGGCCTTCGAGGCGGCCGCGATGCGCTTCATCACGTCGTCCTCGACGATGCGCACGCGCGGGTCGTCGAGGGGCCGGCCAGCGAGGTGGCCGACGTGGGTGCGGTTCCACTCCACCAGCTGCTTCGAGAGCTCGACGATGATGACGCGACACTCGGGGGGCACCTTGTCGAGCGTGGTGCGCGCGGTGAAGCCCAGGCCCAGGCCGCCGATGAGAATGTCGCGCGGCTCGGCGACGCGCTCGAGCGCCCACGCCGCCAGCGTCTCTTCCGACGCGTGCGCCCGCGACGACATCAACGTGTGGCCGCCCAGGCGCACCACCCACTCGTCACCGCGCTGGGCGAGCTGCAGCTCGCCGCCCTTCGGAATCGGCGCGCGATCGATCACTTTCCACGGAGTCATTCCGCCCACCCTCTCACGGGTCTGCGGCCGAACGCAGCGCGTATCTGCGGCCGCTCGTCAAACGCCGGGCAGGCCGATCTGCCGCGCCCGCACACCGAAAGTACTGGATTCGTTTCGGCTTCCATTGGCGTGAAGTTCGCAGTCAGGGTATTCTGTTGAGACTGCAACGCATCCCGCCCCCGCGTTGCGAAAAGGGCCGCCCATGTTCGACTGGCTGCACACGTTGTTCTCCCGCGATCTGGCCATCGATCTCGGCACCGCCAACACGCTCATCTACGTGCGCGGCATCGGCATCGTCTCGAACGAGCCCTCGGTCGTCGCCGTGCAGCAAGACGCGCGCGGCGGCAAGAAGGTGTTGGCCGTCGGCAAAGAGGCCAAAGAGATGCTGGGCCGCACGCCCGGCAACATCGTCGCCATTCGCCCCATGAAGGACGGGGTGATCGCCGACTTCGAGATCACCGCGGCGATGCTGAAGTACTTCATTCAGCGCGCGCACCAGCGGAAGTTCAACGTGAAGCCGCGCATCGTCATCGGCATTCCTTCGGGCATCACCGAGGTGGAGCGCCGCGCCGTGCGAGAGGCGGCCGAGAACGCGGGCGCGCGCGAGGTGCACCTCATCGAGCAGCCCATGGCGGCGGCCATCGGCGCGGGGCTGCCGGTCACCGAGCCGTCGGGCAACATGATCGTCGACATCGGCGGCGGCACCACCGACGTGGCCGTCATCTCGCTCGCGGGCATCGTGTACTCGAAGTCGGTGCGCGTCGGCGGCGACAAGCTCGACGAGGCGATCATTCAGTACGTCAAGCGCAAGTACAACCTGCTCATCGGCGAGCGCACCGCCGAGCTGATCAAGATGAGCATCGGCACCGCGTACCCGACCGATGAGGCGATGACGATGGAGATCAAGGGGCGCGACCTGGTCGCTGGCGTGCCGCGCACCCTCACCATCACCTCCGACGAGATTCGCGACGCGCTGGCCGAGCCGGTCAACGGCATCGTGGACGCAGTGAAGATGACGCTGGAGCGCACGCCGCCCGAGCTGGCCGGCGACATCGCCGACCGCGGCATCGTGTTGGCGGGTGGTGGCGCGCTGCTGAAGAACCTCGACACCCTCCTGCGCGAAGAGACCGGCCTGCCGGTGTTCCTCGCCGAAGACCCGCTCTCGAGCGTGGTGATGGGCGCGGGCAAGGCGCTCGAGTCGCTCGACATGCTGCGCGCCGTCGCGACGCCGAACTGACGTTGCGGCGCTTCCCCGCCGAGTTCGAGGCGCTGCTGTCTCGTCGTGGGCGCGCGGCGCTGTCAGGCCGCACGCGCTCGCTCGGCGCCGAGCGCTTCCTCGCGGCCGAGGGGCTGCTCGACCCGACGCAGGCGCGAGGCGTGCTGACGCTCCTGGACCGGTCGATGACCGAGCTGATGACGCCCATGGAGGACCCCATTCCTCCCTGGACCATCACCGGCATGCAGTACGACTACGGCGAGCTGTTGCCCAAGACGGTGCGGGTGCGCACGGCGACGTTCTCGTCGCGCCGCTCGAAGGCGTCTCAGCGCGCGGGAGAGCTCGGCCTGCACGCCATGCTCAAGAGTGAGAGCTACTTCGCCTTCGCGCAGGCGCTCTCGGGCCGCCGGCTGCGACGAGGCTGGGGCACGCAGGTGCTCTGCTACGGGCCGGGCGACTACGCGGGGCCGCACAACGACCACCACCCCGAAGACGCCGACGCGCGCGACGGCTACACCGACCTGCACCTCACCTTCTGCACCGACGCGGTGGCGGCGCAGTCGCTCATCTACGAGCGCGACGGGCACTTCAGCGAGGAGCGGTCGGTCGTCACCGTCGGCGGCGTCACCTGCTACCGCCTGCCCTTCTGGCACTACACCACGCCCCTGCGCGCGAAGCCGAAGCAGGCCGCGCGGGCGCGGCGGTGGGTGGTGTTGGGCACCTTCCTCGACGCGCGCTGAGGCCCCGGGTCACCCGGCGCGCCTGCCGCGCCACCTGCCGCTGCGCCAGCACCGGTCGGGACACCGTTGAGCTCATCGAGGAAGAGGGTGCCGCCGATGACCATCGGCAGGTCACCTGGGGCACCGAAGCCGACAGCAACGCCGACCGCGGGAAGGACGGCCGCATCGCCCCCAGCGTCTTGATGGCGCTTCTGCCGTCGTGGCGCCGCGCTACGGAGCGCCCGGCTCGGGCGAACCCGCTGACTCCGCCGCGACGTCGGGCGGGAGAAAGACGCGCTCGCCCTGGTCGAGCACCGCCCACGAGGTGCCCGCGTCGAGCCCGTCGAACACCGCGCGCGTCTTGTCGAGGTCGAGCCCGGGCATCTTCGCCAGGCCCTTCTCCCAGGGCTGAAAGAAGTTGTCGTAGTGCGTGGGCAGCACCAGCCGCGGCTTCACCGCAGCCAGGAGTCCCCGCGCCTTCGCCGGGGTCTGCGCCTCGCCGGTGACGCCGACGATGAGGGTGCCGGCGGGGGGCCCGAGAATCTCTCCCTCCGCCCAGGTGCTGGTGGGGTGGAACCAGATGGACGTGCCCCGCGCCTCGAGCCGGTAGAAGAGCGTCTCGTCGAGCGCGTACTCCCAGAACCACAGCTTGCCGGCGTCGACGGGCACCACGCCGCTCATCGGCTCCGAGATGCCCGCGATGTCGGTGTGCCGCGAGCGCCCCACCACGATGTCGAAGCCGCCCACGGTGAGCGTGTCGCCCGCCTTCACCACCCGCGTCTTCTCGGCCGGCACGCCGCGCGAGCGCGCCAGGTTCACGGTGGACTGAGAGCCCACCACCAGCGCGCCCGTGCGCCTGGCGATCGCCGGGACGTCGAGCGCGTGGTCGTAGTGCGTGTGGTTGACGAGGATGACGTCGGCCTTCGGGCACTCCTTCGCGCCCAGCGCCTCGTCGGGCTCGATGGGGCCCGAGAGGAACGTCAGCGGCGGCGGCCGCGTCGGCGTCGGGTCGAGCAGCACCACCGTGGTGCCGTCAGAGACCTCGTACCCGCTGACGCCGAGGTAGCGCAGCGAGAGGCCCCCGTCGGTCTCGGTCCGCAGCGCCGCAGAGGGGCGGTCGGCCGGCGGAATGGTGAAGGGCACGTGGCGCACCGCCACCAGGAAGCCCACCAGGGTGACGCCCAGTACGACGACCGCTGCCAGCCCGAGGCGCTTGAGCCATTTCATGCGGCGGCCTTCTCACCGCGGCAGGCGGGCGGCAAGTCGGCAGTCGGCTGCACACCGGGCGAAATGGCTTCAGGCGCCCGTGACGACCTCGGCGGGTCGTCAGAGCGACTCGAGGCCGATGAACGAGAGCCGACAGCGGGTGCGGCCCGAGGGCGGGCTGGAGCGGTCCTCCACCGTCAGCACCGGGTCGGCCGCGTCGACGCGCACGGTGGTGCGCCCCTCGCCGACGCCCGAGGGGAACTCCTGGGCGCCCAGGAACACCCGGAACTCGACGCCGAAGGGCACGTTGCCGTTGGGGTGCACGTGCTCACGCCAGCGCTTGCGCCGCCCGCCGTCACGCACCTCGCAGACGACGCGGGTGACGAGGGTGTAGTGCGTCGCCGCGCTGACGCCCCTGGTCTCGAAGCGGCCACGGCCTCCTTGTGGCACCGAGGCGCTGCTCGACCACACCATCACCGGCGCGGCGAGGAGACACTGGACGAGCACCGGGAGCATCACCCCACCACAGCGCAGACCGCGCCGCCCTGTCGAGTCGGCGCGAGCGGCGTGGGGCGCCCGCTCAGGCGGTGTACGTCACCTTGATGACCTTCACCGGCGTGCGCGGGCGGTCGCTGCCGTCGGTGGGCGTCGCTTCGATCTTCTTGATGACGTCCTGGCCGGTGATGACCTTCCCGAAGACGGGGTGCTTCGACGGGCCGGGGCTGAACCAGTCGAGGTAGTGGTTGTGCACGGTGTTGATGAAGAACTGGCTGCCGCCCGAGTTGGCCGAGCCGGTGTTCGCCATCGAGAGCGTCATCGGCTCGTTCGACAGCTTCGCGGTGTGCTCGTCTTTGATGTCGCCCCACGGCGGGCCGCCGGTGCCGGCGCGCGGGCTGCTCGGGTCCTTCGAGAAGGGGCAGCCGAACTGCAGCATGAAGCTGTTGATGACGCGGTGAAAGTGCAGGCCGTCGTAGAAGCCGCTGGTGGCCAGCTTCTCGAAGTTGCCGACGGTCAGCGGCATCTGGTCCTTGAAGAGCTCGGCGGTGAAGGTGCCGAGCGAGGTCTCGAACGTCGCGGTGGGGTTGGGCATGGCGCGGGGGCCTAGCACGGCAGGCCTTGTCGACGCAGCACCTGGTCATGGTACGAGCCCGACATGCGCGCGGCCCTCGTTCTGCTCTTCGTTCTCGCCGGGTGTGGGCCGACGGCCGAGCCCGCCCCTGCGGACCTCGACGGCAACCTGCGTTGGTTCTGGGCGAGCTCCAACGACGCGAAGGACGCCGACGTCATCGAGGCGGCGCTCAAGCTGCAGGCGGCTGGCAAGGCCGACACGCTGGCGCCCGAGAAGCCGGGCCGGGGCTTCATCACCCGGCTGACCCCCGACGAGCTCGCGGTGGTGGGCCTCAAGGACGTGGTTGACCCGGCCAAGGCGCGCGGGTTCTTCGTCACCAACGTCTTCTCGTGCACGCTCGACAAGCTCGAGGCCATCGTCGCCGCGCTCGACCAGAAGGCCCAGTACCCCGAGGCCTATGACGACTACGCCCGCACCTACACCAGCGACTTCGCGAAGTACCAGGACCGCTCGGCGCCGACCGTCACCTGGGACGTGAACCTCACCGCGAAGCTGGTGACGGCGCCGTACTCGTCCACCCTCAAGGGCGGCCTGCGCCGCGTCGCGCCGGTCGGCGGCAAGCCCGCGTTCGGCCCGCTCCTCGTCGCCCGCACCTGGCTGCCGGCGCCCGCCACCTTCAAGAACCCCGACCCCTCGACGAGCTTCGAGCAGGACTACCAGATCGAGATCTTCTGGGAGCGCGCGCCTGGTGAGGTGTTTCACGCCTACGGCATGTGGCGCGACCTGCGCCTGGGCCTGGGCTTCACCACCGAGGACAACGGCGTCGCCAACACGATCATGACGGGCTTGACCGACTGGGACAAGAAGACCGCCGAGCTGTGCAAGAAGTAGCGGCGCGCGGGGCCTCAGCGAATCGAGAGCCGGTCGGTCGACGAGAAGAACTGGAACACGCCGAACGAGAAGCCGACCTGCGGCTGGCCTCCCACCAGGGTGACGGCGAGGTCGGCGCGAATGCCGGTGCGCAGCATCTTCGGCACCAGCAGCCGAACGCCCAGGCCCGTCGACAGCAGCGCGCGGGTGCCGAGCTGCTCGGTGCGCGCCACCGCGCCGTCCACGAACACCGCGGGCACCACCGCGAACCACGTCGAGTCGAAGGCCACGCCGCGGAGCTCGACGTTGGCCAGGGCGAACTGCTCGGTGCGCAGCGTGGAGTCGTCGTAGCCGCGCACCAGGTCCAACCCACCCAGGTAGAAGCGCTGCTCGGTGGGCGCGTGTGACGAGAGGCCGCCCTGCGCGCGCAGCGCGAGGTTGAAGCGCGCGCCCAGCATCACGAAGGCCAGCGCCTCGACCCACGACTGCATGTAGAACGGCGCCGAGGTCGCGGTGGTGAAGCCGACGGAGTTCTTCAGCTCGAGCGAGACGCCGCGCTCCCGCAGCCGCACGGTGTCCACCCGGCCCACGCGCACCGACGAGTGCACCAGCAGGCCCTGCAGGTCGGCCGGCAGCGTGGTGGCCCCCACCAGCGCCCGCGAGTACTCGTCTCGAAACGCCTCGACGCGTAAGCCCAGCAACAGCACGTCGTCCACCTCGTGCAGCACGTCGATGAGGCCTTGCAGCCGCCTTCGCGTGTACTCGGGCCGGGGCCGAAACAGCCACTCCACCTGCGCGAGCCCCACCAGCCGCTTGCCGAACAGCCGTGGGTCACGGAACCACACCTGGCCGCCGTTGAACTCGAGGAAGCGCTCGTAGCGCAGGCCCCACTCGAGGAAGCGCCCGAGGAAGTTGTTGTCGTTGGCGCCCACCCGCACCCAGGCCGCGCCGCCGCCGATGCCGAAGCTGAAGAGCGGGTTGAGCGAGAAGCGCTCCTCGAGCTCGACGACGGCGACGATGCCCTCGGGCCTGCGCTCGAGCCGCCCCTCGACCTGGCTGAAGAGCCCGCAGTTCCACAGGCGCGCCAGGCCCACCGTCCACTGCGAGGCCGTCACCTCGCCGGGCGTGTCGAGCTGCAGCTCGCGCAGCGCGACGAAGGGCCTGGTCCACGACAGGCCCACCACCTCGACGCGCTCGACCTGCACCGGGAGCGCCTCGAGGGCCACCACCTCGAACGCAGGGCCCGCGTCACCGGTGCCGCCGTCGGAGGCCGCGAGGAGCGAGACGAGCAGCACGGCAGAGAACACGCGGGCGCTCTACCCGTTCGGCCTCGCGCTCGCCACGACGCTCGCCACCAGCCGGCACGGAGCGCCGCGCAGGGTCGAGGCGTCGCCGGTGACGGGGCATCACGGAGCGTCACGGGCATCACGGAGCGTCGCGGGCTCACCGAAGCGTCGCGGCCTCAGCGGAGCGTCGCAGACATCAGCGGAGCGTCGCAGACATCAGCGGAGCGTCGCAGGCATCAGCGGAGCGTCGCAGGCATCAGCGGAGCGTCGTAGGCATCAGGAGCGTCGCAGGCATCAGCGGAGCATCGCGGCCGAGGTGCGAGGCGCGCCGACCCGAGACGACCGCTCGCGCGCCGACTTCAGCGCGAGGTCGCCCCCCGCCTCCGCCGACGCCGGGCGCTCCGGGCCACCTCGGCAGGCTAGACTCAGATCATGCGCGCACTCCTCTTCCTGCCCCTCCTCGGTCTCGTCGCCTGCGGCCACCCCTTCAAACGCATTCACCCGGGCATGACGGTCGCCGAGGTGCGCGAAGTGACGGGCGACCACGCGCCGACCGACGTGCGCACCTGGCCGCAGGCGCCGGGCCAGGAGGCCTGGTACTACGGCCCCGACCGCTGCATCCTCGTGGTCAACGACGTCGTGCGGCAGAAGTCGGTCACCCGCACCCGCGCGTCGGGCGGCATTCCGGGCGTGGTGCGGGTGTCGGTGCGCGACCAGGCTGAGTGCGCGCCTCCGGGCCTCGAGGCGAACGCGGGCCCGTCGACGAACGTGTCGGTGCCGGGCTTCGGCGGCGCGACGGTTCGCTGACGACGCGCGCTCACAACAGGCGAAGCCGCAGCCCGCCCTCGACGATGGGCAGCAGGAGCGTGGCCCCGCCCTGGCTGGGCACGAAGCTCCAGCCGGCGGTGACGAAGACGCCGAAGCGTTTGGGCCGGCGCACGCCGAGCGCCTCGAGCGGGGTGTCGAAGGCGAAGTCGACCGAGAAGCGCGGGCCGTGGCCCAGCAGCGGGGCGCCGGCGCTCTGGGGGGTCAGCCGCACCTGGTAGGCGTCGAAGCCGTAGCCAGCCAGCAGGGTGAGCGCCTCGACGCCGGGCCGCACGCCCACCTCGACGCCCACCACCCGGCCGAAGCCCGGCCGCAGCACCAGCTGCGCCTCGACCCACCGCGTCCACGCGCCGATGAAGCCCTCGAAGACGCCCGTCCAGGTGATGACCTCGGCGCGCGGCGACGAGAGCGGCGCCGGCGGTGAGACGCCTACGATGGCGCCGCCCAGCAGCCGGGCGCCCACCCGCACCGCCGACGGCCGGGCGTTCGTCAGGGGCTGGTGGCTCGTCACCAGGGGGAGCGGCGCCGGGGTGAAGACGGAGCCGTCGAGGGCGAACACCGCGTCGTGGAAGCGCACCTCGAGCGGCGCGGCCTCGAGCGGGCCCCGGAGCGCGACGGTGCGCTCGCTGCGCGCGAGCACCACCAGGAACCGCTCGGGCACGGGGCCGTCGGGGGTCAGCCCGCCGACGCGCAGGAGGGAGCTGCCGAAGAAGCTGAGCCCCGGCAGCACCGTGAGGCTCGGCGGCGCCACGTCGGCCGAGGCGCGCTTGACCGCCCCGTCGCCCAGCCGCAGCGCCTCGAGGTTCACCACCAGCAGCTCGTCGGACGCGTTGGTGAACGTCAGCTGAAACACCACCTCGGCCCGCTCGACCTCGAGCTGGGGCTCGAGCTTCACGGTCACCGGCGCGTCGGCGGACACGCGGGGCTGGGTGGTGGCGACGAACGGCAGCGCGCAGGAGGTCGAGCACGTCACCACAAGCCACCAGCACCGCATTCGCCCCCCTCTCGCTCCGCTGCGACACGCAATCGCCGCGACCGCCGCTTCGTCAGGCTCGACGACGCCCCGAGGAGCACCCATGAAGACAGGAATCGTCACACCTCGAGAGGTCGCCGCCGTGGCGGTGAGCCTCGCGCTGCACGCCGCCCTCGTCACCTCGGCGCCCAGGGCGCCGCCGGTGCTGGCGGGCCACTCCACGCTCGAGGCGACCGTCAAGGCGGCGCGACTCCCCGGCCCGCGACGCTGCCTCGGCCGGAGCGGCACCAGCCCGCGGTGCCCGCCCAGCGGCGCCGACGTCAGGGCGAAGGCGGCGCGATGCGCTGAATGTTGAGCGCGAACTTCGCGATGCCCTCGACGTTGACGGTGTCGATGATTCGCATCACCTCGCCGTACTGGAGCGTCTTGTCGGCGGCGATCATCGCGCGGACGTCTTTGTTGGCGGCCGCGGCCTCACGGAGCTTCCTGCGCAGCGTCGCGTCGTCGACCTCTTCACCGTTGATGAAGACCTTGCCCTCCTTGTCCATCACCAGGTTCACGGTCTCCTGGAGCACCTCTTCGGCCTTGGCGGCCGCCGGCAGGTCGACCTCCTTCGACTCCCTGGCGATGTAGTTCGCCGTCACCATGAAGATGATCAACAACACGAGCACGATGTCGACCAACGGCGTGACGTTGATGCCGTTGATCTCGCCGTCGTCGTCCTGGGCGCCGCCGGCCATGCGCTACTTCCCCCCGGTGGCGCGCAGGTGACCGACCAGGGCGTGGCCGAGCGAAGCGCTTCGCGAGACGGTGTTCTTGAGCGAGCGCTGCAGCACGTTGTACCCGATGACCGCGGGGATCGCGACGGCCAGCCCGACGGCCGTCGCCACCAGCGCCTCCGAGATGCCTGCCATCACCGTCGACTGCACCTCGGCGCCCTTCGCGCCCGAGGCGCCCAGGTCGGCGAACGCCTTGATGATGCCGAGCACGGTGCCGAAGAGGCCGATGAAGGGCGTGTTGGAGCCCAGCGTGCCCAGGAACGACAAGAAGCGCTCGTAGCGCGGCCGCTCGCGGGCCAACGCGGCGTCGATGACCTCGGCGACCGAGTCGGGGCCCCGGTCGCGCCAGTCGAGCCCTTCCCTCAGCACCGCGACCTCCATGCCCTGCTGCGTCCCGAGCGACGCCTGCACCGCGTCGAGGTCGCCGCGCGCCAGCCCAAGCAGCACCTCGTCGGAGTTCTTGAGGCGGTGGGTGGCGAAGTAGATCGCCCGCTCGACCATCACCGCGATGGACAACACCGAGAGGGCGCCCAACAACCAGAGCACCCACTCGGCGTCAGAGGTGAGGGTCGCCAGCAGCCGGCGGGTCAGCCAGCCGCCGGGCGCGCCCGCCTGTCCGAGGATCAGGAGCGAGGGCATCGGCGCTACTCCGGGGTGACGACGACGCGGCCGGTGACCGTCTCGCCGTCGATGAAGCCGGTGATGACGCACTCGCCTTCACTCACCGCCGTCACCACGCCGCTGTCAGGCACCACCGAGGCGACCGAGGGGTTCGACGAGCCCCACAGCAGCGAGCTGGCGATGTTGGTGCGGGTGCCGTCGGCGTTGAGCCGGTTGGCCACGAAGACGTCGCTGTCGTAGCGCGCGACGCCGGCGTCGACCGGCCCTGCGTCAGGGTCGGGGGCCGGGGGCTCGTAGTAGGTGAGCGTCATGGTGAGCGGCAGCAGCTGGAGCGCCGGAGACTCCACCACCACCTGCACGGAAGACGACGCGCCCTCGACGGCGCCGGTCAACGTGGTGCGACCCGGCGCGAGCGCGGTGACCAGACCTGTGCCCGAGACGGTCACCACGCCGGTGTTCCCCGAGGTCCACGTCGCGGTCGAGGTGACGTCAGCGGCCTCGCCGTTCTGAAAGCGCTGCGCCGAGAGCTGGCTGGTCTCTCCGGTCAGCAGGGTCAACGAGCGCGGCAAGACGAAGACGCCGTTGAGCGGCACGACGGGCTCCTGGCCGGCGGGCTTCGGGTTGCACGAGGTGACGAACGCCACGAGGAGCGCGAGCAGGACCAGCTTCGTACGAGGGGTCGGGTTCATGGTGGTCCCCTTAGAAGTTCTGCGCGAGGCGGAAGAAGACCTGACGCAGCACCAGGTCGTAGTTGTACGTGTCGGTGGTGTGCGCGAAGCCGTTGTAGATGAGCGGCGGCGTCTGGTTGAAGAGGTTGGTCACGCCCAGGGTGAGCGAGGTGCGGCCCACCGGCGAGGTGAACTGGTAGCCGACGTTGGCGTCCCAGTTGTTCCAGGCGCTGACGGTGCGGCGCGCCGCCATGGGGTTGGCATAGCAGAGCCCGTCGCCTGCGAAGACGCCGTCGGCGTCGGCGCACTCCTCGAAGGCGCCAATGACATACGTGCGAACGCCTGCCGAGAAGCCCTGGAACCGCCAGTTCACCCCTGCCATGAAGCGCGCGCGCGGGAAGGCGCCGCCCGAGCCGGTGATGTTCAGGTCCCACGTGCCGGCGCCCTGCACCACCGTGCCGTCGGCGAGCACGCGCTTGTAGTTGTTCAGGTACGAGAGGGTGCTCAGCACGCTGAACCGGCCGACGGGCGTGGACAGATCATACGTGCCCGAGATGTCGAGCCCGTCGATGCTGTCGCGCCCGACGTTCGCGTTGAGGTTCGAGATCTGCGTGATGCGCTGGGTGGTCGGGTCGCGGGTGATGAGCTCGCAGTACTTCGGCGCCTTGCCTTCGACCCCCGGGTAGCACCCCTCGAGGATGACGTTCTCGCCGATGCCGCTGATGGTGTTGGTGATGTCGGTGTTCCAGTAGTCGACGGTCACCGCGAGGCCCTTGAGGAAGCGGGGCTCGATGACAGTGCCCACCGTGAAGGTGCGCGCCAGCTCGGGCCTGAGCGCGGCGTTGCCGCCCACCCGCGAGCGCAGCTGCGCCTGGTCATCGCCGTTGCCGGCGGCCTCTTTGCAGTTCGCGGCGACGACCGAGCCCGGGGCGGCCTCGGCGCAGGGGTCAGACACGTTGGCGAAGCTGTCGGCCTGGCCGCCGAAGAGCTCTGGCACCGTCGGCGCGCGGAACGACGTGGCGTAGCTGCCGCGAATGGTGACGTCACGAATGGGCCGGTAGCGCCCGCCCAGCTTGTAGTTCGCCGTCGCGCCGAAGTTGCTGTACGCCGACACGCGCGCCGCGGCGACCAGCTCGAGCAGGTCGACCCCCGGCAGCTTGTCGATGATGGGAATCGTCAGCTCGCCGTAGCCCTCGTGCACCGAGTAGCTGCCCTCGGTGATGAGGCCCTTGTTGCCCGAGGTCTCGCCGGCGACCGTGATGGGGTCGGGCGTCTCGCCGCCGCTGAGCACCCGGCCGTCGTAGCCGATGGCGATGGCGACCTTGCGCTCGGCCCCGAGGCGGAAGAGCTCTCCCGAGACGTTGGCCTGCCCGCCCATCAGCTGGTTGTAGCCGCGCGCGGTGCCGACGAACGTCAGGTAGTCGAGCTGGTTCCTGGTGATGCTCCCGGGTCCACCAAAGAGATTGAGTGGAACACAGCCATCAATGACTGCACCCGCCGTTCCACAGCGCGCGACCCCTGTGTCATCAATGAAGCTGGGCCCGATGGCGTTCTGCAGCCGGGTGAGGCGAATGTTGCCCTCTTTCGTATTGGTCGAGTCATTTCGACTGAAGATGAAGGCGCCTTCCCAATGAAACCCGGCGAAGAAGCCGGCCGCCTCGGGCAGGTCGCCGTCGATGCCGAGCGTGACGTGCACGTTGTTGATGTCTTGCGTCGTCTTGCGGCCGCCGAACTCGACCAGGCGCCGGCGCACGGCGCCGAAGTCGCGGCCGAAGGGGTTGTAGACGTTGGCCGCCGAGACGGTGACGCCCTCGACGTCGGTGAGGAGCGGCTCGGGCGCCAGCAACTGCTGCGAGGTGCGCTTGCTGTAGAGGGCGTCGTAGAAGATGCGCGCGTAGCTGCCGAGCTGGTACTCGCCGCTCGAGAAGATGTTGAAGCGCTGCTGCGGGGTGACCAGGTAGTTGTACGGCTGGAAGTTCCACCCGTCGCCCATGTCTTCCGGGAGCGTGGGGCCCAGGAACGGCCGGAAGCTGCCGTCGGCGTTGCGAATGAACGAGCCCGACGTCGGGTTCGCCCGGACCAGCGCGTTCCACGCGTCATTGCCGTTCTCGACGCCGCGCTCGCCCGTGGGAATGACCACGCGCCCAGCGGGAATCGTGCCGGAGCCGATGCGCTCCACCACGTCGGGCATGCCGTCTTCTCGAATCAGGTTGAGCTGGTACTTCGAGAAGTCACGGTTGCCCGCGTAGACCGGGGCGCCGGTGTAGAAGTTGGCCGAGAGGAAGGCGTTGCCCTTCTCGCCGGTGGCGCCGACGATGGCCGAGAGGTCGAGCTGCTGCCCGTCGCCAAAGGTGGTGGTGCTGCCGTAGACGACCGCCTCGGCGCCGCCGACCTTCTTGCGGGTGATGAGGTTGATGACGCCGGCGATGGCGTCGGAGCCGTAGATGGCCGACGCGCCGTCCTTGAGCACCTCGATGCGCTCGATGACGTTGGTGGGAATGGACGAGAGGTCAACCGACGAGTTGGCGCCCGTTCCACCGGCGGTGATGCGCCGGCCGTTGAGCAGCACCAGCGTCGACGCCGGGTTGATGCCGCGCAGGTTCACCCGGAGCGAGCCGTCACCGCCGTTGTTGGTGGCGCGGTTGATGGCGTTCGAGGCCTCGGGCATCGTCTGCAGAAACTCGGCGACGTTGGAGCGGCCGGTCGCGGCGATCTGCTCACGCGTGAAGACCGCCAGCGGGGCCATCGCCTGCAGGTCCTTGCGGCGAATGCGGGAGCCGGTGACGACCACCTCGCGGGGGCTCTCGTCGGCGTCTCTGGGCGCAGGCGCCGCGACCGGCTCAGGCGTCGCGACGGGCTCGGGCGTGACCAGCGGCGACGGCTCGGCCGCGATGGGCTGCACCTCGTCGGGCATGATCAACCCGGCGCCCGCGTCGGGCGTTGACATCGGCACGTCGGGCTGCGCAAAGGCAGCACTGCCAATCAAAAGACATGCACCGACCCATCTTCGGAATGATGTATTGGTTGTCGTCATGATCCCATCCCCCGACTGCGTGAGAGCGACGCACCGCAAATACACCCTCCTGCCGAATTGAACAAATAGCAATGAACCTCCACTGACGGGTGATGATCAATGACTACACGAGAGCGCGAACGACACTGTAAATTTTTAGGAGCGCGAGTGTATTTTTCCGCCTGCATGGTGTTCGTCACGGGCGCCTCGCAAGGGGCCCGGGCCGAGGGCCGCGACGCCGGGGGTGGACACGCGTCAGCATTCGGGCTCACCCGCGCGGAGGACGAGCAGCGCCTGAAGCGCGTCTTCAAGTTCTTCGAGGAGCAGAAGTTCGACCTGGCGTTGGGGGAATTGCAGCCGGTGCTCGACTTTCAGCCCGGCCTCGTGTCGATGCAAGAGCTGGCTTGCGAGCTGTGGGCCCGGCGCGCGCCCGAGGCCGCCGAGACCGTCGCCCAGTGCGCGAAGGCGGGCGCGCTCCCGGGCGCGGGGCCCATCTCGTGGCTCCACCTCGCGAGGGCGCAGCACGCGGACCCGGCGGCGGCGGTGGTCAGCCTCGGACACGCGGCGGCGGCCCTCGAGGCCGTGCCCTCGCAGCCCTTCGTCTGGCGTTCCTTCGCGGAGCTCGCGCTGGAGCACCGGTGCCTGACGTGGGTGGAGGCCGCGGCGGCGCACCTGGAGCCCGCAGACTCACGAGCGCTGCTCGACGCGGTGGCCCGCCACCGTCGCCGCCTTGGGGCGCCCGTGGGAGCGCTCGCGGCAGACCGCGAGGCCGCGTTCTCCCGGCTGGCGGCCGACGCCCAGCGGCACATCAACCTCGACGAGCCGAAGCCGGCCGCCGCCCTGGTGGCCCGCGCCGAGGCCGAGTTCCCCTCGGTGGCCGGAACGCTCGCGCTGCGGTGCGCGCTCGATGAGCTGACGCACAAGGCCGCCACTGCGAAGAAGGCCTGCGCCGCGGCCCTCGCCCTGCAGCCCGACAACCTGCTGGCCCGGCTGGTCTCGAGCTCGCTGTCGCCGCCCGAGGCCGCCATCGCAGACCTCACCGCCATCATCGGCTTCGACCCCGCCTACGAGCTCGCCTACCGACGCCTGGCTGCGCTGTACCGAAAGCGCAAGGACGGGGCCGCCTTGAAAAGGCTCGAAGACGGCTACATGACGCAGTTCAAACGCCCGCTTCCCCGATAGGCCACCCATGAACGCGGCTGGACTCGAACGAGAGCTGAAGCACCAGCGACAGATGGAGCGCTGGGGCGCGTGGTTCATCGGCCTGGCCTTCGCGACGTCGTTCTTCGTGCACGCCCTCGCGGTCTGGTCGATGCCCCAGACTGCCGCGCCCCGCGAGCGCTCGCGCGCCCTCGACGTGAAGATGAACTTCGAGGAGCCGCCAAAGCCCGCACCCGAGCCGGAGCCGGAGCCCGAACCCGAGC
>JACSRE010000042.1 GCA_014879945.1 Myxococcus sp.
GTGTCGCGGCGTTCGGTGTCGCGGCGTTCGGTGTCGCGGCGTTCGGTGTCGCGGTGTTCGGTGTCGCGGCGTTCGGTGTCGCGGCGTTCGGTGTCGCGATGTTCGGAGTTGGCTTCAGCGACGGCGCGCTCGCCGCGTGGGGGGTGGCACGACCGTCGGGCTGTTGCGCGCTGAGGGAGGCCGCGCGCCGCGAGGCCTCGGCCGCGACCGACGGACGGGTCGGCTCGGCCCACTCCGGCGTGGCCTGGGGCCGTCGCGCGTGCGTCGCGTCCAGCGGGTCGCTCGAGACGACGGGCTCGATGGCGCCAGGAGACGCGTCGGGAATGACGGGCTCGGCCAGCGGACCCAGCAGCGCCAGCAGCGCGCCCACGGCCGCGCCCGCGTCGGCGAACCGCGCGGCGGCGTCACGGTTCACGCAGCGCGAGAACCACGCGTCGAACCCGCTCGGCAGCACGGCGGGCGCCGACACTTCCTGCGCGCGCGCCGACGCCGCGACGAGCGGCTCGACCAGAATCTCGGCCAGCACCTCGGCCGGGCCCGACTCGACCCCGTTGGCGGCGTGCCAGTAGTACCGGCCGGTCAGCAGGTGGAAGGCGATGAGCCCCAGCGCCCAGACGTCGGTGGTGGGCGCGACGACCTCACCGCGCCGCGCCTGCTCCGGCGCCATCCACAGCGGCGAGCCCATGGCCGTCGTCATGCGGCCCACGCCTCCCTGCGGCACCGCCGTGGCGATGCCGAAGTCGAGCACCTTGAGCACCGACGCCACGCCCTGGCGGCGCGCGCGCGCCACGAAGAGGTTCTCGGGCTTCAGGTCGCGGTGCACGATGCCGCGAGCATGCGCCGCCTGGAGCGCATGCCCGACCTGCTCGAAGAGCGTGCGCACCTGCGGGGCCGAAAGCACGCCGCGGCTCGCCATCAACGAGGCCACGTCCTGTCCGTCGAGCAGCTCCATCGCCAGCCACGGGGCGCCGCTGGCCTCGTCGATGCCGGCCGCCACCACCTCGACGATGTGCTCGCTGTCGATGAGCCCGCCGATGCGCGCCTCTTCGACGAAGCGCTGGCGGCTCCTGGCGTCGGGCACGAACTGCGCGTGCATCAACTTGAGCGCCCGCAGCTTGTTGGTGGACAGTTGGCGCGCGACGTAGACGGCCCCCATGCCGCCTTGCGACAAGAGGCGCTCGACCTGAAAGTCGCGCGCGAAGAGCTGACCTGGCTCGAGCACCCCGCTCACGCGCCGCGCCTTTCGTTACCGCTGCAGCTTTCGCGTCTGCTCGCCCATCAGCTTCACGAAGTCGTCGCGAGAGAAGGGCGAGCCGAACTTCGACGAGAGCCCCAGCGCGTTCTGGGGGTCGATGACGTGTGACGCGGTGTTGCGCGTCACCTCAAGCTTGAGGTGGTCGCTCATGATCTCCTCCAGCACCTGGCCGAACTGGCGCGCGGTCACGTACTCGTTGCTGAGCCGGCTCTCGATCAGCCGCTGGCGCTGAAAGACGCTGAACTCGGCGCGAATCATCGCGAGGAAGCCCTGCCACACCGGCTTGTTCATCGCGCGCGGGTCCTGGCAGCCGGGGTCGTCGGGGCCGGTGCCGCAGTCGCGCGGCGGCGCGACGACGCCGGGCACCACCGCGGGCAGGGGCGCGGCGCCGCTGGGCGCGATGGTCTCGAGCGTGCCTGCCGCCGAGACGAAGAAGTACCGCTGGTGCACGGGGCTGAAGAGGAGCACCTGCGCGCCGGGGCTGAGCGCGGCGGCCTGGCCCGGCACCGGCACGATCTGAAAGCGCTCCCAGGACCAATCGCTCGGCAGGTCACCCCTCGGCCGCACGTCGCTCGCGTCGACCTGCCCGCGGTCGTTCACCCGCAGAAACCGGCGGTGCGTCGGGTTGTAGAGCGCCACCAACCCGTTGCCGCCGTCGACGACGCGGAAGCGCTCCCACGACCAGCTCGGCGGCAGCTTCGACGGCGTCGGCCCACCAGCGTCGGCGCCCGCCTTGTCCGTCATGCGCACGAAGCGCTCCTGGCTGTACAGCCCGATGAGGCCCTTGCCGCCGTCGACGATGAGGAAGGGCGCCACGCTCTGGTTGTTCGGCTGCACCGCGCCCGGCGTCGCGGCTGGCTGCGCTGGCGTCGGCGCGACCACAACCGCTGGGGCGGGCCCCCGCTGAGCGCTCCAGGTGGCGGTGAAGGCGACCTCTCGAAACGTCAGCTCCTGCCCGCGACCGCTGAAGACGCTGACGCGCGCGACGAAGCGGCCTCCGCTTGTGTCCAGCTCAGCGAGGGCGGAGCGGCGCAGCAGGTGATTGAGCGGGTCGGCCCACCGAAAGGGGTCCGCGGGAACGCTCCACTTCTGCGTGGCGACCCACGGGCCCCACGCCCCGTCGACCGCACGAAAGCGCGACGCGAAGTAGAAGCTCTCGCCGCGCAGGCCCACCAGCGTCAGCTCCGGCACGTGCAGCCGAACGGCGTCTTCTCCGTTGGCCCGCTCGTTGAGCACCACCTCGAGGCCCGCGAGGGCGGCCCACGGCTCGTTGCCCTCGCGGCGCCCAGGGCCCCAGGCGAGCCGCGCGCTCTCCACCAGCACGCCGCCCTGGGTGAGGCTGGCCTGCACCTCGTCTGGGCACCGGTTGACGCCCGCGAGCGAGGAGAGCTCCGAGACCTCGGCCCCGGCCTTCGCGAGGTCGCGCGCCTTACCTGGCGGCCGAAGGGCGTCGAGCTGATCAGCCTGCTTCAGCGTGCGCTCGAAGAGCAGCTCGCGGCACCTGCCGCCCGCCCGACGCGCGCGCACGGCGGCAAAGTCGAGCGTCGACACGGCCTCGTCGAGATCCGCAGCCCCCGGCTGCGCGAACACCACCCCCGACAACAGCACCACGACCAGCCCCCCGGTTGAGCTCATGCGGGGGAATATCGGCACTTATGCCTTCAAAGGGAAGAACGAGATCTCAGGAAGCTCCCGGCGCCCGAGGCGCGGGCGTCGTCGGAGTGCGGAACAGCCGCTGCTCGAGCCAACCGGCGACCGAGACGAGCGCGATCAAGACGGGCACCTCGACGAGCGGGCCGATGACCGCGGCGAACGCCTGGCCGCTGCCGATGCCGAAGGTGGCGACCGCCACGGCGATGGCGAGCTCGAAGTTGTTCGAGGCGGCGGTGAACGAGAGCGTCACCGTCTGCGGGTACGTCGCGCCCACGCGCTTCGACATCACGAAGGACACCAGGAACATGACGACGAAGTAGATGAAGAGCGGCAGCGCGATGCGCAGCACGTCGAGCGGCAGCTGCACGAGCTGCTCGCCCTTGAGCGAGAACATCACCACGATGGTGAAGAGCAGCGCCACCAGGGTGATGGGGCCGACTCTCGGGAGGAACGTCGTCGTGTACCACGCGTCACCCTTCGCGCCGCGGAGCACCTTGCGGGTGAGGAAGCCGGCGACGAACGGCACGCCGAGATAGAGCAGCACCGTCTTGGCGATCTCGACCATCGAGATGTTCACCGAGGCGGCGGGCAGCCCGAGGGCGTTCGGGAGCACCTCGCCCAGCACCCACGCGTACAGGGGGAAGAAGAGCACCTGGAAGATGGAGTTGAAGGCGACGAGGCCGGCGCAGTACTCCGAGTCACCGCGCGCCAGCTCGTTCCACACCAGCACCATCGCGATGCAGCGCGCGAGGCCGATCAAGACCAAGCCCAGCATGTAGTCGGGCTTGTCGCGCAGGAAGAGCACCGCGAGGCCGAACATCAGCAGCGGCCCCACGAGCCAGTTCTGCACCAGCGACAGCGCGAGCACCTTCGTGTTGGCGAAGACGCGCGGCAGCTCCTCGTAGCGGACCTTCGCCAGCGGCGGGTACATCATCACGATGAGGCCGAGCGCGATGGGGATGGAGGTGGTGCCGACCCGCAGCGCGTCGAGGCGCTCCGCGAACCCCGGCGCCACCACCGAGAGCAGCACGCCCAGGCCCATGGCGAGGAAGATCCACAGCGTCAGGAACCGATCGAGGAACGAGAGCTTCTTCATCGTCACGCCACGATGCTCGATCGCGCGCCTGGGCTGCAGCCTTTTCACGCGTGCCCGAGCGCTGCTTCACCGAGGCGCTGAAGGCGTCGACGAGCGGGCGAGGACCGTGCGAGGGTCTACGCGCATGAGTCCTCCGATTCCTCCAGCAGTGAGGGTTGTGTGCGGCAGGCGCCTTCCGGTGACGAACGCGCCCGGCACCATCCTCAGCCCGGCGACCGAAGCCCTTCGCGCGGCGGCCAACGACCTCTACGGCGGAGGCGTCGGCGCGGTGTTGGCGGTGTTCCCCGTGCCGGGCGCCGCAGAGGTCGTCGCCGGCATCGCGTGTACGCGCGCCCCGATGCACTTCGCCGCGCCCAACACCGTCTCCAACGACTCCCCGATGCTCAAGACGCACCGCATCGCCGGCGGAGGCTTCGGCTTCGGGCCGACCATCGACGCAGACTCCGGGGTCACCCTCGCCGACGTGCTCCCGACGGTGCTCGAGGCCTCGCAGAGAGACGCTCGCTGGCAGGCGCTGGGGGCGACGCCGGCGCCGGCAGCCGACGTGCGGCACTACCTGCTGACGGACGACGGGCAGCCCGGCGACCTCGTGTGGGGCGTGGTGCACTGGAAGTCGGGCGCCACCTACTCGGGTGGCCGCGTGCAGACCCGGACCCGCGACACCGCGCCGGGCGAAGAGGCCCGCCTGGTGGGCGTCTCCTTCGCGCACGTCGACGCCGCGGCGCCCACCACCGCCATCGACGCGACGTTGCCTTCACAGTGGAACGGGCCGGGCTGCCAGGCAGCGGCGGCAGAGACGGTGGCGGTGATGTTCACCGAGAAGCCGTTCTCGTGGTGGCTGGTGGCTTGAGCCGGCCGCTGGCGTCACCAGTCGCGCAGCACGACGCCCTGCGCGTCTACGCGAAACGGGCGCGCCGCGCGCACCGCTGACGGCGACAGCGGCGCGTAGAGGTGTGGAAACGAGTCGCCATCGGCCGCCTCGAAGCGCACCTGGCTGGCCACGGCCGCGGCGTCGACCTCGAGCAGGAGCAACGCCGACTGCCCCTTGAAGAAGCGCGCGGCGGTCAGCGGCCACTGCGCGCTCGTCGAGAGGTGAATGAAGCCCTCGGCGGCGAGCGAGGGCGGGCGGTACTCACCCGAGGCCCGCGCGGCCTCCCACGCGGCGACGGGCACGATGTGGAACAGGGGCGGCATGGGCCGCATGCTCGGCGACGCCCCGCCCGGCGTCGAGTCAGTTGACGTACTCGACGTCAGCGCCGCCCGAGGTGCGCACGCGCGACTTCGCGGGGCTCCCGAACACCTTCACGTCGGCGCCGCCCGACACCTCGCCAGCGATGGACTCGCGGGCCATCACCTCGAGGGTGCAGCCGCCGCTGGCGTCGAGGTCCACCGTCGCCAGCTCGAGCCGCGCGCCCTTGAAGCCCACGCCGCCCGAGGTGTTGAGCCTGGCCACCTTCGCCCGCCCCGCCATGGTGATGTCGACGCCGCCCGAGGCCTCGAGGTCGAGCGCCTCGACGTCGAGCGCGTTGACCTTCAACACCACGCCACCCGAGAGCTCGGTCGCGAAGCTCTTCGAGGTCGCGCCGTCCACCGTCGCCTCCACGCCCCCGCTGGCCACCAGGCGCTCCAACACCGGCGTCGTGACTCGCACCACCAGCGGCTGCTTCGTGCGCACCGACTCGGTGGTGGTGCGCCGAACGTGGAGCCGGTCGCCCACCACCTCGGTCGAGTACAGCGGCACGATGTTGTCATCGCCTTCGATGGTGAGGCTGGTCGCGCCCTGCTTCACCTCGAGCCGCACGCCGCCCGACACCTCGACCTCGGTGAAGGCGGCGACCTTTCGGGCCTCGGTGCGCTTGATGCCGCTCCCGGTGACGTTGGCGCAGGCGGTGGTGGCGAAGACGACGAGAGAGGAGAAGACGAGAGCGGAGGAGCGCATGTGCCCGCCTGTACGGGGGACACGCACGCGCGATTGCACGCGTCGGCACGCGAGGTGCTGTTGACGCTCGTTCATGCGCGCACCGCGGACCCGCAGACACAGGTGGTGGCTCCTCGTCGTCGTCGTCGTGGCCTCGGCGCCGCTGTGGACGTGGCCGCTGCGCCACGCTCCTCTGCTGTGGAGCGCCTTCACCTACCGGCGCCCGCCGACGCAGATGGTGGTGCCGGTTCAAGGGCTCGAGCCCAGCCGGCTGATCAGCACCTGGCACGCGCCGCGCTCCGGAGGCCGCCGGCATGAAGGCGCCGACCTCTTCGCCAGGCGCGGCACGCCGGTCGTCTCGGCGGTCAACGGCCAGGTCTGGCGCGTGGGCCACGACTCGCTCGGCGGTCAGGTCGTCTGGGTCCTCGGCGAGGGCCGCACGCTCTACTACTACGCGCACCTCGACGCGTTCGCCGAGGGGCTCGCGGTCGGCCAGCACCTCGAGCGCGGGGCCCCCATCGGCTTCGTGGGCAACACCGGGAACGCGCGCACCACCCCGCCGCATCTGCACTTCGGCATGTACCGGGTAGGGCTCACTGGCCTTCACCCTCGAGACCCGGTGCCGCCCCTCAAGCGTCGCGTGGCGATGGCGCCTGCCCGTGGCTGACTGCCCGTTTCATTTCCATCAGACCGCAGCACCGTCTCCGAGGTCTCGAGCCGCGCGGGCTGGCCGACGGTCAAGCTGCTGCGCGTCGAAGAAGGCGGCCACACTGCGCCGTCGCCGACCGAGCGCTCTCCTGCTCGTCGCTCCGGGCTCCGCACCAGCCGGTGGGCCCTCGTAGGCGCCGAGCCGGGCGAAGCGGGTCGGGCGGCAGAGCGGGGACCTCGAGATGGCCGATGAGGTGTGGCGCTGCTTCGCGGCCCAGGGTGCCTGACGCCTGTGGCGCCGGGCGCGGCGCTGAGCGAACGTGCGGCCCATGCGCATGCTGCGACTGGTGGTGGGAGCGCTCCTGGCCGGTTCAGTCCTCTCGTGCGGAGCGCCCACCGTCGGCAGCACCGCCCTGCGGGTGAGCATCAACACCGGTGACGCCAGGCTCACCTCATCGTGTGTGCTGCTCGAGCTGAGAGACCCGACGACGAACGAGCTGCTCCTCAAGACGCCGGGCGCGTCGCGGGTGATGCGCCAGTCGCTCACCGCCGCCATCTTCCGCAACCAACTGCCACAGACGGTCGTGCTCCAGGCCATCGGGTACGCCGACCCGGGCTGCACCATGGTGACGAACCCGGCCGAGGTGTCCGAGGCGAAGACCGTCTCCTTCCCCGCCGTTCAGGTGCAAGACGTCGCGCTCACCCTCGCCCCGGCGATGAGCGTCGACGCCGACAACGACGGCTCGCCCGCTGGCACCGACTGCGACGACAACGACGCCGCGCGCACCCCGGGCAAGGCCGAGGTCTGCACCGACGGGAAGGACAACGACTGCAACCTGTCGGCGGACTGCGCCGACGCCGCGTGTACGGGCAGGCAATGCCAGGTGGCGGGCTCCACCTGCGCGGCGACGGGGCTGTGTACCGAGGCCGTCTGTGACGACGCCATGGACAACGACGCCGACGGCACCGTCGACTGCGGCGACTCCGACTGCAACGGCAAGGCGTGTCGTGGCGGAGGCACCTGCATGGCCGGCGGCTGCGCGGGCGCCAGCACCGAGGTCGGCCTCTGCGACGACGGCCGCGACAACGACAACGACGGACTGACGGACTGCGCTGACAGCGACTGCGCACAGCAGGCGTGCAGCGACGGCGACGGGTGCACCCTGGGCGAGACGTGCGTGGGCCTGCAGTGCACCGGCGGAACGGCGCGGGTGTGTGGCGCAGGCGCGAACCTCTGCGCGGCCAGCGTGGCGTCGTGTCTTCCCGCTGACGGAGGCTGCCTCTACCCACCGCGCCCCGCCGACGCGGGCTGCGACGACGGCTTCGCCTGCACCCTCGGTGACACCTGCGACGGCGACGGTGGCTGTGAAGGTGCCACCCTGCGCGAGTGCAACACGCCACCGCCGGGCCAGTGCGTCGAGGCCATCGGCACCTGTGAAGAGGCCCTCGACGGAGGCTGCGTCTACGACATCGCGGTCGGCCAGAGCTGCACCGACTCGAACGCGTGCACGGTGAACGAGACCTGCCTGGCCGATGGCGGGTGTGACGGCACGCCCATCAACTGTGCGCTCTCGACGCCTCCCAGCGAGTGCGTGACGCCTTCTGGCGCCTGCACGCCGACGACTGGGTGTGACTTCGTGCCGCGCAGCGGCGCATGTGGCGTCGCGGGCACCTGCGTCGCCGGCAGTTGTGTCGAGCCCGACGCTGGCAGCGCGATGGACGCCGGCAGCGCGATGGATGCCGGCGCGATGGACGCGGGCAGCACGATGGACGCCGGCAGCACGATGGACGCCGGCAGCGCGATGGATGCCGGCGCGATGGACGCCGGCAGCACGATGGACGCGGGCAGCGCGGTGGACGCCGGCAGCGCGGTGGACGCCGGCGCCTTCCTCCCCCCTTCAAACTTCACCATCGGCCAGCTCCCAGCGACGTCGGGCTCGCTGCACTTCGACCTCGCGTGCAGCTCCACCATCACGCTCAACGCGGTCGTCCTGAACACGCCAGTCATCACCGCCGACGAGCTCTGCCTGCCGCCCGCGCTGCCGCCCTTCGTCCGCTTGTCTCAGGGAGCCGGGAACCCGGAGCTCATCGTCTTCACCGTCGACCGGCTCACCATTCGCGCCAACGTGCGGCTGCGCTTCGTCACTGGCACCGGCGCGACCGGCGCCTTCGTTCCGGTGTTCGCGGTGAAGGGCAACGCCGACGTCGCGGGGACCATCGACGTCACCGCGCTCCCGGGCCCGGGGCGAGCGGGCACCGCCGAGAGCGGCCCCGGCGCGGCGGGCGCGTTCTGCCCGGTGGTGGCCAACGGCGCGGCGATGACCAACCGCTCCGGCGGTGGCTCGGGCGGCAGCTTCACCACGGCAGGCGGAAACGGCGGCCGCGGCGCTGACTCGGGTGGCGCCGGCGCGACCGCGGGCGCCGCCAACGGCGCGGCCACGTTGGTGCCGCTGCGTGGCGGCTGCGCGGGCTCGTCGGGCGGCGCTGGCACCACCACGTTCGGCAAGGCCGGGGGCGCCGTGCAGTTGTGGGCCCAGGGCACGCTCTCCATCACCGGGCGCATCCTCGCGGCGGGCGGGCCGGGCGCGGTCACCTTCGTGGCCGGCGGTGGTGGCGGCGGAGGCGGCTCGGGTGGCGGCATCCTCGTCGAGGGCACCACCGTCTCGTTCGGCGCCAACGCCCTCCTCGCGGCCAACGGAGGCAGCGGCGCCCAGGGCTCGGGCAACCCCAACGCCGGCCGCGCGGGACAGTACGGCAGCTTCGACGTGACGGTGGTGAGCGGCGGAACGGGCGGCTCGCAGTGCGGGGGCGTCGGTGGCAGCGGCGCGGCCCGCAACGGGCCCTCGACCGCCGGAGAAGAGGCGGGCCTCTCGAGCGCGTGCCAACCCGCCAACCTCGGCGGCGGCGGTGGCGGCGGCGGCAGCGTCGGTCGCGTGCGCGTCAACGCGCTCACCGGCTGCGTCGTCGCCACGGGCGCCCGCTTCAGCCCCGCGAGCACCTCGGCACAGGTCAGCTGCGCGCGGTAGCTGCCCCGCGGTCGGAGGACGGACCCGGGAGCGGGGCGAGGCTCACGCCGCGCGAGTCGCTTCTCCCGCGGTGACGTTTCTTCGACGCGAACACCAGCTCGTCGCCGCCGGCGAGCTGCGCACGGCCACCGCGCGCCAGAGGCGGGGCTCGCCCCACGGGAGCGGCATGAAGAAGTTGCGCCGCGAGGTGAGCACGTCGTCGTGTACGAACTCCTTCCCGTTTGTGACGTCGCCTCGATGGTCTTCCAGGACGTTCGAGGCCCTGCGAAAGGGCAGTCGTTGCCGATACTGGCGATGCGGCCGAGCAGAACAAGACGGCGGGCTTCAGACACAGCAGCCGTCATCGGCGGCAGGGAGCAGCGTCGCGTCGGTTCCGTGAGGCCGCAGGGCGTAGCCGAAGTGACGCAGGAAGGGCACGGGCCCGACGCAGGAGCCCGAGCGCCTGCAGACGCATCAGCGCCGGGCTTGTCGCCGCCTACCGAACAACGCCAGCGCGAGGCCGACCAGCGGCCACACGCCACTGACACCACCCGAGCACCCACAGACCGGCTCGAAGATCAGCCGGTGCCCGGCGTCGGGGCCGCCGTCGGACGCAGCGCCAGCGTCGCCAGGCGCTCCGGCGTCCCCGATGAGGGCGCCCCCGTCACCGCCAGCGTCAACCCGCCCGCCGTCAGCCTGAGGGCCTGCGTCGCCAGCCACACCGCCATCGCCAGCCACGCCGCCATCGCCAGCCACGCCGCCATCGCCAGCCACGCCGCCATCGCCAGGCACACCACCGTCGCCAGGCACACCACCGTCGCCAGGCACACCACCGTCATCGAACACGCCACCAGCGTCGCCCGCGCCACCGTCGACCCCGCCGTCCATGGGGGCGTTGCGGCGGAGGTCGAACAGGCGCGCCCGCAGCCGCACCGACGAGGTTCCCCGGTCGAGGGCCGGCCAGACCACGGCCACCTGCCCGCTCGGCGCCGTCGCCATCACCGGGTCTCCGGGAATCTCGTTGGCGCCGTTGATGACGGTCCGATTTCCAAAGGTGCGCGCGAACGAGTCGACCTCCCACATGGCCAGCTCGTCGCTGGTCGTCGACACCACCAGGAAGCGGTCTCCCTGCGGCGCCAGCGCCAGGCCACGCCCCGGATTGACGGCGACTGCGAGGTCGAGCTGCGGCCCCATCGCGCCGCCGGTGGCGCTGAAGGCCTTCAGCGACAAGGAGCCCGCCGAGTACCACCCCACGAGCAGGCTCTGCCGGTCGCTCGACGCGGTGGCCACCGCGGGGGCGCTCAGGTCGTTCGTCGAGGCCAGCGGCACCGGGGCCCCCAGCGTGCGCGCGAGGTCGTCGACGAACTGCAGCGCGAGCTCGCTGCTGCTGCGTCGGTTCGGAATCCACAGGCCGGCGGGCACCACCGCCGCCGAGGCGCTGAGCTTGCCCATCACGCCGGGGATGGCGCTCGAAGAGTCCACCTGAAGCGCGCTCGGGCTCCAGTGGCTGATTCGGTTGAAGCCGACCGCGCCGGCCTCGCCGGCGTTGCTCGAGAAGCGTGGCGCGCTCAGCGTCACCGGGCCTCGCGCAGACACCTCGTAGGTGTGGGTCTGGTTGAGGGAGTCGACCCTGAGGAAGACGCCACCATCGGGCGCGGTCATCAGGGCCGGCGAGGTGGCTCGAACGGGGCCCATCACCAACGGCACCTCGAGGCCCACGCCGCCGTCCTCGTAGAGCGAGGTCAGCGCCGGGTCCCATGACTCGCCGTTCCACTCCTCGTAGGCCACCAGCCACGACTCACCGCGCCACGCCACCGAGGGGCGCCGCAGCGGGCGCGGCGCTGGCGCGAGCGCGGCCGTCTGCATGAGGGGGCCGCCGGCGTCTCCGAGGGAGAGCTGTGCCTGGTAGAGGCCGTCGACCCGCCTGAAGGCCGCGCGCGCGTTGAGGCCATCACCCGTCATCGAGAGCTCGGTGATGGGGCCGGTCGGGAGGACGGGCCCCAGGGCGCCTCCGTCTCGCATGACCGCGTACACCGCGGGCGAGTTGCCCTCACTCATGGCGACGATGCCTTGACCGGGGCCGACCGAGGCCAGCTTCGGCAGCAGCCCGGACCAGGAGCCCGGGTGCGTGAAGGAGGGGTCGAGGAACTCGACCTGCCCCATCCCCGTGCGTGCCACGACCACCGCGTCCACCGGGTCGACCGCGAAGGCCGTCACGCCAGCGGCCCGAAGCGTGAGTGGAACGTTCGCGCTGGGCCCCTCTGGAATCGTGAGGCGGTCCAGCGCGCCCGACGCTGAGCGCGTCACCAGCACTGGCTCCCCGCCGGAGCGGCTCAGGCCGACCGACCCGAGGGTGTTCGTCACGGCCGCGTAGACGACCGGAGGATTGCAGACGCCATTGGGCTGACAGAACGCGCCCCACGCGCTGCCGGCGACCCGCCACGCGAAGAAGAGCTGGGTGGCCCCGAAGGTGACGTCGAAGTCCGTCGCGTCCGGCGAAAAGGAGAGCGGCGACAAGGGCAGGCATGACACTCCACCGTCGGGCGCGAGCCGCGCCGCGCGCACGACGAAGGCGTTGGGGTCGGGCTGACGCCAGGCCGCGTACGCGACGCCGGAGGTGGCATCGGCCGTGACTCGCAGCGACGACGCCCCGGGCGCGCTGCAGGCCAGCTGGGCCGGGGCGAGCAGGCTCATGTCCGGCAGCAGCCTTCCCCACCACAGCTGCGTCGGCCACGCGAAGGTCCGCTCGAGCCGCCCCAGCAACGCCTCGTGCCGGCGGTCGTCCCAGACCGCGATGACAGAGGGCCCCGCGTTCACGATGGCCGGCGTGTTCCCGGGCATCGCGCCGGCGTCGGCGCGCGCGTCGATGGTGACGATGGGTGAAGCTCCGAGCACCACCGCCACCAGCAGGTCGAGCACCAACGAAGCCTACCCTGGCTCGGGTTGCGCGGGGTCAGGTGGCCGCGCACCTCGCCGCGACACGTCGTCGCAGGGGCACGACCTGCGGCAACGTGTCGCGCGGTCGCCTCGCTTCGGTGGCCATAGAAGGCGGGAGCCTTCCCACCTCCGGAGCGCACATGGCCCGTTCAGTCCTCCCCCTCCTCTTCCTCGTGCTGGCTGCTTGTCCCGCCGTGCGCCCCACGGAGGACGCAGGCGCCGTCGCCGAGGGGCCGGCGGTCGACCTCTCTGGTAGTCGGCAGGGCGCGGCGCTGGCCATCATCGACTTCGACGGCGACGCGCTCGCCGACAAGCTGGTGGGCGCGCCGTTCGCTGCGCACGAAGGCCACCGCGGCGCGGCGCTGGTCTACCGCGGCCTGCCGGGCGGCGCCTTCGCCTTTCGGCCGCTGGTGCTGACGGGCGGCGACAGCTTCGGCGCGACCCTCTCGAGCACCGGCGACCTCGATGGCGACGGCGCCGCCGACTACGCCATCGCCGCCACCCACGGCGATGGCGAGCGCGGGCTGTCGGGCGTCGTCACCCTGCACCGCGGAGGACAGCGGGGCGCGGTTCTCGCCACGCTGTCGGCGGGCGGGCCCTCGGCGAAGTTCGGCTACGCCATCGCCTCGGGCGACTTCGACGCCGACGGGAAGCTGGACCTCGCGGTGGGCGCGCCGTTCGACTCGCCCACGGCTGCGCTCTACCAGGCCGGGCACGTCTTCTTGTTCTTCGGCCCCGACTTCTCACGCAAGCAGGTGCTGGCCGCGAGCGCCTCGAGCCGGGCCATCGGCTGGGCGCTGGCGGCCGGCGACCTCAGCGGCGACGGGGTCGCCGACCTGGTGCTCGGCGCCTCCGGCAGGGTGCTGGCCTTCCACGGCAAGGCCGGGTTCGCCCCCAGCCTCGCCAGCCCCGACCTCACGGTGCTCAGCACGGCCGCGAACTTCGGCCGCAGCCTCACGGTGCTCGACGACTGGTCGGGCGACGGCGTCGGCGAGCTGGTCATCGGCGCGCCCACCTCGGCCGCGGGCACCGTGCGCGACGTCGGCGCCGTCTTCGTGGTGAAAGGGGCGGCCGGCCCCCGAACGGTGGACCTCGGCGTCGTGCCCGCCCCGGCCGACCTCCTGGGCGCGGTGAAGGGCGCGGCCACCTTCAATCGACTGGGGGTGCAGGTCGCCAGCGTGCCCGACCTCGACGGCGACGGGCGCCGCGAGCTGCTGGTGAGCGCGCCGATGATGGACGTGGCGGTCAACGACCTCGCCGGCCGGGTCTTCCTCTTCAAGAGCGGCTCGCCGCTCGAGCTGACCGGCGCCACCAGCTTCGCGGGCACCGAGCGCAGCGGCTGGTTCGGCGCCTCGCTCGCCCCCACGGCCGACGGGCGGCTCTTCGTCGGAGCGCCGCGCGCGCAGGCAGAGGCGGGCGCGGTGCAGCTCATCGACCTCTCGACGGGCCAACAGGTCAAGTCGGGCAGCAGCGGAGGCGCCGCCGGCGCCGCCGGCTGCCACTGCGACGAAACCGGCGAATGCCACTGCTGAAGGGACACCATGCGCACGCTCAGCTTCTTCGTCCTCGTCACCGCCGCGCCCCTCACCCTCGCGCAGGAGCCGTTCAACGCCCTGGCCCGCAGACACCAGCCCGTGCCCGCCGGCCACGTCGTGGGGAAGGACAACGGAGCCGGCAGCGGCCTTCACAACGCCGGCGAGGACTGCGGCATCTGCCACACGCCCGGCGGGAAGGCGGGCCACCTCGCCTTCACCATGGGGGGCACCGTCTACGCCGACCGCATGGGCCGCGTGCCGCTCGAGGGCGCTGAGATCGTCCTCCAGGACGTGGCGGGCAACACCATCAGCATGACGAGCAACAAGGTGGGCAACTTCTGGACCTCGGCTCCGCTGGCCGCCAACGGCCTGGCCGTCGCCAGCCACGGCGGCACCACCCACGAGCTCTTCGGCTTCGACGGCGGCGTGCTGGTGCCCGCCGACGCGGCCGACTCGCGCACCTGGCAGTACAAGGCGTGGCTGCGCCACGGCGACGAGGTTCGGCACATGGTGACCATCGCGCCGGTGGGCGGCTCGACCGGCACCACCCCGCGCATGTCCTGCAACATGCACCACTCGCCGCTCGGCGGCAGCGGCGCGCTCTGGGTTGGCCGTCAGCCGGTGGCGCCGGTGGCCTCGGGGGTGTCCTTCAAGAAGCACGTGCAGCCGCTCTTCGTCAGCCGCTGCGCCCCCTGCCACATCCCCGGCACGCGGATGACCCGCCTGGTGACGCTCTCGGACGTCGCTGACGGAGGGGCCACGACCTTCGACTACAGCGCCGCGCACGACTTCACCTCGTACGACGGCTCCTCGATGGTGGTGGTGACCGACGGGGGCACGACGACGCGCACCAAGCGGGGGGTTCGCGCCGCCGCCGACCCGGCGGCTCCGGCGCAGAGCCGGGCGCTGCTGAAGACGCTCAAGCAGCCGGCCGGCACGGTGGTGCACGCCGGAGGCGCCTTCTGGACCTCGAGCGACGACGACTACCGCCTCATCCTCAAGTGGATTGAGGAGGGGGCGCTCGACAACTGAGCCGCCTCACGCCACCTCGCCTCGTCGCTCGAGCTGCCGCCGACGTCGAGACGATCTCGACGGCGAGCGAGCGTTTCCCACCGACGTAGTTCAGGAGCCGGTTGCGCATCGACACATCGACGAGGCGTTTCCGGGCCTTCTCGAGGAACTCCGCAGGAGCGGTCATGGGATTCGCAGGTTCAAGAGCTCTGTCGCTTTGAAGCACTTCGGGTGTGCCGACAGCATTGCTCAGAAAGCCATGCTACCGCGGAGGAACTGGCGTTGACGTCACCGCACCACGCTCCGCAACTTGAACCCTGTACGGCGGCAAGAGAATGGGCAGGAGCGAAAGCTGAGCCGAGGCCGACTGCACGTATTGCCGTGCGTAGGGCCACAGGTGGATGAGGGCGTTCGTTCGAGTGAACGTCTCGATCGTCTCATCGGGCCAGGCGCGCGGGGCTCGGTAGCGGGCGACCGCTCGGAAGAGAAACCGGGCGTACTCCCGCTCGCCAACCGACTTGCGAGGTCGACAGTCGAGCGAAAAGAACACGTCGAAATCGGTAGCGCCGTTCCGCCCTGCAACCGCCTTCACGGCGAACGTCGCGTCGATGGTATCGCCCGGCACGGGCATGGGCCCACGTCGGACCCGGGCGCTGACGTCGGTCGTGCGGAGCTCGACCAGCTCTACCTCTCTTGCGAGCTCGGCGAGACTCAAGCAGCCACCCTCACCGAGTCTCTGAACGAGACGCTGAGCACCGGTGCTGGCTTCCGAACTGGTGCCTGCACCGCGCTCAGGATGATGCGTGCCTCAGAGTGAGTCACGGTCGGGCCACCCGCCCACAGCGCTTCCAGTTCCTGGGCCCGATCGGTCTGGTTCGCGAGAAGCCGCAGAAGAGCGACCAACGGCGCGCTCGGGGTTTTCTCCCCTTTGAGCTTCGAGAGGTAGCCGGCACTCAGGTTCAGCAGTCGCTCCCACTCGTAGAGCGGCCGCACCTGCCCCAAAGCCTCGATGTCCGCCGAGACACGAGCACGCATCAACACAGCCCAGGCCTCGTCGAGGTGGGGCGCCAACTGCTTCGCCAGCTTCCATGGAATCGGGCGCGAACCGCAGTTCGAGCACTCTGGCAGCGCGAAGTCCCCTGGGACCGGCACCATCGTGTTGCGATGAAGGATCGTGCGGCCGGGACCAGCGCGAAGACCCAGCGTCTTTTCGCCGCAGACCGCGCAGTCAATGAGCTTCATGGAGTGCCCGCCTTCCTGAGCCATCCGCCGGCTCGGCGGACGTCGTGTTCCAACGGATGAAGTGAGACGAGAAAAACCGACTCGCCGTAGAGATCTTCTTGCAGCTGCAACTTGAGGTACCAGCCACAGGCCGGCACGCCGTGTCGGAGGGCGATGCTCGAGGCGAGCCCGAGCGCGTAGACATCGTAGTCGCCTGGGTGCGGGGGGTTGAGAGAGACGGTCTCCACGAAGTCGTCATCGTTGAGCTCGAGGAGAACCTCTGCTGCGAAGCGGTACGCGGCGACGAAGTCGCTGAGAAAACGGCAGACCTCATTCCGGGCTCGAGCCTCATCCAGGGAAACGCGCTCGTCGCGCGCAGCCGCTTGCACCACCCTGAGGTCGTATCGTGCGCCCAAGCCACTCCCAAGACGTATTATGGACTCAGTCCAAACGCCATTCCTTCACGATCCCAGCGTCCTAGCACCAGAGGCTGGTATGACATAATCGCTTGATTTTGCTCGCGTTTGCTGCGGCCGATTTGGGGAAAAAGGAGTCGGCGACGTGATCTGACGGGCGGGCAAGAGGCCGAATGTCACGACGCCGAACGAGGATGCCTGTTTCCGACAGCCGAGCCCGGAGGACGGGACGACCTGGGGCCACCAACAACCTCGTCGGCTACCGCAGCAACGAGAAGCGCATGCGGTATTTTCACTTCCGCGAACTATGTGGCCCATTTCTCGGAGACCGTTTGGGGGCCGAGCGCTCTGAGATCGCCGAGCTGACTCCAGAGCCAGCACCGCCTTCAGCGTGCTTCCCCTGCCTCCGATCGCAGTGCCTCGAGG
>JACSRE010000059.1 GCA_014879945.1 Myxococcus sp.
GAGCGACGCCTTGATGGGCTCTTGATCGAGGGTCAGCTTCGGCGGCGTGAAGAGCCACGAGAACGCCAGGAGCAGCACGCCCACCACCACGTGCGCCACCAGCGACGCGGCCACGAAGGGCACGATCGGGGTGGGGCGGGGCTCGAGCAGGCTCTCGGTGCGGGCGTTCATGTCACTTCTTGGCGTCCTTCTCGTTCGACGCCTTCGAGGCCCCCATCGGGTCCGTCACCATGCCGATGTTGGTGACGCCGGCGCGCTGGGCCGCGGCCATGACGTCGACCACGATGCCGTAGGGCAGGTCGCGATCGGCGTGCAGGTAGAGCTCCTTCTCGGCCTGGAGCTTGGCGTTGGTCTTCAGCTTCTCTTCGAGCTCGGCCAGCGGAATCTCGACCTCGCCGATGAAGACGCGCTTGCCCACGTCGATCGAGAGCACGAGCTTCTTGTCGGCCGACTCGACGGCCTGCGCCTTGGTGGTGGGCAGGTTCACCTTCACGCCCTGCTGAATCAACGGCGCGGTCACCATGAAGATGATGAGGAGCACCAGCATCACGTCGACCATCGGCGTGACGTTGATCTCGGCCATCGTGGTGCGGCCGCCACCTTTTCCCGAGCTCATGCCCATGGCGGTTGCCTCACTTGAAGAAGTGGCGCTTCACGATGTTGAGGAAGTCGTTCGAGAAGTTCGCCATCTCGGTGTCGAAGATTTTGATCTTCGAGACGAACGAGTTGTACGCGACCACCGCGGGGATCGCGGCGAACAGGCCGGCCGCCGTCGCCAGCAGCGCGTTGCCGATGGGCGCGGCGACCGTGGTGATGGTGGCGTTGCCCTTCTCGGCGATCTCGTTGAACGCGCCCAGGATGCCCATCACCGTGCCGAAGAGGCCGATGAAGGGGCCGGTGCTCCCGACGGTGCCGAGGAAGGGCACGTGCGCCTCGAGGGTGGTGATCTCTTGCAGCGACGCGCGCTGCAGGGACCGCTCGATGTTCTCGATGCCGCCCAGCCGCTCGCTCATCGCGCCCTCGGCGGTCTGCTTGTGCTGCGCCAGCTTGCTGAGCTCCTCGTACCCGGCGCGAAACACCCGCGAGAGCGGGCTGGTCTCGAGCTTCTGGGCCGTCTGGTAGATCGCGTCGAGGCGGTTCGACTTCCAGAAGGTGTCGAGGAAGGTGACCGACTCGGCCCGCGCCCGGCGCAGCTGCAGCCACTTCATGGCGATGAGCGCCCACGAGTAGGCGGACGCGGCCGCCAGGACGACCAGCACCATCAGCTCGACGGCCGAGGCGCTCTTGAGCACATCCAGGTAGTTGATCGATGCCAGCATCACCCGCACGGGCTACCACGCGCCCCGGCGAGGCAGCAAGAAACGCTGAAGAATCATGCATTTGCCCCTCGGTCGGTGAATAGTCGAGGGCACACCCCGTCTGGAGCAGCCATGAACCGTTCGATCCTGAGTGTGGCGGCCGCCGTTCTCATTCCCCTGCTCACCTCTGGTTGCATCGTGGTGAGCAACAACAACAACCGCGCTGGAGACATCACGGTGCTGTGGTCGTTCAACGGGCAGTCGTGCCTCTTCGTTCCCCAGGTGCAGAGCGTGCGGGTGATCATCCCCGGGGCGCAGCTTCAGAACAACGGCCTCTACCCGTGCATGACGAACAACGTCGCGGGCATCACCTTGCTCAACTTCCGCAGCGGCACCTACCAGGTGACGGTCGAGGGGCTCGATTCGGCGGGCCGCGTCGTCTACCAGGGCACCTCGTCGGTGCTGGTCAACGGCGACGTCGCGCTGAGCGTCAACCTCACCCCGGTTCAGGGCGCGACGGGCACGGCGCTGGTGTCGTGGGTCTTCCCCGGGAACCTGGCCTGCGCGCAGCTCGGTGACGTCGCGGGGAACCGGCCTGTCTCGCGCGTGCTGGTCAGCGTCGACAACGCGACCCCGACGTCGGTGGACTGCGCGCGCGGCAACGCGACCGCGGCCAACCCGTCGGCGGCCATCACCATCGACAACCTCACCGGCGGCGTGGCGCACACCATCGACCTCATCGCCCAGGACGCGTCGGGCTTCAGCTACCTGCGGGCGACCAACTCGGTGACGGTGAACCCCGGCGGCTCGGTCGCCGGCCAGTTTCAGATGCAGTGGATCGTCGGGAGCCTCCCGATTCGCTGGAGCTTCCTGAACCAGGGCGTCACCATCACCTGCCAGCAGGCGGCGGTGACGAGCGTGTTCCTCAACTTCAAGAACACCCAGACGCAGCGCTACGTGTTCGTCGACGGCTCGGGCAACCCGACGGCGGGGCAGCAGGTGCCGTGCGTGAGCGCGAACAACCTCCAGGGCACGTTCTTCCCCTACTTCGAGATCGGCAACTACGAGGTCTACCTGCAGGCGCCGGTCACGGGGAACGCCTACACCTACCAGACGGGCCGCGGCGGCACGGTGCCGGTGCTGCAGGTGCAGGCCGGGGTCTTCGCGCAGAGCGAGGCCATGGGGCAGCAGGTCGTCCTCCAGTAACCTCACGAACGGCCAGGCGTCGTTCGCGCGGGCGCGGGCTCCTCAGCGGAACCCGCGCCCGTGTCATTTTCGGCCGGCGGCCCGGTGGCGCAGCGTGTGCTAGGCGCACCCGCATGCGGTTCGACAGACACAGCCCCATCGGCGTCTTCGACTCCGGCGTCGGGGGCCTCACCGTCCTCAAGGCGCTGATGGAGCGCCTCCCGCTCGAGTCGACGGTGTACCTCGGTGACACGGCGCGGGTGCCCTACGGCACCAAGTCGGGCGAGGTGGTGACGAAGTACAGCCTGGCCAACGCCGACGCGCTGCTCGAGTACGGCGTGAAGGTGCTGGTGGTGGCGTGCAACACCGCCTCGGCGGTGGCGCTGCCTGCGCTCCGTGAGGCGCTGCCGATTCCGGTGGTGGGCGTCATCGGGCCCGGCGCGGCGCTCGCGGCGCAGACCACGAAGTCGAACAAGCTCGCGGTCATCGGCACCCCCGGCACCATCGCGTCAGGCGCCTACCAACAGGCGCTCGCCGCGGTGCGGGGCGGCCTCGAGGTGCACGCCCAGGCGTGCCCGCTCTTCGTCCCGCTCGCGGAAGAAGGGTGGACGGAGGGTGAGGTGCCGGCCCTGGTCGCGGCGCGCTACCTCTCGGGCGGCCTGCTGGCCGAGGGCGTCGACACGCTGGTGCTCGGCTGCACCCACTACCCGCTGCTGGCCGAGGTGATTCAGCGCGTCGCCGGCCCCACCGTGACGCTGGTGGACTCGGCGCGCGCCGCCGCCGACCACGTCGCCGAGGTGCTCGCTGAGCGCGACCTGCTCGAGCGTGACGCGAAGACGACCGAGCACCACTACCTGGTGACCGACACCCCGGCGCGGTTCATCGAGGTGGGGGCGCGGTTTCTCGGCAAGCCCATCGCGGGCGCGAAGCAGATCGACCTGAAGCTGCGGGGCTGATCGTCAGCTGCGCGACGGGTCGGCGTGCGGCTCGTGCTCGTCGCTCCCCACGAGGGGGGCGATCTTGATGGCTGCGTCGAGCCCGATGTCGTCGGCGCGGGGGATCAGGCCGGTGGTCATCGTCACCAGCTTCTCGAGCGTTCGGTAGAAGCCGATCTTCGTCAGCGGCCAGTTCAGCCAGCCCGTGGTGATGTTGTAGTAGCGGTCGAAGGGCGGGGTGTGGTGCACGCCGTGGTGCGCGACCGGGAGGATCAGGTGGGCGCGCTGCAGGAACTTCACGAACCCCGACAGTTGGGCCTCGTCTTCGTGCGACCACTTGTGGAACTGGTTGGTCATCATCACCCAGAAGATCATCGACCCCAGCGAGACCATGATGAAGATGAGGAGCGACTGGTAGCCCTCGACCTCGAGCGGCATGAAGATGCAGATGCAGCCGACCCACAGCGAGATGAGGCAGTTGTTGCCGTTGGTCTCGACGAAGTCGTGCCGGGTGATGGCCTTGGGGTCGACGTGGTGCTCGCGGAAGGGGCGAATCAGCGCGGGGCCGATCACCTTCATCGTCGTCGAGCCCCAGGTGTCGGCGAGCCAGTGCACGAAGCCCGAGATGAAGTCGGCCATGATGTAGCCGGTCATCACCGCCGAGGCGATGAGGAAGCCGCGGCCCTCGCCGTAGAGGTACGTGCGGCGAACGATGAGGGCGATGAGCACCGCGAACGCGACGATGCCGAAGATCTCAACGTAGCGGTACCAGGAGTGGTACCCCTCTGCGAGGGCCTTCGCGTCCTGCATCTCGAGCTTCAGGTTGTCTTTCTTCATCAAAGCCTCACCCCCGGCGCACTCGCAGCATACGTCTGCCAGTCTGCGCCGGTTTTGTCACCTCCGTGTCATGCCGGGGGCTTACGGGGATGGAGCGAGCGTGGCTTCCGGGTCCTCCATGCGCGCCTTGAGGAGCCCCAGGCCCTTGGCGCAGTACAGCCCGTCTTCGACGCGCTCATCGAAGGAGTACTTGATGCTGCACATCTCGCGCGGGCCGTCGGGCGTCACCACGGTCTGCGTGCGGCCGATCGCCGCGAAGAAGGGGCAATTCCCGTACTCGTAGAGGTGGTGGTAGGCCGAGTCGAGCTTCAGGCTGCCGAGGTTCGCCACGAACATGCTGCAGTAGAGCGGGTCGGGGTCGATGAAGCTGGCCGGCAGCAGGTTCCACGAGTCGAGCCAGCGCAAGAGCCCCATGCCGACGCGCAGCAGCGGGGCCGGAATGCGCAAGAAGATGTTCAGCTCCTTGTCGACGTGCGTCTTCTTGTTCGACCGGCCCTCTTTGACGTCAGAGGCCACGAAGTCGACCAGCTGCGCGAAGGTGTGGCTGGGGTCGAACTGGCGCTTGAGCACCACCAGCGGCGCGCCGTCCTCCATGCGCTTCTTCGCCGCGTAGCTCAGGAAGATGCCCGTGCGCTGCCAGATGCGGCTGCCCATCACGAAGCGGTTGAGGCGCGGCCGCTGCGAGATGCTGTACGTCGCCGCCCACAGAAACACGTGGAAGACGGTGGCCTTCTTCTCGGGGTTCGCGGCGTTCCACCCGTCGAGGAAGAGCAGGGTCTTCGTCAGGTCGATCCACTGCTCGAAGTAGACCGCCGACTCGGTGCGCGTCGGCATGAGGATCGGCATGATCGCTCGCGTCGGCGCGATGTCCGTACACTTCGTCCCATCATGTCGAGTGAACAGCACGGGGCCTTTCAGAGCTTCTCGTAGTCGGTCTTCTTCTTCTTCTTCACGGGGTTCGACAGCTTGCCATCTTTGAAGAGCTCGACGCGGCTCCCTCCCGGCGCCAGCAGGCCCTGCACGTTGCCCACCAGCGCCTTCGAGTCCGGCGGGTGGTAGATGACGCGGGCCCGGGTCGCGGTGGGGATGTTGCCGATGTTGGTGTCGATGAGCAGGTAAACGCTGGTGCCCTGCGCGAGCACGTGCTCCGAGTCTTGAATGGGGTCGAGCTCGGCGAGCTGACGGCCCTGCTCGACGTCGGTCGCGTCTTCGGCGTACTGCCGCACCAGCACCTTGAGCACCGAGCGGCTCGAGCCCTCTTTGTACACGCGTGTTCCCTGAATGATGATCGCGAGGTCGGCGCCGGTCTCGAGGGCCTTGGAGTCCTTCAGCTTCAGCCCGGTCTCCTTGCTGTTGTCGGTGTCGAGGAAGATGGTGGCGTTGGCGCACCGGGTGCCGCAGGGGTCGCCCCAGGGCTCCTTGTTGAACTCCACCTTGAAGGCGTAGTCGCTGCCCTGGGGCCCGACGACGATCTCGGTGATGACGGGGCGATCGTCTTCGGTCGAAGGCGGGGCCTTGTAGGTGATGGCCGGCTTCTGGGCGAAGGCGGCGGTGCAGCTCAACGCGACGACGACGAGGAACAGGCGAGACATGGAACCGACGAAAGCAGAAGGGCTGCACGTGCGCCAGTTGGCCCTCGGGCCGATGAAGAACTTCGTCTACCTGCTGGGCGCGAGCGGCGCGCGAGAGGTGGCCGTCGTCGACCCCGCGTGGGACGTGCCCGCGATTCTCGAGGCGGTCGCCAGCGACGACAAGCGCCTCTCGGCGGTGTTCCTCACGCACCACCACTTCGATCACCTCAACGGGGTGCCGGACCTGCTCAAGGCGTGTGACGTGCCCGTCTACGTGCAGGCCAGCGAGGTGGACTTCGCCGAGGCGGTGCAGAAGCTCGGCAGCGCGGTGCGACGGGTGGCGCCGGGCGAGGTGGTGACGGTGGGCGCGCTCGAGGTGACGTGCGTGCACACGCCGGGGCACACCCCGGGCTCCCAGTGCCTCTTGTGCCGAGGGGCCCTGGTCTCGGGGGACACGGTCTTCGTGAACGCGTGTGGGCGCTGCGACCTGCCGGGCGGTGACGCGGCGCAGATGTTCGACTCGCTCCAGCGGGTGCTGGGCGCGCTGCCTGCCGAGACGACGCTCTACCCGGGGCACGACTACGGCGACGTGCCCGTGTCCTCGCTGGCGCGGGAGCGCGCGCACAACCCGTACTTCCAGCTCGCGCACCTCGAGGGCTTCATCGCGCACCGCAACCGCCCACGCGGCTGAGCCGGAACACGTCGAGGGCCGGGTGTGTTGAACTCGCCGAGCATGGTCCGCAGCGAGCTGCACCTCGGTCGCCTCGTCACGCTGATCGCCATCGTGGTGGCCTCGACCCTCTTCTGGGACACGCCGGTGCTGACGCCCTTCAAGCTGCTGGCGGTGATGGGCCACGAGACCGGGCACGCGATCGCCGCCGGGCTGGTGGGGGGCGAGGTGAACCAGGTCACCGTGCGCCTCAACCAGTCGGGCGAGTGCCTCTCGTCGATTCCGCCGGGGTTCTTCGCGCGGGTGCTGGTGTACTCCGGTGGCTACGTGGGCAGCGCCGTCATCGCGGTGCTGCTCCTGGTGCTCACGTTCCGCTTCAACGCGCGCCGGGCGATGCTGGCCGCGGCCGCCCTCTGGCTCACCTTCATGGCCGTCTTCTACGGGCGCGACCTCTTCACCCTCGCGTTCTGCCTCGGCATGGCTGCGCTGTTCGCCGCCGGCGCGAGGTGGCTGCCGCTCGAGCTGGTCGGCGGCCTCAACCTCTTCATCGCGGCCTTCACCGCCCTCTACGCCGCGATGGATCTGAAGGACGATCTCTGGACGAGCGAGGTGCGGGCCCTGAGCGACGCGCAGCTGCTCGCCAACGTCACCGTCGTGCCGGCCCTCGTCTGGGCCTTCCTGTGGACGCTGCTCAGCGTCGCCATTCTGGTGCTGGGGGGGGTGCTGGCGGTGAAAGATCGACCCGCTCCCCAAGCGCGAGCGACGAGCCCGTAGCGGACACGGCGGGCGGAGGCAGCGCGAGCGGGGGCACGGCCGGCGACGACTCAGCCGGCGACGACACAGCCGGCGACGACACAGGCGGCGACGACACGGCGGGCGACGACACGGCGGGCGACGACCCGGCGGGCGACGACCCGGCGGGCGACGACCCGGCCGGTTGGGTCAGAGGCCGGGCACGCCGACGGTGCCGCAGAAGACCGTCTTGTCGAGCTGGCGGGCGAAGGTCGGCAGGCGCTGGGGCAGGGTGCGCAGCGCGGGGTAGTCGGTGAGCAGCTCGTTCAGGTCTTTGTGCTTGAGCACCGACAGCGTCGCGAACTCGGGCGCGTAGATGCGCAGCCGCGAGGGCGTGCCCGTCATCGCCGCCGTCACCATCACGAACTGGCCTGGCGTCACCTCGAACCTGCGGGGCTGCTCACCGGGGCGCGCGCGCTCCTCCAGCACCAGCGAGCCGTGCGTCACCACCGCGACGAGGTTGGTCACCTCGCCGGGCATCATCAGCTGCTCGTTGGTCTCGACCGTGCGGTTGTTGAAGCGGCCGATGAGGCGGGCCCGGGCGATGGAGTCGATGTCGTTGAAGAGCTTGCTCGACATGAAGCTCTCGAGGAGGCGCTCGCGGTGCATCTGCAGCACGCGCGCGTGCAGCACGTCGTCCCGGTCGAGGAGCTCCTGCAGGCGGCTGCCGGGGACCTCGATCACCACGCAGTCACCGATGGCGCGGCCCGACGCGGCGCGCAGCTGCGCCGAGAACAGCCCGAACAGCCCCAGCGACTCGCCGCGGTTGGCGTGGCGCAGCGCGACCTCGCGCCCGTCCTTCTGGCGCAAGAGCTCGATGGTGCCCTCGACCACCACGTAGAAGCTGGTCGCCTCGTCGCCCTCGAGGAAGAGGAACTCGCCGTCGGGGATCTCGAGCTGCTTGGCGCCCTGGACCAGCTGCTCCAGGGAGCGCGTCGGCAGATCCTTGAACATGCGCACCTGGGTGAGCGCGAAGAGCGCCACCTCGGGGTCGGCGTCGACCTCGGTGAAGATGGGCAGATCGTCAGGCATCGCCAGGGGCGAGGTGCTGGGCTCCTGCTCGCTGACCCGCGTCTCCCGCTCCATGTCCTGGATGACGTCGAACGGAATCAGCGACGGCTTCAGCACCGGCGGCGCGACGGGCACCGCCACGCGCGTGCGGACTTCACGAGAGGCGAGCTGCGGCAGGTGGTCGGCCATGAGAGCGTCTTCTCCGAGGCGAGGGACGAGGTGTGAACGAAAGTGGGCAGAGGTGTACGGAATCCGGGGACTTCACGTCAAGCCGGGGGCTCCGATTTTCTGATTTCCAGAGGTTGGGCGAGAGTAGGGCGGTGGCTCTGACGATCGCGGTCATCGCCGGTGGGGTGGGCAAGCGCCTGGGTGGCCGGGTGAAGGGCTTGCTGGAGCTCGACGGGGCCCCGCTCATCAGCCGGCTGTTCGCCCTGGCCACGGACGGCGACGAGGTGTTGGTGGTGACGAACACGCCCGAGGCCTTCGCCCGGTTCGGCCACGCGATGGTGGGCGACCTGGTGCCGGGGAAGGGCGCGCCGGGCGGGGTGGTGACGGCGCTGGTGACCGCCACCACCGACTGGGTGCTGGTCGTGGCCTCTGACATGCCGTTCCTCGAGCGCGCGCACGTGGCGGCCCTGCTGGCCCAGGCCGTCGACGGGGTCGAGGTGGTGGTGGCGACGCGCGCGGGGGCGCTCGAGCCGCTCTGCGCGCTCTACCGGCGCAGCCTCGCGGCCCAGTGGCGTGACGCGCTCGACGACGATCCCTCGCTGCGGGGGCTCATCGCCGGCGTGCCGCACGTTCGGGTGGCATTGCCGCCGCGCGCGCTCGACAGCCTCAACACACCGGAAGACCTCGCGCGCCACGGTGTGCGCTGATCGTTTGGTCGGAAACTTCTCGGTCGCTCGCCGCTTCTGCTACCTTGCCTTGAGGTTTCCAAGCCATGGCCAAGACGTTCGAGAAAGCCGTCACCGGCTTCAACCACAACATCAAGCACAAGGGGAAAGTGTACCACGTCCAGACGGAGGACTCTGGCGTGAACAACCCCCACATCATCACGCACCTCTTCGTGGGCGGGAACATCCTCGCCACCAAGAAGAACTCCTACGCCGACATCACCAAGACGCCGAACCTGTCGGAGCACGTTCGCGAGCTGATGGAGGAGCAGCACAAGGAGATGCTGCGCAACCTCATCAACGGCGCCTACGACAACGTCGGCAACTCGACGTCGTACCAGCCCGGTGAGATCCACACCCAGCCGAAGAAGCCCGAGCCCGAGCCGATGCCGCTCATCGAGGCCACGCTGACGCCGCCGGCGCTCCCGCCCGAGGTGCTCGCCGCCCGTCAGCTCAAGGAGGCCCCCAAAGAGAACAACGTGGGGGTCGAGACGCTCTTCGGTGAAGATCTGATCAGCGAGAAGAGCCTCGACGAGGTGATCTTGAGCTACCTCGCAGGCGAAGGCGGAAGCTGACCGTGTTCTCGTGTCTGGTGGTGCCCCTGCTCGCGCTCGCGGCGGTGGATGGTTCCGTGCCTGACGCGGGCGCGCCGGCACCTCGTGACGGCGGCGTGCGCTGGGACGGCGGCTTCGACCCCGCGGTGCCCGCCTCGTGGACGCTCGGCGCGAAGCTGGGCAAGGGCTCGGCCGCGCGCGCGGCGCTGGTGAAGGACCTGGTGGCGAAGGGCGGCGGCGCCGGCGAGAAGCCGTTGACCGCCGAAGAGGCCGAAGCGCTCCTCGACGACCCGCGGGCCCAGCACGTCTACGGCGACAAGACCGTCTCGATCGTCGCGCCCTCGATGGTGTCGCGGCACCGCCAGGAGCACCTCGATCTGATGAAGTTGTTCCTCAAGCCCGAGCGGGTCGAGGCGGGCAGGGCCTTCGCGAAGACCTACGCTGCGCGGCTCGAGGCGACCGAGAAGAAGACCGGCGTCGATCGCAACGTGATCATCGGCATCCTCATGTGGGAGTCGAAGCTGGGCACCATCACCGGCGACTACCGCGCCTTCAACGCGTTCACCTCGCAGGCCTTCTTCATCGACGAGGCCAGCGCGGTGGCGCTCTCGATGGCCGACGAGAAGAAGAAGGCCACCCCAGCCGCCCAGGCTCGGCGCGTGGAGTCGATTCGCAACCGGGCCCGGGGCAACCTGCTGGCGCTGCTGCGACAGGGCAAGGCGCGGGGCATCGACGTGCTCGAGGTCAAGGGCAGCTGGGCCGGGGCGCTCGGCTTCCCCCAGTTCATGCCGGCGTCGCTGCGCTGGGCCGACGACGGCGACGGCGACGGGCAGATCGATCTCTTCAACATGGACGACTCGATCGCCTCGATCGGCAAGTACCTGCAGGCCCACGGGTTCAAGGAAGACCGCACGAAGGCCGTGTGGGGGTACAACCACGAAGACGCCTACGTGCAGGGCGTGCTCGCGTTCGCCGACGCGCTCCGCGGTGACGCGAAAGACGCCGGGCGCTGACGGCCCGCTCTCCGGAGCGCGACTTGGGCTGAAACGCCTGCTAACTGCGGGCCCATGACGACCTCTACCCGCGAGCTCGATCTCCTCTGCATCAACACCCTGCGCACCCTCGCCATCGACGTGATCCAGAAGGCCGACTCGGGTCACCCGGGCCTGCCGCTGGGCGCCGCGCCGATGGCCTGGGTGCTGTGGAACCGCCACCTCAAGCACTCGCCCGCGGACCCGCGCTGGGCTGACCGCGATCGGTTCGTGCTGTCGGCGGGCCACGGCTCGATGCTGCTCTACGGGCTGCTGCACCTGCACGGCTACGCGCTCTCGTGGGACGAGGTGCTCAACTTCCGGCAGTGGGGCTCGAAGACCCCGGGGCACCCGGAGTACGGCCTGACGCCCGGCGTCGAAGCCACCACCGGGCCGCTGGGCCAGGGGCACGCGAACGCGGTGGGCATGGCCATGGCCGAGCGCGCGCTCGCCGCCCGCTTCAACAAGCCCGGCCACGAGATCGTCGATCACCACACCTACTGCCTGGTGGGTGACGGTGACGTGATGGAGGGCGTGGCGATGGAGGCCGCGTCGCTCGCGGGCCACCTCAAGCTGGGCAAGCTGATCTGCCTCTACGACGCCAACGACGTGACCCTCGACGGCCCGGCGAAGCTGTCGTTCACCGAAGACGTCGGCAAGCGGTACGAGGCGTGGGGGTGGCAGGTGCTGAACGTCGCCGACGGCAACCACGATCTCGACGGCATCGACGCGGCGCTCCGGGCCGCGAAGGCCGAGACGAGCAAGCCCTCGCTGCTGATCGTCAAGACCACCATCGGCTTCGGGTCGCCCAACAAGGCTGGCAAGTCGTCGTCGCACGGCAGCCCCCTGGGCAAGGACGAGATCGCCCTGACCAAGAAGGCCCTCGGGTGGGATCCCGAGAAGACCCTCTGGGTGCCCGACGAGGCGCGCGCGCACTTCTCGAAGGCCGTGGGCACCGGCAAGCAGGCGCAGGCCTCGTGGACGACGCGGTTCGAGGCCTACGCCAGGGCCTTCCCCGAGCTCGCGAAGGACTTCACCCGGGTGATGAAGGGCGAGCTGCCGTCGGGCCTGCGCGAGGCGCTCCCCGGCTTCACGGCCGGCAGCGGCGTCGAGACGCGCACCGCCGCGGGCCAGGCGCTCAACGCGCTCGCGCTCAAGGTGCCGGAGCTGATCGGCGGCGACGCCGACCTCGGCGGCTCGACCAAGACGGTGCTGAAGGACGGCGGCAGCTTCGACGGCCAGACCGGCGCGGGCCGCAACATCCACTTCGGGGTGCGAGAGCACGCCATGGCGGCGATCGCCAACGGCATGGCCTACCACGGCGGCGTGCGCCCCTTCACGGCGACCTTCTTCTGCTTCAGCGACTACATGCGGCCGTCGGTGCGCCTGGCGGCGATGAACCACCTGCCCGTCGTGCACGTGTGGACGCACGACTCCATCGGCCTCGGCGAAGACGGCCCCACCCACCAGCCGGTCGAGCACCTGATGGCCCTGCGCACCATGCCGGGGCTGCACGTCGTTCGGCCCGGTGACGCCGCCGAGGCCGCCGAGGCCTGGGTGTACGCGCTCGAGCGCACCCACGGCCCCACCGGCCTGGTGCTCACCCGCCAGAAGATCCCCACGCTCGATCGCGCGGCGATGGCGCCGGCCGCGGGGCTACACCAGGGCGGCTACGTGCTGGCCGAGGCCACGGGCGGCGCGCCGAAGGTGATCCTCCTGGGCACCGGCAGCGAGCTCCAGCTCGCGGTGCAGGCGCGCGAGCAGCTCGAGAGAGACGGCGTGCCCACCCGGGTGGTGTCGATGCCGTGCATGGAGCGCTTCCGCGCCCAGCCGGCGAGCTACCAGGAGCAGGTGCTCCCGAAGGCGATCACGGCGCGGGTGTCGATCGAGGCGGGCGTGACGCTGGGCTGGGAGCGCTTCGTCGGTGATCGCGGCGTCGCGCTCGGCGTCGATCGCTACGGCGCGTCGGCGCCCGACAAGATCCTCTACGAGCAGTACGGGTTGACCGCCGCGAAGGTGATCGAGGCGGCGAAGTCGCTGCTGGCGTAGTCACGCCGCGTCGCCGCGCCCACGGGGTTTTGTGACAACCACGTCACAAGGGGTCATGCTGGCCCGGTGAACAACGGGGAGCGGCCGCGTTCAGGGCCGAGCATCTGGATCTGGGCCTTCGGGTACTTCGCGGCCTACGCGCCCTACAGCGCCCTCACCAAGGCGCTGAGCGACGGGCGCCTGGGCGCGAAGGTCTCGGGCAACGCCATCTTGCCGATGTCGACGACGGCGTCGTTCCTGGCGATGGTGGTGTTCGTCTTCGCGACCGGCTGGTGGAGGTTCGCCACCCGTCGCAAGGTGGGGCGCTTCCAGGTGCCGACGCCGACGCGGTGGACGGCGCTCTCGGGCCTGTGCGGCGCCACCATCCTCACCACCACCACGCTCGCCTACACCATCGAGGGCGTCTCGATCGTCTTCATGATGCTGCTGATGCGGGGCGGCGTGCTGTTGATGGCGCCGCTGGTCGACGCGCTCTCGGGGCGCAAGGTGCGCTGGTACTCGTGGCTGGCGCTGGGGCTGACGCTGCTGTCGCTCGCGGTGGCGACGGTCGGCCGGGCCCAGCTGGTGTTCTCGGGGCTGGCGGTGCTCAACGTCGCGCTCTACCTCACGGCCTACTTCATTCGGCTGCGCTTCATGAGCCGGCTCGCCAAGAGCGACGACCCTACCGTGACCAAGCGGTACTTCGTCGAGGAGCAGCTGATCTCGACGCCCGCGGCGCTCCTGGCGCTGGGGGTGTTCGCCCTCATCGGCCAGGGGAGCCTCGAGGACTTCCGCCGCGGCTTCACCGAGGTGCCCCTGTCTCCTGAGGTGGGCTGGGCGGCGCTCATCGGCGTGCTCTCGCAGGGCACGGGCATCTTCGGGGCGCTGGTGCTGCTGGACAAGTCAGAGAACTCGTTCTCGGTGCCGGTCAACCGCGCCTCGAGCGTGTTGGCGGGCGTGCTGGCGACGCTGACGATGTTCGCGCTGGGCCTGGGCAAGCCGCTCGATCTGCAAGAGGGCCTGGGCGCGGCGCTGGTGGTCGCCGCGATCGTGGTGCTGAGCGTGACCCCGATGTGGGAAGCGCGGAAGAAGCGCGCCGTCGCCTGACTCAGCCGGCCTTCAGCTTCACGACCTGCCCGGTGATGGTCACCTGAGAGGGCAGGGGGAAGATGAAGAACAGCACGCCGAGCGCCTTCGCCCACGGCGTGTACTGCGTCATGTGGTAGCGGACGCGCACCACGCCGTCGCCGCCCAGGCGCTTCACCTCGGGCATCAGCGTCTCTCGAAAGCCCGCCTCGAGATCGGTGCCGATGATGTCCACCAGCCCGAACAGCAGCACGCCCGCGCGGTGCACCTGCACCATGCCGAGCACGTCGTGGGGCTGGGTGATGTCACCGGCGGTGACGAAGACCTCGCCGTCTTGGCCCGGCTGACCGGGCACCGACGGGAGCGACACCGAGTTGACGACGGTGCACGACGAAGACAGCGCGAGGGCGAAGCAGAGGAGCGTGGTGCGCATGTGGGTTACTCCGTGAAGACGATGACTTCGCCAGTGACCGTGACGTACCGCTCTTTGGTCTCGATCTGACCGCGGCCGCTGAGCAGCGAGGTGGCGCTGTTGTAGGCGCGCTGGGCCTTCTCGACGTCGGTCGAGGGGTTCTCGTCGAGGAACTCGATGTTGATGACGCCCTGGCCGCCCATGCGCGCGGCCTCTTTCGAGAGCGCGTTGTGAATGGTGCCGTCGAGCTGGGCGTCGCCGAGGTCGCCGTAGCCGGCCCACTCCTGCCCGTAGCCGCGAATCTGCACGAAGCCCAGCGTGCGGAACTTGCGGGGGGTGCCGCCGGTCGAGAGGAACATGCCGTTGTCGGCCTGCGGCACGCTCGAGAGCCGGGTGCCGCGCACCACGGCGCTGCACCCGCTCGAGGCCGCGATGACGGCGCAGAGGACGACGAGCTTCTTCATAGCGGCGCTCCGTTGCTGGGCGGGGCGACGGGCAGGGCCGGAGGCACGCCCGCGGGCGCCTGGTTGCGACGCAGCCGCACCAGCTCGCCGGTGATGGTCACCTCGGCCGGGAGCGGCGCGAAGAAGAAGATGGCCCCCGCGATGCGCGCCGCCGTCGTGTAGTTGGTCTGCTCGACGCGGGTGTTGATGACGCCGTCGGCGCCTGCGCGCCGCACCTGGCCCTCGACGTCGCTGACGGCGGCCGCGAGGTCGGTGCCGGCCGGGTCGGCGAAGCCGAACAGCAGCACCCCCCGGCGGGTGACCTGCACGATGCCGACGCTCTCGTAGGGCTCCTTGAGGCCCTCGGCGCTGACGAAGATCTGCCCCTGGGCGCGCTGCGAGGGCAGCGGGGCGTAGCTGACCGCGGTGCAGGCGCTGAGCGCGAGCAGCACCAGCAGTTGGAACCGTAGACGCATGCGCCCTCCCGAGAAGAACCGCCGGCCGGTTCTGCCCCAGGCCGGCGGCGGCACCAAGGTGATTCTCACGCTCAGGGCGTGGCCGGCGCCGCGGTCTTCGGCTCGGGCGGCGCCCCGGTCGTGGGGCTCCCTTCGAGCGAACCGGCGCCCGGGAGGGGCGGTGGCGGCGGCCGGAGCTCGGCGGCCTTCTTCAGCCAGTACGCGCGCGGCAGCTCGTGGGGCGCCATCACCGAGGCGACCATCAGGCCGATGGCGAGCACCGCCAGGAGCAGGAAGACGAGGGCCCGGCCGTCGAGCGGCAGCCGCGAGAAGCGGCCCCTGGCCTTGCGGACCTCGGCGATCAACGTGCCGATGCGCAGCGTCACGTCGTCCTCCGGCCCGAGCACGAGGGTGAAGCCGTCGGAGGTCTCGGCGACGCGGCCTGACTGCAGCAGCTCGCTGAACGTCTGGGCGCCGTCGCCCCTCGACGACAGCTCGCCTTCGACGCCCGCGGTGAAGCGCAGCTCCAGGCCCGCCGGCGTCCACGTCAGGGTGGCGTGGGCCGAGGAGCCGATGGCCACGTCGTCGTCGGGCCCGTCGCCCAGCTTCAGCGTGGTGCGCCCGCGGCCGTCGAGCACCTCGGCGGTGAGCCGCCGGCTCCCCCAGCGCAGGCGCGCTTCCCAGGCGGAGTCTGGCGCGGCGACGGTCTTCATACGGGCGCGGTGCTCCTAACGCCCGGGCCCTGGCCTGTCATCCCTGCTCCCGGAAAAGACGACGGCCGGTGCTCCCAGGAGGAGGCACCGGCCGCAGTCACGACGCGCTTGAACGCGCTGCCTACTTCTTCTTCAGCTCTTCATCGATGACGGCCTTGAAGGCGTCGATGGGCTGCGCGCCCACCAGCTGCCGGCCGTTGATGAAGAACGTCGGGGTGCCGTTGGCGCCCACGCGCATGCCTTCGTTCGAGTCGTCGGTGACGTACTTGTCGAACTTGTTCGAGTCGAGGGCCGCGCGGAACTTGCCCATGTCGAGCTTGAGCTCCTCGGCGTAGCGCTCCAGCGACGGGCGATCGAGCGCCTGCTGGTTGGCGAAGAGCTTGTCGTGCATCTCCCAGAACTTGCCCTGCTCGTGCGCCGCCATCGAGGCCATCGCGGCCGGCTTGGCGTTGTTGTGGAAGGGCAGCGGCTGGTGCTTGAAGACCACCTTGAGCTTGCCGGGGTACTGCTTCTCGAGGTCGTGGAGCGTCGGCACCACGCGCGAGCAGAACGGGCACTGGAAGTCCGAGAAGGCGACGATGGTGACCGGCGCGTTCTTCGGGCCCGAGGCCGGGGCGCCGGTGATGTTGATGTCGTTGACGATCTTGGTGGGCTCGGGCGCGCCGGGGGCCGCCGGAGGAGGCGCCTTGCCGGCTTCCTTCTGCAGCTCGGCGTACACGTTCTCGAGCTTCACGCCGCGCGCGAGCACCGCGTCGGCCTTCTTGATCTCTTCGTCGATCATGCCCTTGAACGCCTCGAAGGGCTGGGCGCCGACGAACTCGCGGCCGTTGATGAAGAACGTCGGGGTGCCGTTGGCGCCGACCGCCATGCCGTCAGCGCTGTCGGCTTCGACCTTCTTGGCGAACTTGTTCGAGTCGAGGGCCGCCTTGAACTTGCCCATGTCGAGGCCGAGCTCCTGCGCGTAGCGCTCGATGCTGGCGCGATCGAGGGCCTGCTGGTTGGCGAAGAGCTTGTCGTGCATCGGCCAGAACTTGCCCTGCTCGTGGGCGGCCATGGACGCCTCGGCGGCGATCTTGGCGTTGTTGTGGAAGGGCAGCGGCTGGTGGCGGAAGGCGATGCGCACGTCCTTCGCGTAGGTGTCTTCGATCTGCTTCATCGTCGGCACCACGCGCGAGCAGAACGGGCACTGGAAGTC
>JACSRE010000435.1 GCA_014879945.1 Myxococcus sp.
GGGGCCGGGGGCCGGCCGGGCCGCGAAAGTCGTAGCATCGAGGGTGACGTTGGCAATTTCGCCGGAGCCGCCAAACCGGCCCTAGAATCGACGGCCATGCGCTCGAGCTTCCCGGCCGACTCTCCGCTCCACGCCTTCACCGAGGCCGAGGTGCAGGCCATCTTCGCGGCCGGCTCGCTGCGCATGTGCGTCGCGGGAGAGGCCATCGTCACCGAGGGCGAGCCCGGCGAGTCGATGTTCTTCCTCATCACCGGCAGGGCCGAGGCCCGGCTGCACACCGGCACCACCGTGCGCACCTACGGGCCAGGCTCGTATTTTGGCGAGCTCTCGTTCATCAACCCGGGCCACAAGCGCAGCGCCACCATCGTCGCGGTGACCGACACCTGGCTGCAGCTGCTCGACCAGGCCAGCATCGAGAAGCTCCAGCAGACGCACCCCAACGCCATCTTCACCCTGCTGCGCCGCACCTGCGCCTTCCTCGTGGACGCCGAGCGCAACCTCGTCGGCAACCTGCGCCGCCGCAACGAGGAGCTGACCGAGACCATCAAGAAGCTCGAGTTCACCCGGCAGCGCCTGACGCAGGAGGAGGAGACGGCCCGCACCGACGGCCTCACCGGCCTCTCGAACCGCCGCTGCTTCGACGCCGAGCTGCCGATGTTCATGGAGCGCGCCGGCGCCATCTCGACGGGCCTGGCCCTCATCGCGATGGACCTCGACCACTTCAAGCCCGTCAACGACACCCTCGGGCACGCCGCGGGCGACTTCGTGCTCAAAGAGGTGGGGAAGATTCTGCGCGGCCAGATTCGAAAGACCGACCTCTCGTGCCGCATCGGCGGCGACGAGTTCATCGTCTTGCTGGCCGACCTCTCGGAGGACGCGGCGAGGAACCGCGCCGAGTCGCTGCGCGCGGCCATCGGCGCCTTCCCCCACCCCGGCAACGACCAGGGCATTCGCATCACCACCACCATGGGCGGCACGCTGCTGCGGCCCGGCGACACCGTCGAGACGTTCATGCACCGCGCCGACGAGGCGCTCTACGCGGCCAAGCGCGCCGGCCGAAACCGGGTGCACTGGGCCCGCGAGGAGTCGTGACGGACTGAGAGCGCGCCGGTAGCTTCCCGGCCATGCACGCAGACTTCGACTTCGTCGACGACGAGCAGGGTGGCCGCTTCGTCCCCTCGGGGGGGCCGGTGGTGGAGCTCCGCCAGATGGTGGCGAAGGGCGAGATCGACGGCGCCGCCAAGCACTACGAAGAGACGGGCGCGGGCGCGCGCGATGGCCTCCTGCAAGAGGCCTCGACGGCCTCGTTCGAGACCAGGCGCGCCATCGCGAAGATGTTCAAGCAGGCGCGCGACTTCGGCGCCGCCGCCCGCGCGTTCCAGTACGCGAAGCTCGACACCGAGGCCGCCGCGGCCTTCGAGCAGGCCGGCGACTTCCTCTCGGCGGCCACCTGCTGGGAGAAGTGCGGCGAGGTGCTCAAGGCGGCGGCGGCCTTCGAGCGCGCCGGCAAGACCGACCAGGCGCTCGCGCTCTACCGGCAGGCCGGCACGCCCGAGCGCACCGCCGAGGCGCTCGCCCGCGGCGGCCGCTACCTCGAGGCGGCCGAGGCGTTCCGCACGCTGAACAACGTGCACGCCGAGGTGGAGTCGCTGCGCGCGGGCCTCACCGCCGCTCCGGGAGACCTGGCGCTGGCCTCGCGGCTGGGCGCGCTGATGCTCCAGCACGGCCACACCGAGCAGGCGGCGCAGCTGCTGACCGAGACGACCCGCCACGCGCCGGCCGCGAAAGACGACGCGCGCTTCCTCTCGTTGCTGGCCGCCGCGCTCAACGCCACCGGCAACGCCGACGGCGCCGCCAGGGTGCTCGCCCGCCTGAAGGCGCTGCCCGCGGTCGACGGCCCACCCATCGTCACCGGGAAGGTGGTGGCCCCGCCGGCCCCCGGCCCCGACGCCTACGGCTTCTTGAAGGCGCTGCCGATGTTCGCCGACCTCGCCCTCGACGACATGAAGGCGCTGTACCGCGTCTGCACGCTCGAGACGTACGAGGCGGGCGCGCACCTCATTCAGGTGGGCCAGCCGGGCCGCGGCCTCTTCCTCATCGTCGAGGGGCAGGTCGAGGTCTTCGCCGGCGCCGACCCGGGCGCGCGGCTGCTCAACACCCTGGGCGTCGGGGGCTACCTCGGCGAGATTTCACTCGTGCAAGACGGCCCCACCTCGGCGCGCGTCACCGCCCGCTCGAAGGTGAAGGTGCTGTTCATCTCGCGTGAGGCGTTTCACCAGTACGTCTTCGGCGCGCCGGCGGCGGCGCTGCGCATCTACCAGCTCTTCACCCACAACCTCGCGGAGCGGGTGCGGGTGTTGTCGGCCGCGAAGTAGCCTGGGTCAGACGCGGGCGTCTTCCACCACGTCGGCGTCCTCGACGGTCTGCGCGTCGAGCTTCGCGGTGCGCGCCAGCCGGGCCTGCGCGAGCTTCTTGACGGCCAGCAGGGCGGCCGAGTCCTGGAGCACGCGGGCCTTGAAGTCGTCGGCCGAGAGCCTCAGCGTCAGCACCGGGCCGAGCGCGGTGACGGTCGCGGTGGCGACGCCGTCGGTGAGCATCGACACCTCGCCGAAGAGGTCACCCTCTCGCAGGTCGGGGTAGCGCTCGCCGCTGCGGTGGCTGGCCGCGCACGCGCCGCGCAGGAGCATGTGCACGGCGTGCGACGGCTCACCCTCGGTGATGATGGCGGCGCCGTCGGGGTAGGTGCCCACCTTGAAGCTGCCGGCCAGGGCCGCCTTGTCCGACTCGGGCAGCCCCCGGAGGATGGGCGAGGCGCGCAGCGCGTTGGCGAGCAGGCGCTCCCGGTAGAAGAGGCTCAGCATCTGTTTCACGCGCGGGTGGGCGGTGACGACCTTCGCCATCGCGTCGCGCGAAATCTCGAGCGCGATGGCGTCTGACTCGGCCACCACGCTGGCCACCCGCGGCGCGCCCGACACCATCGCCACCTCGCCCAGAATGTCGCCCGCCGTCGCGCTCGCCACCCGGCGCTGCAGCGGCGTGCCGAACCCCCGGTAGATGCCCGCGTCGCCTTCGACGAGGGCGAACATCGAGTCGCCCGGCGCGCCCTCGGTCAGCAGCGCCTCGCCCGTGGTGAAGGAGCGCACCTCGATGGCGGTGCTGAGCAGCTCCTTGAGCTCCTGCTGGGTGAGCGTCGAGAAGAGCGGAATCGACGGCAGCCCGCTCAGCGTCGTCACCGGCTCGGGCTCGAGCTCGACGTCGAGGTCGATCTCGATGCCTTCCTCCGACGGCGGGGGCGGCGGTTGGGCCGGGGCGGCGGCGCGCGGGGGCGGCA
>JACSRE010000373.1 GCA_014879945.1 Myxococcus sp.
GTTCACGCCCTGCGTCCTCCCCGGCGTCACCCGCGAGGCCCGCTGCTTCGACCTCGAGGTCCCCGAGAACCCCGACGCCCCGGCCGGCCGCAAGCTGCGGGTGCACGCCGCCATCGTGCCCGCGACGGGCATTCGGCCCTTGCGCGACGCGCTCTTCGTCTTCGCCGGCGGCCCGGGCCAGGCCGCGACCGAGCTCGCCGGCGGCGTCGCCCCTCTCTTCGCTGGACTGGAGGCGCGCCGAGACCTCGTCTTCATCGACCAACGCGGCACCGGTCGCTCCGCGCCGCTGCAGTGCCCGGAAGACTGGCCTGGAAGAGCTCCGCTCGTGGACACGCTCGACGAGGCCCGCAACGACGCGCGGCTCATCGCGTGCCGCGACGGCTTCACCGACGCCGGCGTCGACCTCGCCCAGTACGCGACGTGGGTTGCGGTGCGCGACGTCGAGGCCGTGCGGCGCGCGCTCGGCTACGGCGCCGTCAACCTCTGGGGCGCCTCGTACGGAACCCGCGCGGCGATGGAGTACGCACGCCAGTTCCCCGACTCCGTGCGCACCGTCGTCATCGACGGCGTCGCCCCCGCGACGACGCCGCTCCCCGTCGCCCTGGCCTTCGACACCGACCTCGCGCTCGACCAGCTCCTCGCCCGCTGCACGGCCTGCCTCGACGGCGGCGCGCTCTTCGAGGCGATGGCGGTGGTGCTGCGCGCCGACGCGGGAACGCAGGCGGTGACCGACCCCTACTTCGGCACGCCCGTCGAGGCGTCGCTGCGCAGGAACCAACGGCTCGCGCTGCTGAGGAGCCCGCTGTACGCGCCCATGCTGGCGGCGGCGCTCCCGGCGGCCGTGGCCCGCGCAGCCGACGGTGATTGGCGTTCCCTCATCGGGCTCCAGGCGGGGCTCGGGGGCGGCACGCTCTACGCGGGCATGCACTTCTCGGTGTTGTGTTCCGAAGACGTGCCGCGCATCACCGACGCCGACCGCGCGGCCGTCGCCTCGACCCGCGCAGGCACCACCTTCATCGACGACTACGAGCGCGCCTGCCGCGGCTGGCCGACCCGCCCGGTGCCGCCCGGGTTCTTCGCGCCGCCAGCCTTCGCCGCCCCGACCCTGCTGCTGTCTGGCGGCGCCGACCCGGCCACGCCCCCACGCCACGCCGCCGAGGTCGCGCGGGGCCTCAAGCAGGGCACGCACCTCGTCGCGCCGAAGCTGGGCCACGGCGTCAGCATGGCGGGCTGCGGGCCCACGCTGGTGCACGCCTTCATCACCAAAGGCTCAGCCGAGGGGCTCGACGGAGGCTGCCTGGCCTCCATCCCCCCGCCAACGCTCTTCGAGGCGCCGGCGCCATGATTCGTGTCGACGGCCTCACCAAGACCTTCACCACCGGCCGCGGCGGGCAGCGCGCCGTCATTCACGCGGTGCGCGGCGTCTCGTTCACCGCGCCCGACGGCGCCATCACCGCGCTGCTGGGCCCCAACGGCGCCGGCAAGACGACGACGCTGCGCATGGTCTCGACGCTGGTGAAGCCCGACTCAGGCTCGGCGCAGGTGGGCGGCGTGGACGTGGTGACGAACGAGCGGCAGGTGCGGGCCGACCTCGGGGTGCTCTCTGACGCGCGCGGCCTCTACACCCGGCTGAGCGCGCGAGAGAACATTCGCTACTACGGCGAGCTGCGCGGCCTCGGCGGCCCGGCGCTCGAGGAGCGCATCGCCTCGCTGGCGCACCTGCTCGAGTTCGAGCCGCTCCTCAACCGCCGCACCGAGGGCTTCTCGACCGGAGAGAAGCTCAAGGTCGCGCTGGCCCGCGCGCTGGTGCATGACCCGAAGCACGTGCTGCTCGACGAGCCCACCAACGGCCTCGACGTGGTGAGCGCCCGCGCGCTGCGGCGCATGCTGGTGCGCCTCAAGGAGTCGGGGAAGTGCCTCGTCTTCTCGTCCCACGTGATGCAGGAGGTCGAGGCCCTCTGCGAGCGCGTCGTCATCATCGCGAAGGGCCAGACGATGCACGAGGGCACGGTCGAGGAGCTGAAGGCGCGCACCGGGAAGACCTCGCTCGAAGACGCCTTCGTCGAGCTCGCGTTCGGACAGGGAGTGTGACGTGCAGCAACTGTGGGCGGTGCTGAAGAAGGAGGTGCTCGACGGCGTGCGCGACCGCCGGGTGTGGATGGTGGTGCTCCTGACCGCGCTGGTGAGCGGGCCGGTGACGCTGCTGCTCTTGTCGAAGTTCATGAGCGACCTGAAGTCGAAGGCCGAGGCGCGCGAGGTGCTGGTGCACAACGCCGCGGCCGCGCCCGCGCTGGTGAACTTCCTCGAGCGCCAGGCCCGCACCGTGAGCGCCCCGCCCGACGACGTGCGCGCGCGCATCGAGGCCGGCCGCTTCGACGACGCGGTGCTGATGGTGCCCGACGGCTTCGAGGCCGACGTGCGCCACGGCAAGCTGGTCGACGTCACCGTGCTGCACGACGCCAACCGGGCGCAGTCGGTGACCGCGGCGATGACGCTGGAGCGCCTGGTGAACGGCTGGGCCCAGGAGCTCGGCGTGCAGCGGCTCCTCATCCGCGGCGTCGACCCGGCCTTGCTGCGGCCCGTGCGCACGACGGTGGTGGCGCTGGGCGCGACGCGAGGCAACGCCGCGCGGCTGCTCTTCATGGTGCCGCTGGTCGCTCTCGTCTCGGCCGTCATCGGCGCGCTGGCCATCGCCATCGACGTGACGGCCGGCGAGCGGGAGCGCGGCTCGCTCGAGCCGTTGCTGATGAACCCGGTGAGCGCCGCGGCGCTGGTGGTGGGCAAGTGGTTGGCGGTGTGCCTGGCGTCGCTGGTGACGCTCTCGGGCACCGTGGGCAGCTTCGCCGTCGCCGGCCAGCTGGTGCGTGACGAGGGGCTGTCGGCGGCGTTTCAGTTCGGCGTCTCAGAGGCGGGCTTCACGCTCGCGGTGCTGGGCCCGTTCTGCCTGCTGGTGTCGTCGCTGTTGATGCTCTCGGCGCTCTTCGCGCGCGGCCACAAAGAGGCGCAGGCCAGCACCAGCTACATCGTCTCGCTGGTGTCCATCGCGCCGAGCCTGTCGATGTTCCTCTCGCTGCAGGACGCGCCCTGGCAGCTGCTGGTGCCGGCGATGGGGCAGAACATGGTGCTGGCGCGCATGTTCCGCGGCAGCCCGGTGACGCTCAGCGACGTGTTGATTCCCGGAGCGGTGTGCCTGGCCCTCACCGCCGTCGCCTTGTTCGCGCAGACGCGGCTGCTCAAGCGCGAGGCCATCGTCTTCGCGCGGGGCTGACTACTTCAGCAGGTTGACGAGCTGGTCGACCTTGATGGGCAGCCCGACGCCGCCCGACTGCACCTGCGCGTTGAAGCCCACCTGCGCGTTGCCGCCGCGCGCGATGGCCATGCCTGCGCTCGCCGCCGAAAGGAAGTTCACGTTGAGCGGGAGCGTCACGTTCTTCAGCCCCTTGCCCTCCATGCTGCCGAGGTCGCCGGTCGAGAGCGTGCCGATGTTCGCGCCCGCGAGCGAGACGTTGCCGCTGACGCCGCTGATGGGCAGCGCGTAGGTGTTGCGGTTGGTGACGGAGAGGGGGAACTCGATGGTGGCGCCCGCGAAGGTGACGTTGGTGACGCGCGGGTTGCCGAACTGCACCAGCGGCACCTTGGGCACCTCGAACTGGCCTTCGGTGGCCAGCGGCAGGCGGATGACGCCGATGGGCGTGTTGACGCCGATGGCGCCCGACGCGCGGTACGAGGCGAAGTCCTTGTCGAGGAAGGTGTCGATGACGGCCGCCAGGTCCTGGAAGCGCAGGTTGGCGGGGAAGTGGAGGTCCGAGGCGGCGCGGGGGGCGATCTGCAGGCCCTGCGGCGGCGCGCCCGAGATGACCTGCTTCTCTTCGACTGACAGCGCGTACTCGATGCTCGCGAGCGACAGGCCCACCGAGTTCGGGTTGTTGAGCTCCCAGATGGTGTCGAGGGTCAACCCGGCCAGCGAGATGCCGTCGAGGCCGAGGTTCTTGAACCGGAACGAGGGCTGCTGAAACGCCGTCTTCAGGAACTGCTGCAGGTACGCGCAGCCCGAGGTGACGAGGGTGAAGACCGCGAGGAGGGGCAGGAGGCGTCGGTTCATGGGCAGGTAGAGCGCGCGGGCAGACGACGCGCCGGAAGGCACTATTCACGCCTTCAGCCCGGCGCTCCACTGATTCGCGGGCGCTACGGCAGGAAGCCGTCGACCGACAGGTACCGCTCGCCGGTGTCGTAGCAGAACGTGAGCACGCGGCTGCCTTTGGGCAGGTCGACCAGCTTCAGCTTCACCGCGGCCAGCGACGCGCCTGACGACACGCCGACGAAGAGGCCCTCTTCCCGGGCCGCGCGCCGGGCGAACTCGTACGCGTCGGTGTGCTCGACCTGAATGACGCCGTCGAGCAGGTCGGGCTTGAGGTTCTTCGGGATGAAGCCGGCGCCGATGCCCTGAATCGGGTGCGGGCCGGGCGCGCCGCCCGAGATGACGGGTGACTTCGCCGGCTCGACCGCGAACACCTTCAGCGTCGGGAACTTCGGCTTGAGCACCTCGCACAGCGCGGTGATGTGCCCGCCGGTGCCCACGCCGGTGACGATGGCGTCGAGGCCCTCGGGGAAGTCGGCGAGCACCTCTTGCGCGGTGGTGCGGCGGTGCGCCTCGAGGTTGGCCTCGTTCTCGAACTGCTGCGGCATCCACGCGTTGGGCGTCGAGGCCACCAACTCCTGCGCGCGCGCGATGGCGCCCTTCATGCCCTTCTCACGCGGCGTGAGGTCGAAGGTGGCGCCGTACGCGGCCATCACCCGGCGGCGCTCGAGCGACATCGACTCGGGCATCACCAGCACCAGCTTGTAGCCCTTCACCGCGCACACCATCGCCAGGCCGATGCCGGTGTTGCCGCTGGTGGGCTCGATGATGACCGAGTCGGCCTTGAGCAGGCCCTTCTTCTCGGCGTCTTCGACCATCGACAGCGCGATGCGGTCCTTGATGCTGGCGCCGGGGTTGGCGCGCTCGAGCTTGATCCACACCTCGTGGTCGGCGCCGAAGAGCCGGTTCACCCGCACGTGGGGCGTGTTGCCGATGGTCTGCAGAATCGAAGAGGCGCGCATGGGCTGATTTCCTGTTGGACGGAGGGGACGGCGATTCGTCCGTTTTAACGGACGGCGAAGCCGGCGTCGATGCCCTTGTTGGCGAGGGCGTCGGCGCGCTCGTTCTCGGGGTGGCCGGCGTGGCCCTTCACCCAGAGCCACTCGACCTCGTGCTGGGCGGCGGCGGCCTCGAGGGCCTGCCAGAGGTCGGCGTTCTTCACCGGCTCCTTCGCCTTCGTCTTCCACCCGTTCTTCTTCCACCCGTGAATCCACGTCTTGATGCCCTGCTGCACGTAGGTGGAGTCGGTGTGCACGCGCACCTTGATGGGCCGCTTGAGGGCCTCGAGGGCGCGAATGACGGCGGTGAGCTCCATGCGGTTGTTGGTGGTGTCGGGCTCGCCGCCGAAGAGCTCGCGCTCGCGGGTGCCCGAGCGCAAGAGCGCGCCCCACCCGCCCGGGCCCGGGTTCCCGCGGCAGGCTCCATCGGTGAAGATGTCGACGACCTCGTAGGCGCTCATGCGGGCGCGTTCATCGCGCGCTTCGGGGCGCGGCTCAACGACGCAGGCGGTGGTTGTCAGGGTGGGCGCGACAGGGCACAAACCCGCGCCATGCGACTTGCGGCTCTGACGACGATGGTGCTCATGACGACGGCCTGCGGGCCGCAGACGATGGCGACGCCCGACGCTGGCGCCACCTGCTCGGTGCCGGTGAAGTCGCCGCCCAACCTCGCCCGCAACGGCCTCTTCGAGTGCGGCGACCCGACCCTCGAGTTCCAGAGCGACGGCGCCGCCGGCAAGGTGGAGCGCGCCGCGGGCCGCTCGGGCAACGGGCTGAAGTTCACCGTCGCCGCGGGCCTCTTCAACAACCAGTTCTCGTCGAAGTGGAAGCTGGCCGTCACCGAGGGCGCCACCTACTGCGCGACCGCGTACGTGAAGAGCACCGCGCCGGTCGTCACCATGCGCCTGTACGCGGCCAACCGCACCAACCAGTGGAAGGAGTTCGACCTGCCGGGCCCGGTGACCGACTGGGCGCGCATTCCGCCCAGCATCGTCGTCGACCAGCGCGCCCAGCCCGGCGACGAGGTGTTCCTGATGTTCGTCGACGAGGGCGCCACCGCCGGTCGCGTCATCGAGGTGGACGACCTGGACGTCTGGGTGAGCGCCGACGGGCGCTGTCAGGAAGCGCGGTAGCCCAAAGGCTCACGAACGGGCAGAGTGCACGGGTGATGGGGGCGCCACTGCAGGTCAAAGGCTTCGCCTGGCTGAACCTGCTCGCGTGCGTGCGTGAGCAGTTCGGCCCCGAGACGCTGGCCTCGCTCGAGGCCGCCTTTCCGCAGCACGCGGCGCTCTTCGACGACGGCGCGGTGCTGCCGGTGGCCTGGGTCCCCGGCGAGCTGCACTGCGGCGCCATCGAGTGGCTGGTGACGCACCAGTACGCGGGGGCGCCTTCGGGCGCGCAAGAGGTGGGGACGATGCTCGCCAAGCGAAACCTGGCCGGCACCTTCAAGTCCCTCAGCCGCATGGAGGACCTGCGCACCGCGCTCGCCTCGACGCAGCGCGCGTTCAGCCAGTTCTATTCGCGCGGCACCATGGTCTTCACCGTGAAAGACGTCACCCTCGAGGCCCGCCTCAGCGACTTCCCCGCCGCCAGCGTCAGCATGGGCCACTGCCTGGGCGCGGGGCTGGTGGCCTTCCTCGAGGCGGGCCACCTCGACGCCCGCCTGGAGCGGGTGGAGGTGGGGCCGGGCTCCATCGCCTACGACGTGCGGCTGCGGTAGCGCGCTCGAACACCCTGAACTTCCTGGCGAATTCCGGTGGCGTAAGGTGTCCACCCACCTGTCGCGCCTCACCGGCGGGGCGGCCGACAACCGGGCATCTCTTCACGAGGAGCCCGGTGATGAACACGAACGAACTCGAGCTGTTGGTGAAGCGGGTCAAGCGCACGCTGACCCCCGAGGCGACGCCCATCGCGCGGTCGCTGGAGCTCTACCAGCGCTTCGGCCCGATTCTGTTCTCGCACTTCTACCGCGCCATCAACGACGAGCAGAAGGCGATGGCGGCGACGCGCGTGGCCTTCGAGCGGCTGCTGGAGACCGGCCTCACCGAGGACCGCGAGGTGGTGGCGTGGGTGCGCGGGCTCGACGCCGACGCCGTGCATTGACGCGTCACGCCCGCAGCGTCAGCGCGCCCAGCAGCGCGAGCTGAAAGAGCACCTGGGGGGTGTTGCAGGCGAAGGTGATGCGGTTGATGCGCCGAAACCGCGGGCTGTCGGGGTCGGCGAACCAGATGCCGTCGTCGCCCGTCGTCTTGCCCTCGACGGCGCGGAAGAAGAGCGCGGCGTAGAGCAGCTCCACCGCGAGGCTGAACAGCAGCATCACCACCAGCAGCGGCGCCCAGAGGCCCCACGCGCCAGGGTCACCGAGCGCCTCACGCTGCGCCACCACCAGCGCGACGATGACGGCGATGCATAGCGCGTCGTGCGCGATGCCGATGGGCGGCCGCCAGTTCTTCGTCACGTGCAGCATCACCAGCTCGACCACGCCGCGCAGGTACATCGAGACCGCGTGGGCCCCGACGATGACCCGGAACGCGAACGGGAGCGCCGGCTCGAAGGCCAGCACCGCGCACTCCACGAACCAGAACCAGATGGCGAAGAACAGCCACAGCACCTTCGGGTTCGAGATGCGGCCGCCTTTGGCGTGGCCGGCGTTCTGCCGGGCGCGAAAGCGCAGCCCCATCACCAGCGCCAGCGCCACGCCGGCCCACAGCAGGGCGACGGTGCGCGTCGAGGCCATCACTTCGTCGGCGCGCCACCGGCCTTCGGCTTGGCGGCGTCGGCCGCCTTCGGAGCGTCTGCGCCCTTCGCCGCGCCGGCCTTGCGCGCGTTGTAGGTGCGGATCAGCTCGTTGGTGAGGTCGAGGTACGGCGGCGCCCAGGCCAGGCCCGAGCTGGCGCGGTCGAAGACCATCGAGAGGCCTTCACGCTGGGCGATCTCACCGAGAATGGCCTCGAACTTCGGCAGAATGGTCGCCATCTCTTTGCGCTCGGCGTCGGAGATCTCGACCTGCGCCTTCTGCACCTTGTCGGCGAGGTCCTGCTGGCGCTTCATCAGCCCTTCGACGCGTGTGCGGCGGGCCTTGTCGTCCATCGTCGCTTCCTGCTTCTTGAAGACCTCGGCCTCCTGCTCGAGCGACACCTTCTCGCCCTCGAGCTCCTTCTTGCGCGCGTCGGCCTTCACCTGCAGCCGCTGACGGGCGGCGCGGCCCTCTTCCACCTCGACCAGCGCGCGCTGGAAGTCGACGTAGGCGGCCTTGAACTCGGCGCGGGCGACCGTGGCGAGACACAGCGTGAGCAGGGCGAAGCGGCGCATGGTGACGTCCTCGGGGAAAAGGAGACGGGCGGCGTGTAGCACGGGCTCGCGCGCGGGCACTCAGGAACGCCGTCTGGCCGGGTAGGCGAAGTCGCCGTCGAGCCTCGCGGCGAGCAGGTCGACGAAGGCCCGCACCCTCGGGGCCAGGTGGGGCCCCGGCGGAAAGACGGCGTGCAGTGGCGCGGGCGGCGTCTCGAACTCGGTGAGCACCCGCACCAGCTCTCCCGAGGCCTCGAGCGCCGACGAGAAGCCGCCGGGCATGCGCGCGACGCCCAGCCCCGCCACCGCGAAGTCGCGCGCCAGGAGGAAGCTGTTGACGGCGACGCGCGCGCGCACCGGCACCGGCGTCACCTTGCGTTTGAGCAGCAGCGGCCACTTCGCGCCCCGCTCGGTGCTCGCGAAGACGATGCAGTCGTGGTCGAGCAGGTCTCCCGGCGTTCGCGGGGTGCCGTGGCGCTTGAGGTACTTCGGGCTCGCCACCAGCACCAACGGGTTGACGCCCAGGAGCCGCGCCTTGAGCGTGGAGTCGGCCAGCGGCCCGGCGCGCAGGGCCAGGTCGTACCCCTCGGCCACCAGGTCGACGTAGCGATCGGTGAGGTCGAGCGTCACGCGCACCTCGGGGTTGGCGGTGAGGAACTCGGTGATGAGGTCGCCCAGGTAATGCTCCGCGAAGGTGATGGGCGCGGTCAGCCGCAGCACCCCGTGCGGAGACGTCTCGTGTTGGCGCACCTCGCGCGCCGCGTCGCTGATGGTGCCCAGGGCCTGGTGGCAGCGCAGGTGAAACGCCTCGCCGACGTCGGTGAGCGTCACCGTGCGGGTGGTGCGCTGGAGCAGCTGCACGCCGAGCTGGCCCTCGAGCAGCGCCACCCGCCGGCTGATGGTGGACTTGGGCACGCCCAGGCTGCGGGCCGCGGCGCGGAAGGAGTGGTGCTCCACCACCGCCACGAAGGCCGTCACTGCGTTGAGGTCGAGGTTGCTCGTGTCCATGGGGCGGGCCAGTTCCTCTTTCCGGTCGTGATTGGCCCTGCGCCCATAGCGGAGGGCCGCGGGCTTCTCAACGACGTCAGCGCTCCGAGGCGCCCAGCCACGAGAAGAACCGGCCGAGGGCGGAGCGCTTCTCGAGCTCAGCGGGCACCTCGACGGGCTGCGCCCTCGCCACGCAGCGGGCGCAGATGAGGCCGGTGAGGGTGCTGGTCGCTTCACCGAACGGCCGGCGCGCGCCGCACCCCTCGCAGGCGAAGCCGCTGCCCGCGGCGGTGGACGGCGAGGACGCGCGCTTCGCCGAGAGGGCGTCGACGTCGTGGCCGTCGAGGAAGACGCCCTCGCAGGTGCCGCAGCGCTCGACGTCGATGCGGCCGTCGAGCACCGCGGGCTGCAGCTTCTCGCGGCACGCGGGGCAGCTGCGGCTCGAGGTGCCCTGGCGTCGCCGCACCGTCTTCTGCAGCGCCTGCTCCAGCTCGCCGGCGTTGAACCACAGGGCCCCGCACTGGCTGCAGCGATCGAGCTCGACCTCGCCGGCGCGGCCCTTCGCGGGCACGTAGAAGGCCTGCATCGTCTTGCGGCAGTCGGGGCACACCGCGGCCATCAGCGCCGCCCGACGTCAGCGTGCGCGGCGAGCCGGGCGATGATGGCGTCGGCGCCCGCCAGGAGCGTCGCCCCGTCCCACAGCGCCGGTGGCTGCGCCCCACCACGGGCCGTCAGGTCGGCCTGCACCTCGGCGTACGAGACGTTGCGAAAGCGGACGTGCTCGGTGAAGTCGTGGTCCACCACCCAGGCGCGCACCTTCGCGCTCGCGGGGTCGGCGATGGCATGGAAGAGCTCGAAGGTCGGCGTCGTCGTCACGAGGCACGTTCTACCCGCAACCGTTGCGTGCGCGCTGCCCGTTCACTCGCCAAGTTCCAGTCCGTTGGGGCGTGGGCACGCGACTTGAACTGGCGAGACTCCACCTTTCTCGAACCGGAGGTCTCCCATGGCAGACGCGAAGCAGGACACGACGACGTTGAACCAGGAGCTGCGCACGCTGGCCGGTGAGGTGCGGGTGAAGCTGCACCTGGCGGGCATGGAGCTGAAGGAGGAGTGGACGAAGCTGGAGCCGCAGCTCGATCGCGCCGTCAGCAGCGCGGGCATCGTCTCGGCCGAGGTGCTGGGCGATCTCAAGAAGCGGCTGACCGAGTTCAAGCAGCGCCTGGCGAAGCACTGAGCGCCGACTTCCCTGCTGGACCTTTCGGGCCAGCGCGTCTCCACTGCGGCGGGTGAACAAGCAGGTGCCCGCCATGCTCCTCATCCTCATGGCCGTCGCGGTCGGCGCGGCGGTGGTCGTCGGCGCGTTGGTCGTCGGTGCGCTCTTCCTCTCGGGCGCCAGGGTCGAGCCCATCGCGACGAAGGTGGTGGAGCAGCCCGGCTTCGACGGCGAGCTGAGCGGGCGGTGGCGGCAGCGCCGCGGCGGCTTCACCGGCGACGAAGCGCGCCTGCCGTCGGACGCGGGCCTCACCGAGAAGTGGCCGCCCGGCAGCGTGGTGGAGCTGCTGCTGAAGCCCGACGGCGCCTATCGCTTCACCAGCGTCGAGGCCTCGGGCACCGGCGTGCTCGCGACGAAGGCGTTGGTGCGCGACGAGGGTCGGTGGACCGCCGACGGCCACACCCTCACCTTGACCGTCGAGGCGGGCGTGACGGTGAAGCGGGTGAGCGCGGACCGGACCGCCACCTCACGCGCGCCGGCCGGGCCGCAGCGCTACGCGCTCTCGTCGCTCCTCAAGGAGTCTCCGGGGACGCCTGGCGCTTCACCCGCCGTGACGACGGGGCTGAGGCTGCGCGGCCCCTGTCTGAGCGGGCCGGGCGAGTGCACGTTCGATCTCGAGCTCGTCGACGATCAGTGAGTGACGACGGGCGGAATCCGCTTCGTCAGCTCACGCACCTGCTGCCACGTCAGCTCGGTGCCCGCCGGGTAGCCGAACGCCGAGGCCTCGAGCTTGACGCCGTTCCTGGTGAGCGTGACGGAGCCCGCCGCGACCGGCACCTCGTTGGTGAGCTGCCCGCCCAAAGTGACGCCACCGCCGACGCCAAGCTCCATCGGTTTGAGCTGCAGCTCGCCCGAGACGTTGGTGACCGAAGCGGCGGCGATGGAGGCCTTCACCTGCCCCTGGTCGACGGCCTCTCCGATGAGCGCTGAGGCCCGCTGCGTGTCGCCGCGCAGCAGCGCGCCCATCACCCGCTCCTGAATCGCCGGCGGCAGCTGGTCGACGCTCACCTCGAGCTTCACCTGCCCGCCCTGCGTCGCCACGTCGCCCGCGAGCGTGATGGTGGCCTTGTAGCCCTCGGACAGCACCTTCGGTGGGCGACCGGGCTGCAGGGTGAGGCTGCGCTCGAACGCCACCTCGGCCTGGCCGCCGGCGAGCCGAATGGCCGCCTGCGCGCCACCACCGCCGACCGCGCCCTTCACCTCTCCCTCGACCCCGCCCGCGACCGTCGCCTTCACGGTGAGGGTGCCGTTGTCGTTGAACTCCACGCGCCCGCCGCCCTTGAGGTACGTGGCGAGCTGCCCCTCGACGCCCGGCCCGAGCGTGCCGCCGAGAATGCCGGTGAGCTTTCCGCCGACGCCGACCTCGACCGCGGAGAGGTGGTTGCGAATGAAGTCGATCGGCTCGCCGGGCAGGTTGACGCCGGGGAGCTCCTGCACGCCGGCCAGGAACGTCGCCGCCGCGGGGCCCACGCCGGGCAGCGACGCGATGCCCGCCAGCGCGCCGGTCTGCGCCGCGAAGGCCGCCAGCTCGGTCGCGCCACCCGGCTTCGACATGTCCACCGTCAGCTCGAAGCCCGCGGTGCCCTCGCCAGCCAGGCCCACGTTGGCCTCGGCGCCCGCGGTGTCTCCCGTCACCTTGCCTGCGACCGAGGCGCCGCCGCCGACGGCGATCTTGAACTTGTTCGGGTCGTCGGTGCTGCGCTCGATCGACACCTGCACCTTGGCGCCCACGTCGACGCCCAGCACCGCGGCGAGCTCGGCGTTGGCGCTCACCTGCACCGTGGTCTTCTGACCCGGCGTCATGCGGTCGAGGCCGGCGGCGTTGACGATGGCCTTGTCGAGGCCGGTCATGTTCGCGCGGTCGATGGGCTTGTCGGCCGCGGCGCCGGGGTCCGAGAGGAACGTGCGGACGGTGTCTCTCACGCCGCCGGCGACGTTGCCGGCCACCGTGCCGACGCCGCTGATGAGGTCGCGCGCGCCGTTCCCGATTCCGGTCGCGACGTCACGCGCGCCGCTCACCAGGTCGCGCGCCCCGCCGAGGAAGCTGCGCGCCAGCCCGATGGCTTCGGTGGCGCGGTGGTTGGCGACGGCGACCTTGCCACTGAGGAGCCCATGCACGACCGGCGCCGCCAACGCGACGGGCGCGCGGACGGCCGCCGAGAAGCCGCTCACGGTGCGTGCGACCGAGCCCGAGGCCGACGCCCCCACCCCAGCTTTCACCGCGGCCTTGACCGGCCTGGCCTTCGGGGGCGGCGGAGGCGGCTTCTGATCAGCGCGGCGAATGGTCATGGGGAGCTCCAGCGACGGGTGCGACGACGTAAGGAGTCATCGGCGATGCAGGCCGTGCAGTTTCGCCTCAAGCGTGCCCAGAACGCGAGGGGTTGCGCGAACGCTGGCTTGGCGGCTGGCCAACGCCACCACCGTGGCGGCATGAGGGAGGCGCTGGTACACGCGCGGCCGATGCCGCTCAGCCGCCCTGCGCAGGTGCTCCTGCTGGTGCCGATGGCGCTCGGGCTGTGGCTGCGGCTGCGGGTGATCGGCAGCGACGACGGCATCTTCTGGCCTGACGAGATCTACCAGTCGTTCGAGCCGGCCCACGCGCTGGTGTTCGGCCACGGGCTCATTCCCTGGGAGTTCATCGACGGCGCGCGCAACTGGGCGCTCCCGGGCCTGGTGGCGCTGGTGATGAAGGTCTGCGCCTGGTTCGGCGCCGACCAGCCGACCCAGTACATCCCCGCGGTGAAGGGGCTCTTCGTGCTGATGTCGGTGGGCACGGCGCTCGGCACCTACCGGTTGGCGCGGAGCGTCGGCGCCGACGAGCTGCCCGCCGCGGCCTGCGCGTCGGTCTTCAGCCTGGCGGGCCCGGTGCTGTACTTCGCGCCACGCGCGATGAGCGAGAACGCCACGGTGTTGCCCATCGTCTGGGGCCTGGCGTTCGTGCTCGACCGCGCGCGGGTCGATGAGGCGTTCGGCGCCACGCCTTCCCGCTCAGCGCGCAGGCTGCTCTGGCTCGGCGCCTCGTTGCTTGGCCTGGCGGTGTTGTTCCGGCTGCAGTCGGCGGTGCTGTGTGTCGGCGTGGTGGGTGTGCTGTCTGCGCGTCGGCAGTGGAAGGCGCTGCGCGACGTCGCGGTGGTGTTGGGCCTCTGGGCGTTGCTGTTCGGCGCGCTCGACGCCTTCACCTGGAGCCAGGCACCCGGCGCGAAGCTCGGAGGCTGGTTCCACTCCGCCGTCGTCTACCTGCGCTTCAACCTCATCGAGGGGAAGGCCGCGGGCTGGGGCGTGGCGCCCTGGTACTTCTTCGCACAGCGGCTGTGGACGTCGATGCCCTTCGTCACGGCGGCGCTGGTGGGCGGGCTGCTGCTGTCGCTGCGGCGCGCGCCGGCCCTCATCGCGCTCGCCCTGCTCTTCTTCGCCCTGCACTCGGCCTCGCCGCACAAGGAGTACCGCTTCATTCTCCCCATGCTGCCGATGCTCGCGGCGCTGGTCGGCGTCGGCGTCTCAGGCCTCTCCATCGAGCGGCTGCGGCAGGTGGGCATGGGCGTGGTGGTGCTGGCGTCGCTCCACTCGGCCGCGACCGCGTCGTCGCTCACCTTCGGTCAGCTCGGCCAGTACCCGGGCCGAGACAACGACAGCGCGTGGGACGACAACGGCCCCGTCAACCGCCTCATGCTGATGGCCTCGGCGCAGGCAGACCTGTGCGGGCTCTTCACGCCGGTGCACCCGGCGTGGATGGGCGGCGCGACGTACCTGCACCGCAAGGCGCCGCTCTTCTCTCCCGGCTGGCCGTACGACTGCGCGCAGGCGGGCACCTGCAACTACGCCATCGTGCCGAAGGGCAACCCGCTGCCGCCGCTCGCCGAGGACAAGGGCTTCGTGCTGGTGAAAGTACCCAACAGCCCGTGCAGGCCTGACCCGAACTACGCGTGGCGGCTGCCGTAGCGCCAGTTCGACTGTACTGTTTACCAACCCGGCTAGTTGGCAACGTTCTTCAGGAACACATCGCGAGGCAATCGAAGCAGATACAGCGGGCCCTCAGAAGTCCGGCCAGCAGTGGCCCAGACGCTCTCGCCGCCGGGCGGCACCTCCTTGCTCTCTGTACTTCCAAACCAGACAACATTTGCGGCTGCTGGCAGCTGCTGAACCCAGCCGCGCAACTGCTCGAGCCCCTCCACCTGATGAATCAGCTTGAGCGAGTGCGAAAGCAGGTGTGGTTCTGACGGGTACGGTTCTGCTTTGACAAGGGACGAGAAGACGACGTCGTCGTAGGCTGTCGCCCTATTGACGAAGTAGCCCATCTGCGCGATCTCCGGATTCCTCGGAGGAACCATGCCCGGATATCGTCTATGAAGCACAGCAACGTAGACCAGACCAAGAATGAGAGCCACGACAGGAATCAACCGGCGCCCGGGCTCGCCGAAGCGACGCGCGATCACTGCCGGCAGAATCGCGAACGGAATACAACTCAGCGGCAGGGCAAACTTCAGAACAGAGAAGTCGTGAAGATAGCTATGGTTCTTGAATAGATAGGTATGAAGAATCGGCGCAACGATCGCGAGCGCGACAAAGGTCGCGCGCTGAACGCACCAGACCTCTGCCTGCTGTAGTCTTCGCGCCATCGCATAGACACAGGCAACAACAAACAGCACCGAGAGAACGACTAGAGCATTCCCGACGTATCCATATTGCTCGCGGGAGAACGTCCCCCAAACGACCTGATTGAAGTTCGACGAAAGCAAATCCGCTCCATCTCCCGTCCCATAGGTACGCAGAGCAAGCTTCTCCTTCCACTTCGACCACAACTCATGCCTTGTGAGTTGCCAAGCGTAGAAACCCAGGACGAGAGTAGCAGAGACCGCAAGCGGAGCGAGCCTTGCCGCAAGACGCGCGAACGATCGAGAAACAATCAGGAACTCGAACACCTGCATGGCAACGAAGACCAACGCCACAGAGACGAAGAACCAATCGGTTGCGAACCCCCAGGCAAACGCAAAGCCAGTAATGAACTTTGACGGAGCCGACGTCCCTTTCCTCTCAACCACAACGACACCCAACAGAAGCGCCAATGGCGCCATTACCGCGGTGTCCGTGAAATACACGTTCTGTTGCCAGTACATTGGCCCAGGGAGAAGCAGATAAGAAACCCCAGACAGAGCGGCAGCGAGGAATCTCGGCGCGCGAATCTGAAAGGAGAGCCAGAGCCAGACAGCTACCGAGAGACACAGCGAGACAAACAGGTGTGTGGCCAGATTGTAGGACATCAAGAATCTGACCGATGGTTCAACTCTCAGCAACCAAGCGAACGCATAGGGCATCAAGGCTGCCCCCGGCGGGTACGAGAAGTAGACGGATCGAGATTCCAGGTTCGGATGTTCGAGGTCTTGAGGGGTCTCCATCATCAAGAAGTCGAGGTGGCTCGCGCCCTCGTGCCACCAGGTTCTTGCGAACTTGAGCGCGTGTGCAGTGAGCCACTCGTGATGGCCGTACGAGAGCTGACCGAAGGCGCTCTGTCGTTCAAGAACCGTCAAACCGAAGACAGAGAGAATCACCAAACTCAGAAGCAAGAGCGGTGCTGCAGACCTTCTTAGCGACAGTAGTGTCAAAGGCACAGGCTGTTCTGTAGGTATCAACTGTTCTGTAGGTATCAACGCCAGAACTGATCGTGAAGATGAGCGCCGGCAGGGTTGCGATGCGTCACGTGGACGTTGAGATACCCTTCTCCATCGACAAACGCGTCGATCCAAGCGTCCAAGCTCGCGGGCCTATTCGAATAATAGTCAGGATAGAAATTCTCGGAAAGCTCTTGGTCATCGTCGTCCGCCCTGCCCCTCAAATGCTCGCCATACACGACGGGAAAAGACGGCGTGCTCTTCCAGGCCAGAAGTGACCAACCACCGAGGTAGCTTGTGGCTGAGAAGGCGAGCGTTGGATGAATCGTGGAAACGGGGTTTACCGCGAGTCGCCAACCTGTGCTCGGTGACCACCACAAATGCCTTACTTCGCTTGGTGACTGGTCGATGAAAGCGTGAAGCGAATTGGCTACCGCAGCGACTGCGATACGATTACCGACTGGAAGCGTGTGCGGCAAGTTGAATCCGGACAAGTTGGCGTTGGGGCCCATTGCAGTCCAGATTGTCCAACCGCCGCCACCCGTTCCTGCCTTGTATGCATATCTGAGTGCGCCAGTGTTCGCGTTCTTGTAGAAGAGCTGCTGTGTTCCAAGAAAGCTAATCGCAGCAACAGGACGGATCGTCGAGTTATTGGATGCAATGCCAGTAAGGGCCTGAGATCGAACAACGGAAGCGGTGCGTGACGATCGACAAGACCGCCTCGACGTGATC
>JACSRE010000032.1 GCA_014879945.1 Myxococcus sp.
TGGCTGCTGGGTGCGCTGGCGATTCAGCTGACGTGGGGCGCCTTCATGGCGGGGCTCAAGGCCGCGCTGGTGGCGCCCACCTGGCCGACCATCAACGGGGAGTGGGTGCCCCGCGCCGTCCTCGGGGGCGGAGGCTGGTGGTGGAACGACCCCCTCGCGGTGCACCTCGTTCACCGCACCCTGGCGTACGGCCTGGTGGTGGGGCTGCTCGCGTGGTGGTGGCGCGCGCGCGGCGTGCTCGAGGGCACGCGGCACGTGGTGCTTGGCCTGGTGATCGCCCAGACCGCGCTCGGCGCGCTCACCACCGTGCAGTCGGTCTACGAGGGCCGGCTGTTGTGGCTGGGGGTGGCGCACCAGTTGGTGGGGTTGTCGCTGATGGTGGCGCTGGTCGCGGCGCTCCAACGGGTGTCGGGGGCGAAGGCCAGCGAGCCGATCGCCGCGCCGCTGCCAGTGCCAGCGCCGGCGGAGTCGTAGTCCGCCGCCAGCGAACCGCTCGCGGTGAACGACTTCATCGAGCCCACGACGCCCGAGCCTGCTGGAGCCCGTCGCGCGCTCGGGAGGCGCGAACGTCGGACTTCATCGAGCCCACGACGCCCGAGCCTGCTGGAGTCCGTCGCGCGCTCGGGAGGCGCGAACGTCGGACTTCATCGAGCCCACGACGCCCGAGCCTGCTGGAGTTCGTCGCGCGCTCCGGAGGCGCGAACGTCGGACTTCATCGAGACCACGACGCCCGACCCAGGTGGAGCTCCGTGATGTCCGCCGTCGTGCGCTCAGGAGACCCGAACGTCGCGGTCCAGGCCAATGGAGCGCGCTAGGGTCTCTCACACCTCGACGCCTCGCCGTTCCCCGGCGCCATACTGCCCTGATGACCGACCACGACCATCACGACCACGGACACGCGCATGGACAGGACCAGGCGCACGGAGCCGGACACGCGCATGCACACGACCACGCGCATGGACACGGACACGCGCACGACCGTGGGCTGCGTGGGGCGGTGCGCTACCTGACCTTGCTCCCGTACATGTGGCGCTCGCCGGTGAGCGACGCGGTGGTCGCGCTGGTGCGCCCGGAGCCCGGTGAACGCGTCGTCGATCTCGGGGCCGGCATGGGCCCCGCGACGGTGTCGGCGGCGCGCAGCGGCGCTCAGGTGCTCGCGGTCGATCCCACGCCCTTCATGCGGAGCCTGCTCGCGCTGCGGCGCCTGGCCAGCGCGCACCGCGGGAACATCACGGTGGTCGATGGGTCCGCCGAGTCGCTCCCGCTGGACGCGGGGTCGGTCGACGCGGTGTGGGCGGTGAACTCGGTGCACCACTGGACCGACCTGTCGCGCGCCGTGAAAGAGCTGGAGCGGGTGCTCCGCCCGGGTGGCCGCGTGCTGCTGGTGGACGAGGACTTCGATGATCCGGCGCACCCGTTCTTCGAGCGCATGCGCGCGCGTCACGAGGGGCGCGCCCACCACTTCGAGGTGGTCGACCCCGAGGCCGTCGCCGCGCTGTTTCGATCGCACGGCTTCGTCGACGCCGCCGGCGGGCTGGAGCAGGTGGCGGCCAGGCCCGCCAGGATGATCCGCGCGACGCGGGGGTGATCGTGAGCGAACGCTTCAGCCTGGGCTGCGCGCCGGTGCGCGCTGTCCGCTCCGCTGCGTTGCTTGCGCTGGCGACCCTCACCGTCATCGTGCCGCCGCGCTTCAGCTCAGCGCCTTCGTCAGCATCAACGCTGCCGTCATGAGCAGGCCGAACGCCACCAGCACCAGGCCTCGCGCGCGGGCACGCTTCGCGAAGGGGTGGCGGGGCACGTGATCGAGCTGAAACGAGCGCTTCGCGTGCGCGTCACGATCGCCGTCGAAGTACGCGACCTGTTTGAGGTTGAAGATGCCGAGAGCGACACAGATCGCGGCACCCACTGCGAGGAAGAGCTGCACGCGAGGCTGTACGCCGCCGCCAGCCGGGGATTGCGGCCGGCGGCGGTTTCGGCGTCAGCGGGCCTCGACCGTCAAGGTGTAGGGCCGGTTCCAGTCAGCGGGCACCTCGACCATCGGCCCGCTCACGAGCGAGTCCTGGCCGACGAAGGCCGAGACCCGAACGAACGACGCCCGACGTCAACAGCCCCTGCAACGAAGACAACGCCTGCGAACGACGCTTCGACATCGACCCTCCGCGGCCTGAGTAGTCACCGAGTCGAGCGCGCGCCACCTCGCAGATGGCTCAGTGCGAGTGCACGGCGTCGCGCCACCGGGGGAGGATCTCGTCTGGAGACTGCACCGGCGCGTCAGGCAGGGCGGGGCCGAAGGGCCGCACGCCCGCCTTCGGCCGCGCCGGGTTGAAGGGCGGCTTGTCGAACCCGTTGCCGTCGGCGTCGACGTAGATGGGGTTGGTGATGGCGAAGGGCGCGGCGCCCGTCACGCCGCCCATCAGGCCCGGCGGGTTGTAGGCCAGCGGCGCCAGGCTCCTCGAGCCGTACACCATCGCGACGGCCCAGGTGTCGTACGTCGGCCGGGGCACCCGGAACGTCACCCGCTTGCGGTAGCGGCGGTACGACACGCCGGCCTCGGTGACGGCCACCTCGAGATCTCCCGCTGCGAGCGTGATGGCCTGGGTCGCGTTGGGGGCCGGCCAGTTGTTCTGGGAGCGCCCGTCACAGCCCACCCGCGTCGTCCTCGCGCGGGGGCTCGACGCGTCGAGCGGGCAGGCCGCGTCGTCCTCGGGGCGGTGCCAGAAGAGCTCGGCGCGCGTCACGTCGAGGTACTCGGGCACCTGCACGTCGAGCTCGATCGCCACGTCGCCTGCGCCGTTGGGCACGGTGCCGCCGATGGTGACGGGCACCGTCGTCATCGCCCCGCTGCCGTCGACGCGAAACGCGCGCGCGGTCACGAAGGGCCCGTTGCCGACGGTGGCCTGCTGCGCGTTGAGCCGGTCGGCGAGCTGGTTCGCCGAGAAGGCCATCGGCGTGTCGGCGTCGACCTTCACCCAGGTGCGCCAGCCGGTGCCGATGCGGCCGTAGTGCGTGTCAGACACGCCGGTGCCCGCGATGCGCAGGCCGCGCGAGAGCATGACGAACCAGTCGTTGAACTTGGAGTGCGCGATGTCGCCGCTGGCGTCGTACGAGTCCTCGGCGTTGTTGAGCAGCTCGAAGGCGTTGAAGTCGGCCGAGAGGAGCTTCGAGTCGTCGCCCGTCGCGCCCGGCTGCTCCGCCATGCGCAGCACGCGCGGGTCGATGCGCGTCGCGAAGGTGTCGGTGTCCACCTTCAGGGCCGTGAAGCCTCCGAGCGAGCCGCGCGCGTGGTTGATCTGCACCGTGCGGGCGCCCTTGCGCCGGGCCTCGGCGAACATCTCAGCGGCGCTCAAGGTGGGGCCGGTGGCGCCGGCCCAGTCGATGGCGCCGCCGGTGATGGGGTCGGCGGGATCGCGGGTGATGGGGAAGACGTTGTAGTGGCCGTACTCCATCGGGCTGACCTCTTCGCCGATGGCCGTGGCGAGGAAGGGCGACAGCCCGGTCTGCGCGATCACCGGCCCGAAGTCGGTCACCACGTCGTGGTCGGTGCTGACGATCACGTCGAGCCCGTCGGCCGCGAAGGACAGCGCGCGCGTCGGGTTGTCGATGATGCTGTCGGGGCTGTTCACCGCGTGCACGTGGAAGTCGGCGCTCATCCAGTTGGTCGAGTCGATCACCCGCGCCAGCACCGCGTTCACCGTCGCGGGCGCCGTGCGCAGATCGACGGCGACCCCCGGCGTGGCCGGGAAGGTGTTGGGGAAGACGGAGTACTCGGGCCCGCGGCTGACGACGACGAGGTACTGCCCCGGCGGGAGGGGCAGGGTGAGGGTGCCGGTCGCGGGGACGTAGGCGATCTCGCGCACCGAGTCGGGCATCGGATCCTTCGGGGTGTCGGCGTAGAGCACCAGCTGCCGCTGCGGCGCCGGGCACGGGCCGTTGGTGCACAGCACCGTCACCTTGGCGGGCAGGGGCCCCCCGTTGGCTTCACGCACCGTGACGGTCAGCGGCTGCGGCGATACCAGGGTGAAGTCGAGCGTGGTGACGGCGTCGGCCGAGAGGGCGCCACGCAAAGAGGCGCTCGGCAGGCGCGCGGGCGCCCAGGCCGAGACGTCGTAGCCGCCGATTGGCGCCACGCCGGAATAGCGGCCATCGGCGCCGGTGAAGAAGACGTGCCGCGTCGAGCCTGAGTTGAGCACCACCCTCGCGTTGGGCAGCGGCGCGCCTGACGAGCGCACCAGCCCTGAGATGGTGCCGACCCGCGAGGTCGATGACGCCCGGCCCTGCTCGATGAGGCTCCCCAGCTCGCCGAGATCGGCGCCCACCCAGAAGTCTCGGGCGAACGCGCCGTAGCCGCGGGGCGGGAGCCGCAGCTCTCCAGGCCGCACGTCGGCCGAGGGCTGCACCCACGCGAACAGCCCGTTGAGCCCATCGGCGCCCACGATCGAGCCCGTGATGCCCGCGACGGTGAGCACCGCGTTCTGGCCCTCGGGGAGGTTGGGGCGCCCCACGCGGTAGGGCGCGTACGCGTAGGCCACGCCGTCGCCCTGGTAGCCGTACCAGCTCATGCGATCGAGGCCGAAGCAGAGGCCGCCGAAGCCGAAGCCGTTGGTGCACGCGCGCGGGTTGAAGAACTCGAGCACGTAGCCGGGGTCGGTGAGATCTCCGACCGACAGCTCGAGCGTCTGCGTCTGGCTCAGGTTGCACAGGCTGGACACGAACCTGAGCCGCTGCTCGTTGGGGTTGAGCACGAAGTAGTTGGTGATGCGCAGCGGCACCGCCACGTAGGGGTCGGCCAGCGGCGCCCGGCCCAGCGACGCCACCAGCTGGCTGCGAATCGAGAGGTAGTCGTTGGCCTCGTCGAGCCCGGTCACGGCGAGGATGGCGGCGCGGCCGTCGCTCCCGTCGCGGAGGATCTCGAAGCGCTCGGGCTTGAGCGTGCGCCCGAAATTGTAGAGCAGGCCCGTCTCGCCGAACTGATCGCGGCCGGGCCCGGCGCGCTTGAGATCGGCGTCGAGAATGGTGCCGCCGAACGGCTGCGGCCCGAAGACGCGGCCGTCGCCCTGAACGATGACGCGGATCTTCTCGTTCTCGAACAGGTAGTCACCCACCCGCCCGTGGGCGTTGGGCCCGCCGATGAGCTCGCTCGCCGCTTCGACGCGCTTGAGGCGCAGCGCGCCGGCGCCGCCGCTGACGAAGCCCTCGAGATCGTCGAGCTCGCAGCGCCCCGTCGACGCGGTGCCTCCTCCGGCGTCCCCGCCACCGCTGGCGCCGCCGCCTGCCCCTCCGTCGGGGGTCGGGTTCGACGGACAACCCATCAACGTCAGGGCCGTGGTGACAGCCAGCAAGCCGATGCGAGACACGTGACCGCCCAGCATGCCGTGGAACGTCAGCGCGAAGAAGAGGGCAGGCGCTTGGCGATCGACTTGAGCGCGGCGATCCACAGGCCCGCCTCCTTCTTCGAGAGCCGCGAGCGCACCAGGGTGGCCGTCAGATCGTCGACGGCGTGGCGATCGTCGTGCTGGAGGAAGCCGGAGCTCCGCAGCACCTCGTCGAGCGTGGCCCGAACCGTGCGCAGCGTGGCGTCGTCGGCCAGCGCGCGCGTGGGGGCCGCCTTCGTCGAGCGCGAGGCCATCGCCAGCTCGTACGCGTAGACGCCCACCGCCTGGGCCAGGTTGAGCGACGGCTGCGCGTCGGACGAGGGAATGAAGGACAGCGCGTGGCACTGCTGCACGTCGTCCTGGGTCAGCCCGTTGCGCTCGTCGCCGAACACTAGGGCCCACTGCGCGTCGTCGCGATCGACGACCTCGGCGGCCAGCTCACGCGGCGTGTGCCGTCGGCGGCCCTCGATGAGCCGCATGGTGGTGCCCACCACGAAGGAGCAGTCGGCGACGGCCTCTTCGAGCGTGTCGAGCCGGCGCACGCTCTCGAGCAGCTCGCCGGCCTTCACCGCCAGCCGGTTGAGCCCCGGCACCTCGAGGAGCTTCGGGTTGGGCGAGACGACGACCCAGTCGGCGAGGCCGAAGTTCTTCATCACCCGGGCGATGGCGCCCAGGTTGTCGGCGTTTCGGGGCCGCAGCAGCACCAACCTCGGAGGCGTCATGACGAGCCCGCCTAGCATCTGCTACGAGCCTTTTCCGCCATGTCCGTCGCCGCCGCCCCGCGCCTGTCGATCATCTCTCCCGTGCAGGACTTCCTGTTCTTCTTCTTGTCGGCGTCGGTGGTGCTGATCGCGTGGGCCGCGACCGCCGTCTTCCACGTCGAGCCGTTCTACGTGCTGGCGACGGTGGGCGTGGTGTCGAACGGCCCGCACCTCATCGCCACCTGGAGCCGGGTCTACTTCGATCGCCGCGAGGTGAAGGAGCGCCCCATCGCGCTGCTGGTGATGCCCGGCCTCATCTTCGTCTTCGTGGCGCTCGTCACCTGGAAGGCGGGCTACCCGGGCGCGCGCCTGCTCAACTCGACCATCCTCTACTGGGCCACCTGGCACTTCGTGGCGCAGAACTGGGGCATCTTGCGCATCTACCAGCGCAAGTCGGGCGAGCCCGAGACGTCGCTGGCGCTCAAGCTCGAGCGGCCGATGCTGTTGCTGTTCGTGGTGTGGTGCGTGCTGTACCGCCTGCACACCGGCCCTCGCATGTTGTTCGGCACCGAGATCTTCCACGTGGTGCCGCCGCGCGAGGTGGTGCTGGGCCTGCTGGTGCCGGTGCTCGGCCTCTTCGGCGTCTACCTGGCGCAGCGGGTGCGGGAGCACGACCGGCCCTGGGCCAAGGCCGCGTGGGTGCGCTTCGGGTTCTTGTTCTGCGCGTTCCTGGGCTTCTTCGTGCCGTTCCAGATGATCACCACCGACGACACCTCGGCGTTCGCGGCGGCCGCCTGCTGGCACGGCTTTCAGTACCTCGGCATGGTGCGCTTCTACCACCGCAACACCTGGCGAAGCGGCGTCGACCCGAACGCGAAGATCATCTCGTGGCTCTCGCAGCCGGGCTGGCAGCGCGGCACCCTGTACGTCGCCTTCCTCTTGTCGCTGGCCGGCGCCGTGTACGGGGTGATCTACGGGCTCTCGCTGGTGACCCGCGAGGCGGGGTGGAACTTCGCCACCTGGGGCGGCGTGGTGTGGATCACCCTGACGCTCTCGCACTACTGGCTCGACGGCGTCATCTGGAAGCTGCGCCGGCCCGAGCTGGCCCGCCGCGTCGGGCTCGAGACCGCGCCGGCGTGATGCCGTGACGTGGTGCAGGGAGCGGCCTACGCTCCCCGCCGCCCGTGAAGACCATCGCCCTCATCGCCAAGCCGAAGAAGGACGAGGCCGCCCAGCTCGCCCGGCAGTTCAAAGAGGCCCACCCCGACATCGACTTCCTCGTCGAGGGGCACTTCGCCGAGCAGCTCGGGTGGGCCGCCTCGACCCCCGAGGTGCTGCGCGCGCGCGCCGAGCTGGTGGTGGTGCTCGGAGGCGACGGCACGCTCATTCACGCGGCGCGCCTGCTGCGCGGCAAGCCCGTGCCCATTCTCGGCGTGAACCTGGGCTCGCTGGGCTTCATGACCGAGATCCCCGTCGCCGACGCCATGACGGTGCTCGAGAGCGCCATCAAGGGCACCGCGCGCATCGACTCCCGCCTGAAGCTCTCGTGCAAGCTGGTGCGCGACGGCAAGACGGTGCTCGAGGACGAGGTGCTCAACGACGTGGTGATCGCGAAGTCGGCGCTGGCGCGCATCGCCGATCACGAGACGTGGCTCGACGGCGCGTACGTGGCGACCTTCAAGTCAGACGGGGTGATCTTCTCGACGCCGACCGGGTCGACCGCGTACTCCTTGTCGGCCGGCGGGCCGATCGTGCACCCGTCGATCGACTGCGTGATCGTCACGCCCATCTGCCCCCACGCGCTCACCCAGCGGCCCATCGTGGTGCCCGCCGATCAGCCGCTGGTGGTGCAGCTCACCAGCGAGGTCAGCGACGTCTACCTCACCATCGACGGCCAGGCCGGCCAGGCGCTCAAGCTCGGCGACCGCCTCGAGGTGATGAAGTCGCCGTCGAGGGTGCAGATCATTCGAAACCCCAACCTCGACTATTTCGGCGTGCTCCGCACCAAGCTGCACTGGGGGGAGCGGTGATCACCGCTCGCGCAGGCCGCCGGCGATCCACCCCTGCACCACCGCGACGTCCTGCTGGCTGACGCAGGCGAAGCTCTCGCGGTGAAAGGCCATCGGGTCCCAGGTGCGGCAGCGGCCCTGCGACTCGACCATCTGAACGGTCAGCACCCAGCCGATGCAGGTCCCCACGGTCTGGTTGGCGCAGCGCAGCGACGGCGCTGCGACTGCCGCGAAGCGGTCGGCGAAGCTGGGGACGCCGAGGTTCCCAGACTCGTGACACCGGGTGCAGTGGCGCTCGAAGATCGGCCGGGTGTCCCGCTCCCAGGTGAGCGAGGGGCCACCGTCTCTCGCCGTGCCCCCGTCTTCGTGGCTGCCCGCGTCGTGGGCCAGCCCTGCGTCGGCCGCGGCGCCGGCGTCTGACGCGCCCCCCGCGTCGTGCGCGGCGCCCGCGGCGCTCTGAGAGGCCCCCGCGTCGGCGCTCGTCGGCCCGGGCTCGACGTCACGCTCCAACGCGGGCCTGCCGCACCCGAGGAGGCCCAGCGACACGACGACGAGGGGGAGGTGAACGCGCATGCCCGCCCGTATGCGCCGCTCGAAAAAGGGGACAAAAACCGGGCGTCCGTGCGAAAGACCAACCGTCTTTCGCCACCTCAGGAACCCGTCATGCCCCGCGAATACCCCCTCGAGCGCTACCGCAACATCGGCATCATGGCGCACATCGACGCCGGCAAGACGACCACCACCGAGCGCATTCTCTTCTACACCGGCGCCATTCACCGCATGGGCGAGGTGCACGAGGGCACCACCACCACCGACTGGATGCCGCAGGAGCGCGAGCGCGGCATCACCATTACCTCGGCCGCCATCACCTGCTTCTGGACGCGGCGGGAGCTCAAGCACCGCATCAACATCATCGACACCCCCGGCCACGTGGACTTCACCATCGAGGTCGAGCGCAGCCTGCGCGTGCTCGACGGCGCCGTCGCGGTCTTCGACGGCAAGAACGGCGTCGAGCCCCAGTCCGAGACGGTGTGGCGGCAGGCCGACAAGCACCACGTGCCCCGCATCTGCTTCATCAACAAGATGGACAGCCTGGGCGCCGACTTCGACATGTCGGTGGCCTCGATTCGTGAGCGCCTCGACGCGCGGCCGCTGTTGATGCAGCTGCCCCTTGGCAAGGAGTCGGAGCTCAAGGGCGTCATCGATCTGGTGCGCATGAAGGCCCTGGTCTTTCACGACGCCGACAAGGGCAGCCAGTACGAGGCCGTCGAGATCCCTCCCGAGTTCGCCGACGCCGCGAAGGCCGCCCGCACCGCGCTGCTCGAGACGGTGGCCGAGCTCGACGATCGGCTGATGGAGCGCTACCTCGAAGACGAGGGCGCCTCGATCACCGAAGACGAGATCCGCGCGGCCGTGCGCAAGGGCTGCATCGCGATGAAGGTGTTCCCGGTGTTCTGCGGCTCGGCCTACAAGCACAAAGGCGTGCAGCCGCTGCTCGACGCGGTGATCGACTACCTGCCGTCACCCAGCGACCGCCCGCCCGTGCACGGCAAGAGCGTCGACGGCGAAGACGTGGTGCGCGAGACCAACGACGACGCGCCGTTCTCGTCGCTGGCGTTCAAGATCATGAACGACGCCTTCGGCACCCTGACGTTCATTCGCGTCTACTCGGGCAAGCTCGAGTCGGGCACCGCGGTGTGGAACACCGCCAAGAAGAAGCGCGAGCGGGTGGGGCGGCTGGTGCAGATGCGGGCCGACAAGCGCGACGAGATTCAGGAGTGCTACGCCGGTGACATCTGCGCCATCGTGGGCCTCAAGCTCGCGGTGACGGGCGACACGCTCTGCAACGAAGCGCACCCGGTGCTGCTCGAGAAGATCGACTTCCCCGAGCCGGTGATCCAGCTCGCGCTCGAGGCGAAGTCCACCGAAGACGCCGACAAGCTGGTCGCGGCGCTGGCCAAGCTCTCGGTCGAAGACCCCAGCTTCCGGGTGAAGACCGACGCCGAGACCGGGCAGATGATCATCGCCGGCATGGGCGAGCTGCACCTCGAGATCATCGTCGACCGCCTCAAGCGGGAGCACAAGGTCGAGGCCAACGTCGGCAAGCCGCAGGTCGCCTGGCGCGAGACCATCACCGCGACCGCCGAGGGCGAGGGCAAGTACGTCAAGCAGACCGGCGGCAAGGGCCAGTACGGCCACGTCAAGCTGCGCGTGTCGCCCAACGAGCCCGGCAAGGGCTACGAGTTCAAGAACACCATCGCGGGCGGGGTGGTGCCGAAGGAGTTCTTCGGCGCCATCGAGATGGGCGTGAGCAACTCGCTCAACCGCGGCGTGGTGGCGGGGTACCCGCTGATCGACGTGAAGGTCGAGGTGTTCGACGGCAGCGCCCACGAGGTGGACTCCGACGAGATCAGCTTCACCATCGCGGCGTCGATGGCCTTCGCCGAGGCCTGCAAGGCCGCCAGCCCCGCGCTGCTCGAGCCGGTGATGCGCGTCGAGGTGACGACGCCGGCCGACTACTACGGCGCGGTGACGGGCGATCTCAACCGGCGCCGCGGCGTCATTCGGGGCATGGGCTCGCGGGGCTCGCTGCAGGTCATCGACGTCGAGGTGCCCTTGTCCGAGATGTTCGGGTACGTCGACTCGCTGCGCACGCTCACCCAGGGCCGCGGCAACTACTCGATGCACTTCGGCACCTACGCTCAGATCCCCCCCAACATCCTCGCGCCGCTGCTGCTGCGCCTGCGCGGGTACTGAGCCGAACCCTTCACTTCACCCGGCGTCAGAGAGCTGTGACCGCCGCGTCCCCAGGGAGTCACGATGCGACAACACGTCCGCCAGGTGATCGACGACACGCTGAACGCGCTGAAGGCGCAGGGCGCGCTGTCGTTCGAGGCGATCCCCAACTACTCGGTCGAGGTGCCCAAGAACCTGGAGCACGGCGACTGGGCCTGCAACGTCTGCATGGTGATGTCGAAGGCGGCCGGGAAGAAGCCCGTCGAGATGGCTGACGCGATCATCGGCGGCCTCGTCGATCGCCAGTCGATCATCGTCAGCATCGAGAAGGCCGGCCCCGGCTTCCTCAACATCAGGCTCAAGGACGTCGTCTTCCAGCGCGTCGCGCGTGAGGTGCTGACGGCGGGCACCCAGTTCGGCCGCAAGGCGCCGAAGTCGACCGGCAAGAAGGCCATGGTCGAGTTCGTCTCGGCCAACCCCACCGGCCCGGTGCACATCGGCCACGCCCGCGGCGCCTTCATGGGCGACGGCATCGCCCGGCTGCTCGACGCGGCCGGCCACGACGTCACGCGCGAGTTCTACATCAACGACTCGGGCAAGCAGGTCGAGACGCTGGGGCGCACCGTCTACAAGCGCTACCGCGAGCTGTCCGGCGAGAAGATCGAGCTGGCCGAGGGCGAGTACCCGGCCGAGTACGTGATCGAGATCGCGAAGACCTGGAAGGCCGAGGTCGGCGACTCGTTCATGGCGAAGCCCGAGGCCGAGTGGCTGCCCGCGGCCATGGCCGTCGGCATTCGCGAGAACATGAAGGCCATTCGCGCCACGCTCGCCAAGGCCAACATCAGCCACGACGTGTTCTTCAGCGAGGCCTCGCTGCACGCCTCTGGCGCGGTGAAGGCCATCGTCGACGTCTACAAGGCGCGCGGCGTCACCTACGAGGCGACCGAGGGCAGGCGGAAGGACAACAAAGAGAAGGTGCGCGACGCCGACTCCAAGGCCGCGAAGTACGCCGACAAGCAGCTCGGCGGCACCTTCTTGATGACGGCCACGTGGGAAGACGAGAAGGGCAAGATGCCGCTGAAGGACGAGGAGGATCGCATCATCCTCCGCGCCGACGGCACGCCCGTGTACCTGACCGCCGACCTCGCCTACCACAAGGCCAAGTACGACCGCGGCTTCGACCTGATGGTCGACGTCTTCGGCGCCGATCACGCCGGCCACGTGCCCCGCATTCAGTCCGGCATGCACCTGCTCGGCTTCGACACGAAGAAGCTCGAGTTCGCGCTGGTGCAGATCGTCCGCATCACCCGCGGCGGCGAAGAGGTGAAGGTCAGCAAGCGCAAGGGCACCTTGTTCGAGCTCTCCGATCTCATCGACGAGGCCGGCGCCGACGTCTGCCGCTTCATCTTCTTGATGAAGACCCGCGACGCCCAGTTCGACTTCGACCTCGACGCCGTCACCAGGCAGTCGAAGGACAACCCGGTCTTCTATTTCCAGTACGGGCACGCCCGGTGCGCGCAGGTGCTGAAGAAGGCGGAAGAGAAGGGCGTGAAGTTCGTCGGCCTCGACGCCCTCACCGACGCGCAGCTGGCGCGCCTGGTGCTGCCCGAAGAGAAGATGATGCTGAAGAAGATCTCTCAGCTGCCCGACGTCGTCGCCAGCGCCGCCGACCGGCTCGAGCCGCACCACGTGCTCTATTACTGCCAGGAGCTGATCGGCGACTTCCACGCGTACTACACGCAGTACAAGTCAGACCCGATCGTCGGCAGCGACCCCGAGAAGACCCAGGGGCGCCTGGCGATGGTCGCGGCGCTCAAGCAGACGCTCAAGAGCGCGTTCCTGATCCTCGGCGTCGACGCGCCCGAGCAGATGGAGGCGCCCGCGGAGGAGGGTTGATCTCGCTGCTGCTGGCGCTGCTGCTCACCCAGGCGCCTGACGGGGGCCAGCCGCAGACGCTCCCCGAGCTCCGGCGCCTCGCGAAGCAGCTCGAGCCCGAGGTCGCCGCGCCCTGGGTGAAGCGGTGGCTCGCGAACGTGAACGCCCTCAGGCCCGTCGCGAAGGCGGCCTGGTTCTGCGCGAAGGACAAGACCGTCTGCGCCGAGAAGAACCCCGGCGACTTCCTCGAGCGGGTCGTCGATGACGAGTTCGCCTACGCGCGCATCACCGACCCGCTGGGCTACGCGCGCGCCTTCGATGTGCTGGCCGCCGCCGGCTTCGACCCCACCGGCAAGAAGGTGCTCGACTTCGGGTACGGCAACTTCGGGCAGCTGTTGATGCTGAGCGCGCTGGGCGTCGACGTGCACGGCGTCGAGATCGATGCGCTGCTCCCGCTCGCAGCCAGGGGCCTCGACGCCGGCAAGGGCCGGCTCACGCTCCATCACGGGTTCTTCGCCCGAGACCCCGCGCTCGTGAAGGCGCTCGGCGGTGGCTACGCGCTGTGGATGTCGAAGAACACGCTCAAGCGCGGGTACGTGCACCCGGCCGAGCCCGAAGGCGCCAAGGGGAAGATCGACCTGGGCCTGGAGGACGCGGAGCTCCTCGCGCTGATCCACCGGCAGCTCGCGCCAGGTGGGCTCTTCTTCATCTACAACCTCGCCCCGACCCAGGCGCAGCCGTACGAGCCGATGGCCGACGGGCGGTGTCCCTTCACGAAGCAGGCGCTGCAGGCGGCCGGGTTCGAGGTGCTGGCCTTCGACGCCGACGACTCCGCCAAGGCGAAGCAGATGGCTCGCGCGCTCGAGTGGCAGACCGACTGGCCCGACGTCGACGCCTCGCTGGTCGCGACCTGGACGCTCGCGCGACGCCCCCTCAAGCGCTGACTACGGAGCGCCTCCGTCGGGCTTCTTGCGGTTGCTGAGCGCCGGCAGCGTCGCCTTGAAGCCTGCCGAGAGCGCCGCCAGGTGGTCGAGCACCTCATCGGCCTGGGCGCCTTCGGCCAGGTAGGGCTGGCAGGGCCGCTCCGGGTAGTCGTCGCTCCGCGCTGGAGTGAGCTCGACCGCCTCGAGGTCTCGCTTCGTCAGCAGCAGGTGCACGAGCGCGGTGCGCTTGTCGCCCGGGTTCCAGTTGCCGCCGAAGACGAAGTTCCCCAGCGAGTAGACGATCGGCTTGCCCTGGTAGAGCTCGATGCCCTGCAGCACGTGCGGGTGTGAGCCGATCACCGCCGACGCGCCGGCCGCGATGGCCGCGTGCCCCAGCTCGACCTGGTAGGCCTCGGGCTGGCCTCTGCCTTCGCGCCCCCAGTGGAAGAAGGGGATCACGTGGTCGGCCCGCTTCTTCGCGGCCCGCACGTCGGCCTGCACCATCGCCTTCATGGCCGCCGTGTCAGAGAAGTGCCCGGCCACGCCAGGCGTCGACTCGGTCGCGATCACCTCGGGCGGCTCGATGTTGCGATCGCCCAGGAAGAAGTAGCCGAGGAACGCCAGCTTCACCCCGCCCACCGTCACCACCGCCGGGGCGCGCGCCTCGGCCAGGGAGCGCCCCGCGCCGAAGCGGGCGATCTTCGCGGTGTCGAGCACGGTGAGGGTGTCGAAGAGCCCCTCGGGCCCGTAGTCCATCAGGTGGTTGTTCGCGAGGCTCACCACGTCGACGCCGCCGGCCTCGAGGCCCGCCACCAGCTCGGGCCGCGCGCGGAAGTTGAAGTTCTTCTGCAGCTTCTCGCCCTTGTCGGTGAAGGGGCACTCGAGGTTCACCACGAAGAGATCGGACGCGCGGGTGAGCGCCTTGACCCGCTCGAAGCCCCAGACGAGCGCCTCGTCCTTCGGGGTGCCCTTCTTGATCAGCCCGTCGGCCCACTCCTCGACGTGGTACCCGAGGGTGACGTCACCCGAGAAGGTGACCCGGATCGGCGCGGCGGGCAGGGCGCCGGCGTCGGGGGTGGCAGAGAGCGCGACGAGGGCCAACGCGAGCATGGCGCGATGATCGGGCCGAAAGGGCCACGCGTCGAGCCGCTTCGCCCGGCCATTCGAGGGGAGCCACGCCTTCGTCGATTGGGGCGACGGGCCCGAGGGCTTGGTGCTATCCCCCCTTGCGCTATGGCGCGCGAGAAGGACCCGCTCGGCCAGTCGGACGAGCACAACTCCAGGGGCATCGAGCTGGCCGACCGCGGCTGGCTCGACGAGGCCGTCAAGGAGTTCAAGAAGGCCATCGAGCTCGACCCGAACTCGGCGCACGCCCACGACAACCTGGCCACCGTCTTCGCCGAGAAGAAGCAGTTCCGCGACGCGCTGGCCGAGTACCTCACCGCCATCAAGCTCGAGCCCGACTCGGCCACCGCCCACTACAACCTCGCCGTCTTCCTCTCGACGCACGGCAACGAGTTCGCGGTCGCCCAGTACCAGGAGGCCATCGCGCTCGAGCCCGACTACCCGGACGCGCACCTCAACCTGGGGCTGGCCCACGCCGACGCCGGCCGCCTCGCCGACGCGATGAAGGAGCTGCGCACCGCCATCGAGCTCGACGCCACCGACCCGTTCCCCAAGCACGAGCTGGCGGCGCTGCTGATGGACGAGGGCGACTACCGCGGCGCCATCGCCTTCCTCAAAGAGGTCACCCGGCTCGACGAGAAGAACTTCGAGGCCTGGCTCGATCTCGGCATCTGCTACGCGCAGAAGGGCTTCTACGCCGAGGCCGAGCGCGCCTACGACGCCGCCGCCGAGCTCAACAAAGACGACGTGCTGCTCCTGTACAACCAGGCCGCCCTCTTCGCGCTGTGGGGCCGCGCCGCCGACGCCGTCGCCATGCTGGGCCGGGCGATCGCCGCCGACAAAGAGAAGGTGCTGGCCTGGCTGCGCACCGACCCCATGTTCGACTCGCTCAAGGGGCAGGCTGACTTCGAGGCGCTGCGCTGATGGAGCTCTGGGCGCTCGTCGGCGCGCTGGCCCTCGTGCTGGCCAACGCCTTCTTCGTGGCGTTCGAGTTCGCGCTGGTGAAGGTGCGCCCGACGCAGCTCGAGGCGCTCGTCGACGAGGGCCGCCCCGGCGCGGCGGCCGCGCTGGTGATGCGCAAGCACCTCGACACCTGGCTGTCGGCCTCACAGGTGGGCATCACCCTGGCGTCACTGGCCCTGGGCTGGGTCGGCGAGCCCGCCTTCGCGCACCTGATCGAGCCGGTGCTCCTGAAGGTGGCGCCCGACACGGCGGCCGCGCAGGCCATCGCGAAGACCGTCGGGGTGGTGATCGCGTTCTCGATCATCACCTTCCTGCACATCGTGGTGGGGGAGCAGGTGCCCAAGACGCTCGCCATCGCGCAGGCCGAGCGCACGTCGCTGGCCCTGTCATGGCCGATGCGCGCGTTTCACTTCATCGCCTTCCCCATCATCTGGGTGCTGAACGTGGGCACCAGGCTGGCCCTCAAGGTGCTCGGCATCGGCGCCGCCACCGAAGATCACAGCGAGGCCCTGGGCGAAGAGGAGCTCAAGCTCATCTTCTCGTCGTCGGCGCAGGCCGGCTCCATCAACGCCTCGCGGGCGCAGCTGCTCGAGCGGGCGCTGGCGATGGTCGAGAAGACGGCCCGCCAGGTGCTGGTGCCGCGCTCGCAGATGAAGTGCCTCGATCACGATCTGACGCTCGACGAGAACCTGGCCGTGGCGGCGAGCGCCGGCCACACGTGGATGCCGGTGATCCGTGGCTCGCTCGATCGCGTCGAGGGCCTGGTCAACATCAAGGAGATGCTCTTCCTGCTGGCGCGCAAGGAGCTCAGCGGCGTGGTGCAGGTGCAGCGCCCGGTGCTCTTCGTGCCCGAGACGATCACCCTCGAGCAGCTCTTGAGCGAGTTCAAGCGCCGCAACAAGCAGATCGCCATCGTCGTCGACGAGCACGGCGGCACCTCGGGGCTGGTGACGATCGCCGACGTGGTGGCCGAGCTGGTGGGCAACATCGCGGAGCTCGGGCGCAAGGTCGAGCCGGTGCGCGCGCTCCCGGGCGGCAAGCTCGAGCTGCCCGGCACCGCGCAGCTCGACGATCTCGAGCACACGCTGGAGATCGAGTTCGACGTCGACAAGTCGCAGGTCACCACCATCGCCGGGTACCTGATGGCCAAGCTGGGCCGGGTGCCCGTCACCGGCGACGCGTGGACGCACGAGCCCTTCAAGATCCACGTCGTGAAGGTCGACGGGCCGCGGGTCCAGTTGGTGCGCATCGAGCCGAGGGAGCCCGTCATCGAGCCCGCCCGCAGCCCGCC
>JACSRE010000041.1 GCA_014879945.1 Myxococcus sp.
GCGACCCCGAGGTCTTCGAGCTCGACGTGGCCGACGACGACGCCGAAGAGATCCTGCTCCTCGACGAAGAGCCAGGTGAGAACGGAACGAACGGCAACGGAAAGAAGTAGAACGCCGCCGTGCTTCGCCGGTTGCTCCTGCTCTCGTTGGCTCTCGTCCTCGTCGTTGGCCTCGCCTGGGCGCTCTGGCCCGCAGAGGTCGAGGTGGCTGCGTCGGCCGAGGTGCGCGAGGGCGGGGCGCTCGGCGAGCAGCGCGTGGTGGGGACGATGAAGGAGGCCCCGCGGCCCGGCGCGCTCGCGGGCGTGGTGAAGCTCGACGGCGTCGGAGTCGGCGGCGCGCGGGTGGCCCTGAAGGCCACGGTGCCGCTGACGGTGGTGACCCTCGACGACGGCGCGTTCCGCATCGACGGCGTACCCGCCGAGCCCGTGTTCCTCGCCGCGGCCTCGAACACGCTCGCCTCGGACGTGCTGGGGCCGTTCGTGGTGGAGCCGGGCACGACGCTCGAGGGCCTGGTGCTCGAGCTCAAGCCCACCGTGGCGCTCGACGGCGTCGTTCGCGACGCGGTCACGCGCGCGCCGATCCCCCGCGCCGTCATCTCCTGGTCGGCCGGCACCACCCAGAGCGACGGCCTCGGCGCGTTCCGGCTCCCGGCGCCCAAAAGCCAGATCTGGCTCGACGTCACTGCGCGGGGCTATCTGCCCCGCACCGAGTGGGTCTCGCTCGAGCTCGCGCGCGCGGGGGGGCGGCTCGACCTGACGCTGGCCCCCGTCTCGGCGATCGAGGGGCGCGTGCTCGAGCAGGGCACCGCGCGCGCGGGCGTCTCGGTGTGGGCCGAGCTGACCGAGGGGCTGCGGCGGGGGGAGCGCAGCCCCATCGCGCTGACCGACGCGAAGGGCCAGTTCCGGGTGGAGTGCAGCGAGGGGTTGAGGCGGCTGGTGGCGGTGACGCCGGCGGGCGTGACGTTTCCCGGGCCCGAGGTGCGCCTGGCCGTGGGCGAGACCCGAAAAGACGTCACCGTCGAGCTCGGCGATCTCGGCGGTGTCTTCGGGGTGATCAAGCGCGACGGCGCCCCGCTGGGGACCGCGACCCTCACGCTGATCAACGCCTTCACCGAAGACCCAGTCAGCACCACCACGTCGTTCCTCGATGGCCGGTTCTCGTTCAGCGCTGTGCCGATCGGTCGCTTCCTGGTGCAGGTGCGGCAAGGGGCGTTCAGCACCATCGCCGGCCCGTTCGACCACCGCGACGACGGCCAGCCGTGGACCATCGAGGTGGCCTCGGGGCAGGCGCTGAGCGGGCGGGTGGAGCCTCCGTCGGCGGGTGTTCGGGTGCGCTGGCGGAGCGGCGATTGGTCAGGCCCGTCGACCGAGACGGCGACCGCGGCCGATGGCACCTTCCGCTTCGAGGGCGTCCCGGCGGCGCAGGTGTTGGTTGACGCCGAGGGGCCGGCGGGCGCGGCCACCGCCACCGCGAGGCCGGGCGACCCGGTGGTGCTCAGGCTCCAGCGGGGGGCCGTGCTGGTGCGGGTGATCGACGAGAGCGGCTCGGCGGTGGCCGACGCGGTGGTGGTCGCCCGGAGCGACGAGACCGGCGCCGTGCGCAAGTACGTGCTGATGGCGCCCGACGGCGTCTTCCAGATCGAGCTGCCCCAGGGGCGCTGGGTGTTGCTCGCCGAGGTCGGCGGTCGCGGTCGCACCGGAGGCAAGCTGGTGACGGTGACGGGCGCGCCCATCGACGTCACCCTGTCGTTGACCGCCACCGATCCGGTCTCCGGCCGGGTGATCGACAAGGTGAGCCGGCTGCCGCTCCAGCACGTGCGCGTGCGCGCCGAGTCTCCGATCGGGCGCGCGAGCGTGACGACCGACGCGCGCGGGGCGTTCACCCTGCCGCCGCAGCCGAAGCAGGTGCAGCTGCTGGTCGGGGCCGACGGCTACGAGCCCCAGGGCTTCTACCTGCCTGCCAGGCCCGACGCGGCGAACCTGGTCGTCGAGCTGCAGCCGGCGCCGAACCGCCCGTTCCAGGACGACCCGCCTCGCTTCGAGGGCGTGGGCATGACGCTGCGGCCCGAGCCCACCCGCATCGTGGTGCAGCTGGTGAACGAAGGCAGCCCGGCCGAGCGCGCGGGCGTTCGCGCGGGCGACGTCATCGTCACCATCGAGGGGGCTCCCGCCGGCGCCGATCTGCAGAACGTGGTCAGCCGCATTCGGGGCCCCGCCGGCACGCCGGTGCGCATCGGCTTCGAGCGTGAGGGGCGTCAGCTCGAGCTGGTGTTACGCCGAAAGTCGCTCCTCATCACCACCTGGTAGCAGGCGCGCTCAGGGGGCGTGGGCGCCGCGCTCCGTTGCAGAAGGCCGAGCTCGTGCGCGCCCGCTCGAGCTCGGCGGCGACCGCCAGCGCGAGAGCCGACGACGCCGAACTTTCAAGCGCGCTGCTTCTTCTTCTTCTCGCGGCGGCTCTGCCTGGCCTCGGCGCGCGCGGCCTCGGGCGGCGCGAGGGCGCCAGGCATGGGCGTGCCTTCGGGCAGCGGCGTCTCGGCGGCCGGCTGCTCCGTCGGCAGCGACGGCAGGCGGATGATGAAGGTCGCGCCGTCGCCCAGCTTGCTCTGCACCACGATGGTGCCCCCGTGGCTCTTGACGATGCGCTGGCAGATCGCGAGCCCCAGGCCGGTGCCCTTCTCCTTCGTGGTGAAGAACGGCACGAAGATGTTGAGCTGTTGATCGGCGGGAATGCCCGGGCCCGAGTCGGTGACGTGGATCTCGATCGAGTCGGGTTGCCGGAAGTCGCCGAAGCGCTCGGGCTTGAGCGTCTTGATGACGACCTCGCCTGGCCGATCGCCCACCGCCTGCGCGGCGTTCTGCACGAGGTTGATCAACACCTGCTTGAGCTGCTCGGCGTCGCCGTCGACGCGGGCGAGATCGGGGGCCAGCTCTTCCTTCAGCGTGACGTTCGCCGGCAGGTCGTTCTGGATCAGCCGCAGCGTGCGGGTGACGACCTCGTTGACGTCGGTGGGGCCGAAGTTCTGCTTGAGCGGGCGGGCGTAGTCGAGGAAGGCGGTGACGACGCCGTTGAGCCGGTTCACCTCTTCGACGATCACCTCGATGAACTCCCGGTCGTCGGCCGGCACCGTCTTCGGGTCGAGGCACTGCGCCGCGCCCTTGATGGCGCCCAGCGGGTTGCGGATCTCGTGCGCCAGGCCGGCCGCCATCTCGCCGAGCGCCGCCAGGCGGTCTCGTTCGCGCATGCGCTCGTACAGCTTCGAGTTCTCGACCACCGTCGAGAAGCGGTCGGCCAGCTCGAGGATGAGGGCGATCTCGTCTGACGCGAAGGCCTCGGGAACCCGCTCGTCCCACAGGTTCAGGAAGCCGAGCACCCGGTCATTGCCCATCAGGGGCACCGTGATGCCGGCGCGCATCTGCTCCATGGCGGCGCGTACGTCGCCCAGGCGCTTGACCTCTTCGCGCGCCTTGCGGGCCTCGTGCGGCTGGGCCTTGAGCTCGGCGGCGCGGCGGTTCACGGTCTCGAGCAGCTGGGCGCGCTCGGTGCGGCTGACGAGCGCGCGCGCGGTGCCGGCGTCGAGGAACAGGGCCGGCTGGGGCCCCCGGCTGTCGAGCAGCCGAAACCCGGGGCGGTCTTCGGCGAGCAGGTAGAGCGACGCGTGCGTCACCCGGCGCGTCTCGTTGAGGCCGTCGAGCAGCATCGACGCGAGCTGCTGCCCGTCGATGACGTTCGCGGTGCGGCGCAGCATCTGCCGCATCGACTCGAGGAAGGCGAAGCGCTGGCGAAACACCAGCGAGCCGATGCGCTCCTCGACCCACCGCGACAGCGGCTCGAGGAGGATCAACATCACGAAGGCCGAGACGGTGGTGTTGAAGAGGTAGAGGCTGGTGTTGTCCTTCTGCACCCACACCGTCAGCACGATGAAGACGACCGCGAGGATGATCGCGAGCACCGTCTGCGAGGCGATCTTCCCCAGCAGCTCGTGCAGGTCCATCAGGCGCAGGCGCAGCAGCGTCTGGCTCAGGAAGAAGAGGAACAGCGTCGAGATGATCGGCCCCAGCGTGGGGAAGGGGATGTCGAACCGCGCAAGGAAGTCGAGGCCCGAGAAGAGGATCGACGCGGCGGCGCCGATGGCCAGGTACATCAGGCGCAGGCGGTCGATGCGCGCCTCGCTGGCCTGCATGCGAGAGAGCAAGAGCGAGATCGAGAAGCTCAGCGCCAGCAGCACCCACGCGCTCACCGCCACGCGCGCCCAGAGCTGATCGGCCAGCGGCGTCGCGCCCACGGCCAGGCCCAGCAAGAGCGAGAACAACGAGGTGCGCCGGCCGTAGCGCGCCGCCCGCGGGCTGAAGTTGAGGAACTCGAGGAAGAACGAGAGCGCGGTCGACGGCACCAGCGCGCCCAGCACGATGGTGAGCCCCAACATCACGCGCGCCGCGACCCCCGGCGCGTCGTCGACGATCGGGAAGAGCCCCTCGAGGAAGCGCGCCAGGTGGAAGGCGCCGACCGACAGCGCGAACACCCCGAACAGCGTCACCACCCGCGCGCGCTGCTGCCGCAGGAGCATCGAGATGCCGAGCGCCAGGCCGATGATCCCGGCCAGCAGCGCGCTTTGGGTCCTGATGTCCATGAGGTGTCGGGGAGTGTAGCCGTGTACGATGGCCACGTGCGTGTCGCCTGTCGTTCAGCCCTGCTCATCATGGTGGTTGGTGTTCGAGCGGCTGGCCAGACCGACCCCGAAGGCGATGACGCACCGGTCGTCGAGCCGGTGGCAGCGCCCGAGCCGGCGCCCCTGCAGGCGCTCCTCGAGAACCCGGCGTTCCCGGCCGAGCACTTCGCGGGCCTCGCCGACGCAGGGGCCGCCGCGCCCGAGGCCGTGCTGCTCGAGCGCGACGGGCTCTCGCCGTACTTCGCCGAGGGGAAGCTCCGCGAGGCGCGCCAGGCCTTCGCCCAGGGCGCCTTCACCCGCGCGCGCGAGAAGCTCGACGGCGTCGAGGCCTCAGACCCGGTGCGGTTCCTCAGGGCGCTCGCGGCGTTTCGCGCGAGGGACTTCACCTTCGCCGCCGCCGAGTTCGAGGCGCTCGCCGAGACGTACGTTCAGCTGGCGCCCCGGTGCCTCGTCCACGCGGGGTGGGCCTACGAGGGGCTGCAGGACTTCGAGGCGGCGGCGCGCGTCTTCGCCCGCGTGCCAGCGCGCTCGCGCATGTTCGTGGACGCCCAGCTCGGGCTGGCGCGCGCCTGGCGCAACCTGCGCGAGGTCGCGAAGGCCGTGGAGGTGCTGACGACCCTCGGCGGGCGGCCCGCACCACCCTGGGGGCGCGACGTCGGCGCCGAGGCGCTGCTCGCGCTGGCCGACCTCCACCTCGCGCGCAAAGATCCGAAGGCCGAGCAGGCCGTGCTGGCGAGCCTCTGGTCGCTCCACCCGCTCGCAGCGCAGGCCACGAAGAGCGAGAAGCGCCTGGGCGACCTCGAGAAGCTGCCCGTCGAGGTGAAGGTGGCGCGCGCCGAGCAGCTGATCGAGGCGCACCGGAACGCGCAGGGCCTGGCGCTGGTGGAGCCGCTCCTCGAGGGGCTGAAGCTGCCAGGCGACCTCGCGTGCCGCGCGCACTTCGCCGCGGGCAAGGCCCACCGCAAGCTCCGCGCACACGCCCAGGCGGTCGCCGCGCTCGCGCCCGTCGCGAAGAAGTGCACCGACGGCGAGCTGCGCGCGAAGGCGCTCTTCACCCTCGGCTTCAGCCAGAGCGTCACCGTGCCCGAGGCCGCGCTCGAGACGTACGAGCAGCTGGCGTCTCAGTTCCCTGACGACGCGCTGGCCGACGACGCGCTCTTCTTCGCCGCCGATCTCAGGCTCCGCGCGGGCGATCTCGAGGGCGCGGCCGACCGCCTGGCCGAGCTGGCCGACCGCTTCCCCTTGTCCGACATGGGGGCCGACGGGCTCTTCAAGCTCTTCGCGCTCCGTCGAGGGCAGGGCGATCGCGAAGGCAGCCTCGAGGTGCTCGAAGAGATCGAGGAGCGGTTCGGCGCGATGGACGAGTCGCACGAGCTCGAGCGGGCCCGGTACTGGCGTGCGCGGGTGCTGGAAGAGGCGGGGCGCCGCCTCGAGGCCTTCGAGGTGCTCTCGGCCAACGCCGCGGCGCACCCGGCGACGTACTACGGGCTGCTCTCACGAGAGCGCGCCGAGGGGCTGTTCCCCGCGAAGGCCAGGGCGCTCCAGCGCGCCACCAGCGCCGCCACCCGCGTCGACGACGTCTTTCCGCTGCCGGTGACCGCGATGAAGGACGACCTGCAGTTCCAGTCGGCCGTCGAGCTGCTGCGGCTCGGCTTCGGAGACCAGGTGACGATGGAGGTGCTGGGGATCGACCGCAAGCGCCTGCCGGCCGAGTCGCTGCGCCTGCTGGTGGTGCTGCTCTCGATGGCCGGCCAGGAGCGGTCGGCGCACGGCATGGCGCGCCTGTGGCTTCGGCGCGATCTCTCGGGGCCCATCACCCGCAAGACCCGGCTCGTCTGGGAGATCGCCTACCCGAAGGCCTTTCGCGAGCAGGTCGAGGCGTCGTCGCTGCTGGCCGACGAGCTCGACCCCGATCTCCTCCAGGCCCTGATGCGCGAAGAGAGCGCCCTCGACCCCCGGGCCTTGTCGTGGGCCGGCGCGCTGGGGCTGTGCCAGCTGATGCCGTACACGGCCGCCGAGGTGGCCGCGAAGCTCAAGCTGCCCAGGCCCACCACCGCGGCGCTCCTCGAGCCCGAGCTCAACATCAGGCTGGGCTCCCGCTACCTCGCCGACCTGCTGATTCGCTTCGACGGGGTCAAGCCCTTCGCCGTCGCCAGCTACAACGCCGGCCCGGGCGCGGTGACCCGCTGGCAGCGCGAGCGCCCGCCCGACGACCTCCCCACCTGGGTCGAGCAGATCCCGCTCCAGGAGACGCGCAACTACGTCAAGCGCGTGCTGCGCAGCTACAACACCTACAAGCTCCTGTACTCGCCCGACGACGTGGCCCGCACGGTGACGCCGCCACCCGAGGCGAAGAAGAAGGCAGACAAGAAGGTGTAGTCGTTCAGGAAACCGAAGCGAGCTCCGTCCTCTGCGGCATCGGCGGGCCTTGAGGCCGCCACCGAAAGGAGGTCGTCATGGAGACGCTCGTTCTCAACCGGTCGTACCAGCCTGTCGCTCGCATCCCCTGGCAGCGCGCCATCACGCTCCTCTTCCTCGGGAAGGTCGAGCTGGTCGAGGCCTACGAGGAGAAGACCATCCGGAGCGTCAGCTTCGAGATCAAGGTGCCCTCGGTGGTGCGCTTCCTCCGCATGCTCGCGCGGCGCAAGCCGGTCATCCGGTTCAGCCGCGAGAACGTGTACGCGCGTGACCATGGCCGCTGCCAGTACTGCCAGCGCGCCGTCGCCAGGCCCGAGGCGACCTACGATCACGTTCACCCCAGGTCGCAGGGCGGCGCGACGAACTGGGACAACATCGTGATCGCCTGCGTGCCCTGCAACCAGAAGAAGGGCGGCCGCACGCCGGAGCAGGCGCGCATGCCGCTGAAGGTGAAGCCTGCGAAGCCGACGAAGCTGCCGGACACGCTGCGCCTGACCTTCAGGTTCCAGAACGGAATGCCGGCCTCCTGGCAGACCTGGCTGAGGGACCTCACCTACTGGCACGGGAGCCTCGAGGAAGATTGAGCGAGGCACCGCTGTTCTGAAGGCACGACCAGGGACGGCTGGGTGCGGGCCGAGTGATCGACGAAGACGGGTAGACAGAGGGGCGCCTTCGGGTAGCCGCTGGGTGCTGGTCCACGCAGCAAAGGACCCTGGCGCCCCCGTTTCGGTCGATCAGCGCACCCGGTCGTTTGGTGGTCGGTGCCTCTCATCCCCCTCCGGGAGCGATTTCGGAGGGGGCGTCGTTTCAGGGTACGCTGCCGTTACGGACCATGGGTGCGACCTCCCCTGAGACCGGCCGACAAGCGCTCCTTCGCGCGCTGCCGTCGATCGATGAGCTGCTGCTCCACGAGCAGGTCGCGCCCCTGGGCGCGGCGGTGGCGCGCCCGCTGCTCGTCGAGGCGTGCCGCAGCGCGGTGCAGCACGCGAGAGACCAGATCCTCTTGGGGCAGACGGAGCCGTTCGACCCCCGCAGCGTGTCGCGCTTCCTCGAGGCCCTGGCGCGCCCGAACCTGCGGCCGGTGATCAACGCCACCGGCGTGGTGCTGCACACCAACCTCGGCCGGGCCCCGCTGGCCGAGCGCGCGGTGGCGCGAATCGCCGAGATCGCCCGTGGGTACTGCAACCTCGAGCTCGATCTCGACGAGGGAGAGCGGGGGAGCCGCTACGCCCACGTGGTCGAGCTGTTGTGCGCGCTGACCGGGGCCGAGGCGGCGCTGGTCGTCAACAACTGCGCGGCGGCCACGCTGCTGACCCTGGGGGCGCTCGCGCAGGGGCGTGAGGTGATCGTCTCGCGCGGCGAGCTGGTCGAGATCGGCGGGGGCTTCCGCATCCCCGACGTGATGCGCCAGTCGGGCTGCGCGCTCGTCGAAGTCGGCACCACCAACCGCACGCGGGTCGGCGACTACGAGGCTGCGCTGACGGCCAACACGGGCCTGCTGCTGAAGGTGCACCAGTCGAACTTCGCGGTGGTGGGCTTCACCGAGGCGCCCACCACGGCCGCCCTGGTGGCCCTCGGTCGCGCGCGAGGGGTTCCCGTCTTCGAAGATCTGGGCAGCGGCGCGCTCCTCTCGCTGCACGGCGAGGGGCTGACCTCGGAGCCCACCGTGCGCTCGGTCGTCGAGGCCGGCGCCGACGTGGTGGCGTTCTCGGGCGACAAGCTGCTGGGCGGCCCTCAGGCCGGCCTCCTGGTCGGGCGGCGCGAGGCGATCGAGCGGCTGGCGAAGCACCCCCTCAACCGGGCGCTGCGCATCGACAAGCTCACTGTCGCGGCGCTCGAGGCCACCCTCGAGCACTACCGAGATGGAGAGGCCGACACGGCGATCCCCACCCGCGCGATGCTCACCACGCCTGCGCCGGTGCTCCAGGCCCGCGCGCAGGTGCTGGCGGCCGCGCTGACCGCGGCCCGGCTCCAGTGCCGGGTGGTGGCCACCGTCTCGAAGGTCGGCGGAGGATCGATGCCGCTGGCCGAGCCGCCGTCGTTCGCCGTCGCGCTGATGGGCGTCGCCGCCGTCGAGGTGCACGACGCCCTGCGCGCCGGAGCCCCTGCGATCGTCGCGCGTATCTGCGACGACGAGCTGTGGTTCGATGTTCGTTGTCTCACCGAGGCCGATTGCCACGTGGTGGCCAGCCGTGTTGCCGCCGTCGTTCGAGGAGCCCCATGTTGAACACCGCCGTGTTGGTCCTCAACCGCAACTTCCAGCCCATTCACGTCACCAGCGTGAAGCGCGCCATCTCGCTCCTCTACCAGGGCGTCGCGCGCGCCCTCGACGAGCAGTACCGGCAGTACGACTTCGCCGACTGGGAGCAGCTCGCCGCCGCGGCCGAGGCAGAGCGCATTCACTCGGTGAACCGCTCGATCCGCGTGCCCCGGGTGCTGGTGCTGACGGCGTTCGAGAAGCTGCCGCGCACGCGGGTGCGGTTCAGCCGCATCAACATCTACGCGCGCGACGAAGACACCTGCCAGTACTGCCATCGGCAGCTCAAGCGCAGCGACTTGAACCTCGATCACGTCGTGCCGCGGTCGCAGGGCGGGCGCACCTGCTGGGAGAACGTCGTCTGCTCGTGCATCGTCTGCAACCTGCGCAAGGGGGGCCGCACGCCGGAGCAGGCGGGCATGGCGCTCAAGCGCCAGCCGGTGCGCCCCAGGTGGACGCCCTTGTTCCGCACCGCGGCAAAGCCGCAGGCCTACCGTGAATGGTTGCCCTTCCTCAACGTGACCGATGCGTCGTATTGGAACGTGGAACTGAAGGACGACTGACTCCATGGCTGAGAACGAGGCGCTCGACCAGGGCGCGATCATCGAGTTCCCCCGGCAGAAGGCCTCTGCCCGCTCGCGCGCGCGGGCCCGGAGGGTCGTGGCCATCGGAGGCGGGAAGGGCGGCATCGGCAAGTCGATGGTGTCGGCCAACCTCGGCATCGCCCTGGCGGAGCGCGGCTCGAAGGTGGTGCTCGTGGACGCCGATCTCGGCGGCGCGAACCTGCACACCTGCCTGGGCGTGCCGCAGCCGAAGGTGAGCCTGTCGGACTTCGTCGAGAAGCGGGTCGAGCGCCTCGAAGAGGTGGTGGTGCCGACGGGCATCGAGCGGCTGGAGCTGATCTCGGGGGCGATGGACGAGCTCGACGCCGCCAACCCCAAGCACTCCCAGAAGGCGAAGCTGCTGCGGCACCTCAAGACGCTCGACGTCGACTACGTGCTGCTCGACCTCGGGGCCGGCACCAGCTTCAACGTGCTCGACTTCTTCCTCATCGCCGACATCGGCGTGGTGGTGATGCTGCCCGAGCCGACCTCGATCGAGAACGCCTACCGCTTCATCAAGGCCGCCTTCTTTCGGCGCCTGCAGACGATGGCGCCAGACGACGACTTCGCCTCGCTGGTGGCCCGCGCGCTCGCGCCGCGGGAGGGCCAGGCGCCGATGACGCCGCTCGACGTGGTGGCCGAGCTGCGCAAGACCGACCTCGAGGCCGCGGCCCGGCTCGAGCACGCCCTGGCAGGCTTCTCTCCGTGGATTCTGGTGAACCAGGCCCGCACCCGCGGTGACTTCGACATCGGCCCGACCGTGGTGAGCGCCTGGAAGAAGTTCTTCGGGCTCGAGCTCGGCTCGTTGGGCGCAGTGCCTCACGACGACGCCGCGTGGCAGGCGGTGCGCGCCAGGCAGGCGCTCCTGCGCGCCTTCCCCCAGAGCCCCGCGGCGACGGGCTTGTTGCGAGTCGCGGAAAACCTGATTGCATTGGAACGGTGAAGTCGTTTCAGGCGCAGACATTCTATGAGCTGCTCGAGGTGTCGGTCGGCGCGAGCGAGGCCGACATTCGCGCGGCGTTCGAGCGCCTGGCGCGCCTCTACGCGGAAGATCAGGTGGCGCTCTACGGGTTGATCGACGAGGGCCGGGCGCGCGCGCTGCGCACCAGGCTGAGGGAGGCGTCAGAGACCCTGCTCGATGCCGAGCGACGTGCCTCGTACGACGTCGGGCTCGGGCTGCCGCCGCGGGAGCTCCCTGCACGAAAGCCCTCGGCGCCCGCTGCGCCGTCGGTCGGCGCAGGGTGGGGCGGCGCCTATGCCTTCGTCAGCCAGGCGCCTGCGGCGAGCGCTCCCACGCCGACGACCTTCAGCTACACCGTCGCCATCGCGCCCAGCGCTGCGCCTCGCCCCTCGTCGCCGTCACGGCCCGACGGCGGACCCGCGCCGGTGGCGACGCGCGTGGAAGGGGGCGAGGACCGGGCAGTGGCCGCGAAGCAGGTCGCGCCGGCTTCAGGTGCCAGCGCCTCGCTCGAGGCGCCCGCAGGCGTCGCTGTTCAAGCGGCGACGGCCGCTGCCCCGTCGACGTCCCCGGTGCCTGGCGTCGTGCCGCCCGAGACGTCCCCCGCCGATGCGTCGGTGCGGCCTGCGCCGGGGCAGGCGGCGACGCCGGGAGAGGCGGTTGCGCCCCCCGCGCAGGCGGCCGTCCTCCCAGCGCCGAGGTCGTCGGCGGAGGCCCCGCCCATCGAGGCCCCTACACCGGAGCCGATGCAGGACACGCACTCGGCACCCGGCGCGTCGTTGGTGGCGCCATCGGCCCGCGAGGTCACAGCCGAGGCATTCGCTGTCCCCGGGGCTGAAGCGCCGGCGCCCATGCGCGTGGCGCCGCCGGACGAATCGGTCGCACCGGCGTCGGTGCGCCCAACGCCCAGTGATCTTCAGCCGGTGGCCCAGACGGCGACATCAGAGGCCGCGACGGCTGGCGCTCCGCCGACGGCGCCAGCGGCGACGGTCGTTCCAGGGGCTTTCGGAGCAGCCGGTGGAACGAATCTGCGCGACGCTGCGCCGCTGCCGAGCGCGCCTCTGGAGGTGTCCGCCATCGCGCCGCCGCCGAGCGCGCCTGTAACCGTGTCCGCCATCGCGCCGCCGCCGAGCGCGCCTGTGGCCGTGTCCGGCATCGCGCCGCCGCCGAGCGCGCCTGTGGCCGTGTCCGCCATCGCGCCGCCGCCGAGCGCACCCGTGGCAGCCCCTGCTTCCGCGGATCTCGGTCGAGCCGAGCCAGCGCCGCCCACACCGCTCGGGGAGCCCGAGGAGAGGAGGGTGGACCCGTCGGGTGATGAGGAGCCCTCGAGCGCCATCGTCCCCACCCGGCCCTTCGCGGCCCGCGAGTACCGGGCCCCTGAGCGGGCGCGGCCGTATGAAGTGCCCCCAGGGGTCGAGTTCAACGGCGATCTGCTCCGCCAGGTGCGAATGGCGCGCGGGTTGTCGTTGATTCAGCTCTCGGAGCGCACACGCATCGGCGTGAGGCACCTCGAGAACCTCGAGGGCGACCGCTACGAGCAGCTCCCCGTGGCCGTCTACCTTCGTGGCATGCTCATGAGCCTGGCCCGGGAGCTCGGGCTCGACGGGTTGAGGGTCTCGAAGAGCTACCTGACGTTCGTGGAAGCGCACCTGGCGAAGGCGAAAGGTTGACCCGGGCGGCGATCCGCCCGAAAGATCCACCCCATGACCGATGAAGAACGGATGAAGGCGATGCGGCTGGCCCGCGCCATCGCGTCCGACATCTCCCTCTACAACGAGGCGAAGATCATCCAGGGCATCGAGCAGGACCGGTTGTTCGACGTGCTGCGCGACGAGATCGAAGAGGGCCGCGAGCTGTTCAAGAGCCGCGTCACCTCAGAGATCTTCACGCGCACCAACTTCTTCGATCGGGCCATCGTCGACGTGGTGATCAAGCCGAAGGGCCACGTGAAGTCGAAGATCTGGTGACCCGCAGCACGGTCGAAGCCACCGCGGCCGATCGGGGCGAGCGCTACGATCGGTTCCTCGCGGCGCGGCTCCCGGCGCTGAGCCGCGCACGCATTCAGGCGCTCATCGACGACGGCCACGTCACCGTGGCGGCGCGCGCGATCAAGGCGTCGGGGCGGGTGCAGGGCACGGAGCAGTTGATCGTCGAGGTCCCCGACGCAGTGCCCGCGGCGCCGCAGGCCGAGGCGCTCCCCCTCTCGGTGCTGTACGAGGACAAGGACGTGCTCGTCGTCGACAAGGCGGCGGGCATGGTGGTGCACCCGGGCGCTGGGCACCACGACGGCACGCTGGTGAACGCGCTGCTGCACCACGTGACCGATCTGAAGGGCGTCGGTGGCGAGCTGCGCCCCGGCATCGTGCACCGGCTCGACAAAGACACCTCGGGGGCGATGGTGGTCGCCAAACACGAGCGCGCCCTCGTCTCGCTGCAGAAGGCCTTCGCCTCACGAGAGGTCGAGAAGGTCTACCTGGCGATCGTCGCCGGCGCGCCGCCCGATGACGGCACCTTTCGAACACTCCACGGCCGCCACCCCGTTCACCGCATGCGCTTCACCGGCCGGCTGAAGACCGGCAAGGTGGCGGTCACGCACTTCCGGGTCAAGGAGCGCCTCGTGGGCGCGGCGCTGGTCCAGGTGACGCTCGAGACCGGGCGCACCCATCAGATCCGCATGCACTTCGCCGAGGCCGGCTTCCCGCTGTTGGCTGACGAGCTCTACGGCACCCGCGCCTCGGCGAAGCTCGAGGCGGCGCCGCGGCTGGCGCTCCACGCGCATCGCCTCGTCTTCGCCCACCCCAGGACCGGCAAGCCCGTCGCGGCCGTCTCACCGCTCCCGGCCGACCTGGTGCGCGCGGTGAAGGCGCTCCGGGGGCGCTGAGCGCGCCGTCAGATCAGGCCGATCGACATCGACTGTTGCCGCTTGGTGAGCACCTTCACCGGCTGAATCGCCATCACGCGCATGAAGATGCGCAGCAGGTCGGGATCGAACTTGTTGCGCATCTCGGTCCACATCAGCATCAGCGCGACCTCGGGGCCGTACGAGTCGCGGAACGCCCGCTTCGAGGTGAGCGCGTCGTAGGTGGCGCAGATCGAGATGATCTTCGCGTACAGCCCCAGGTTGGCCTTGGGGATGATCATCTGGATGTTGCCCTGGCCGTCGCGCACGGCGGTGCCGTACTCGACCTTGTGCTCGAAGGTCGTCACCAGGCGCAGGAGCGTGGAGCGGTTGATGGCCTTCTCGCGGAGGATGTTGCGCACCGAGACGAGCGGGGCGCGGGCGACGAGGGCCTTCTCTTCGGGCGTGAGCGCGCCGCGCTTGCTCAAGACGTTGTCGGGCACCGTGCCCATGCCGGCGTCGTGGAAGAGGGCCACGTAGCCGAGATCGCGCAGCTGCGGCTTGGTGAGCCCCAGCTCGTTGCCGAACACGATCGACATCAGGCAGGTGTTGACCTGGTGGTACGCGAGGTACTCGCTGTCGATGCGCGTCGTCGTCAACCCCAGGAAGTGGGTGCGGTGGTCCATCGAGATGTCGACGAAGTCCTGCAGAATGCGCAGCGCCTTCGAGGTGTTCAGCGGCTTGTCGACGCGCAGCGACTCCATGTACTTCTTGGTGAAGAAGATCGCGCGGCCGTAGCAGGTGAGCGCGTACTTCTTGCGATCGAGCTTGGCGTCGCTCTCGTCCTTCTCGTTCTCGAGCTTGTCCTTGAGCTTCGACCACTTCGCCAACTTCATCGAGACGAGCTTCTTGCCGGCGGTGCCGTCCTCGTCGGCCATGTCGGCCTGCTCTTTGGAGAAGATCCAGATGAAGTTCTTGAGTTCGGGGACGGTGACGGTGCGCAGCATGTTGAAGCCGCCCACGTCCTTGGCGCGCAGCTCGTCGAGCAGGTAGCGGACGTTGTCGAGCGAGGCCATGTCCACCTTCACCAGCATGCCGTTGAGGTAGAACGACTGCTTCACGCCCATCAGCTCGAGCTTCCCCTCCTTGCGGATGATCTGGTTGATGGTGTCTTGCAGCTGGGTGAGCGGCTTGTCGAACACCGTGTTGTCCGGGTCGTACATCTTCACCGACCGCACCAGCATGTAGAGCGCCGAGACCAGGGAGCGCGCCATCGACTGCAGCTTCTCGCTGTGCTCGCGCCCGTAGGTGTCGAGCATGTCGTTGTCGGCGCTCGAGGCCTTGGTGATCTGAAGGTTGTCGGCCATGGGTCAGCCCTCTTTCTCGGCGCTGCCGAAGAGCGTCTTGCGAACGCGGCCGAGGTGGCGCTTGGCGTGGTTGATCACCTCTGGGGGTTGGCTCGTGTCCTCGATGACCTCCTGGAGCAGCTTGGCCGTCTGGATGTTGCAGGCGCCGCCGAGCCCCGCCACCGCGAGGATCTTGTCTTGCTTCACCTTGTCCTTGTTGAAGAGCCCGCCCTTCACCTGGAGCAGCTGGGTGAAGTAGGCGATGGCGCCGGTGACGCCCGTGGATCCGATGGCCGCGTAGATGGCCTCGTGCTCCTCTGGGGTGCGCTTCTCGAACTTCGGGTCCTTGACGAGCTTCATCAGGTCGAGGAACGCCTTCTCGCGGTCGAACTCGGGTAGCACGCGGGCCGCCTGGATGCGGACCTGCTGGGTGTCGTCTTCGAGCATCTCGGCGATCATCTTGCGCGCCTCGCCGGTGCGGCCGCGCGCGATGATCGACATCACCTCGAGCTTGACCGCGAGGTTGCGTGACTTGAGCACCGACGCGAAGAACCTGATCTTCTCGGGGTGGTTCGAGCGATCGAGCACGTAGATCATGTCGCGGACGACCTGCGGCTTGTCGCTGCGCAGCCTGCCCACGAACGGGTCGGGCAGCTCCTTCGCGAAGTGGACCAGCACGTCACAGAGCAGGGTGCGGTTCTCGGGCAGCTCGATGAGCTCGAGCGCGTCGAGCAGCAGCGGCACCGACTCGGGCCCGAGGTTCGAGAGGTACCGCACGATCTCTTGCGGCGCCTTCAGGCGCGTCGTCTTGATGATCTCGGCGACCCGGTTGACGCGGGTCTCTTCGCCCATGTGCGAGGTGAAGGCGCGCAGCAGGCGGCCGACCGCGCTGTCCGCGCCCAGGCGCTGCTCCATCGCCTTCAGCTTGAGCACCACCTGGTTGATGATCGCGAAGTCCTCCTGCAGCAGCATGGCGTCGAGCAGCTGGGTGAACATGTCGGTGAGCAGCTCGGCGTCGTCGACGCCGCTCTCGACCACCTGGAACACGGCGCTGATCAGCTTCGGGAACAGGCGCTGGTTCTCTTCGTCGTGCACGTCCTTCTGCACGCGCGCCTTGAACCCCGCGTCAGCCGTCACGCCGGTGATCACCACGCCGCGCATCTGCTCGACGTTGTCGAGCTTCATCTCGAGGTCTTCCTCGGTCACGCGCGCGAACCGCAGGAAGTCGTCGCTGGCGGTGCGGAGCCGTCGCTGCAGGTAGTCGACCACCTTGTCGACCTCGACCTGCACCTCCTCTTCCGAGAACTCATCCATTCGGAAACCTTCGACCATGATGTACTCGAAGTGCGGCATCTGGGCCCGCCACAGCTGGGCGTTGATGTCTTCGCCTCCGCGATCGGGGTCCGACAGCGAGATGATGGTGAAGGCCGTCAGCTCCTCGACGGTGAAGCCGGGGCGGAAGAGGAGCTGCCGGATGCCGTCCTTGAAGAACTTGTAGGGGAGCTGGCTGTCCTCGCTGAACAGGTCCTGCTTGTGGAGCTGGAAGTTGGTGAGGTCGACCTTCAGCTGAAGAACGCCGAACTCCTGGTGGTAGGCGACGAGCGCGGCGTGGGCCTTGGTCAGGTACTCGCCGTACTTCGACTCGTTGTGGCGGTACATGCCGATCATCTTGATGCCCTTGAGCAGGTGGTAGACCACGCTGCGGGCGACCTCGACCTGCTTCTTGAGGGTCGGGTCCGACATGGGGTCGGGCGGCGCGGCGGTGACGGCCGAAGCCGAGCTGACGGGCGCGCGCGCTGAAGGGGCTGGCATTGGTGGATGGGGGTGCCGTTTCCGCTTACGCGGCGCGGTCTCCCCCACCTCCTTTCAAACCGTGC
>JACSRE010000149.1 GCA_014879945.1 Myxococcus sp.
GGGTGGGCGCGGGGCTGACGCTGGAGCAGTGGCTGCCGCTGGCGCGCGCCTGGGTCGAGTCGCTGCGCTGAAGCCGTCGACTCGCGCTCGACCGCTGAGGCGGCTCAGGGCGTCGGCCACCACGCCCGCACGGCCTCGGCGAACGGGCCGGCCAGCCGCGCGCACTCGGCGTCGCCGATGCGCATCTGGGCAAACGGCGTCCACGGCGTGGCCAGCAGGTCGCGCCGCACCTCGACGCACAAGACGCGCCCGGGCCAGCGCGTGACGTGCCCGTGCGCGAGGGTGCTGGGGTGCATCGGGTAGCTCTCTCCGTCGGCGAGCGACACGTTCACCGCGGCGAGGGCCGTCTTGAGCGTCGCCACCACCGGCGCCGGGGCGAGCGAGACGCCCTCGAGCGTCTTGTGGATGACGTCCACCTCGGGGCGCAGCGGCCAGGTGGGCTCCTTGTCGGGCGCGTAGGCGGCGCGCAGCGAGGTGACGATGTCGAGGTCCACCTCGACGCCGACCGAGCGCGGCGCGTAGGTGTGGAGCAGCAGCATCGCGCCGCCCCTGGGCATCACCTCGGCCACCGCGTCGTCGACGGCCCGCACGTAGGCGCGGGAGCGGGCAAGCAACAGCTCGCGGTCTTCGTCGGTCGTCACCCAGGGCATCAGCCCCGGCGTCACCTTGCCGGCCTTGAACTCCGCCGGGTCGGCGTCGATGCGGCGGTTGCAGTCGATGAAGGTGCGGGGAATGCGGCAGCGCAGAATCGCGACCGACTTCGAAGGCTCGAGGGTGACGAAGCGGTGCGCGAGGGCGACCGCCAGCTCGGGCGCGCCGGCGTCGGTGTTGACGTGGAAGAAGTCGCGCAGGTCTTTCGGCAGCGGGCTGGTGAGCACCTGCTCGACGGCGTCGAAGTCGGCGGTGCGGGTGGCGCCGTGCGGAATCTCGATGAGGAGGTCGGGCGTGGCGCCGGCGTTCACGCCGTTGATGCGCAGCACGTCGACGACGCCGGGCTGAGACTGGGGAGCAGGCATGCGGCTTCTTACCTCGCCGGCGCGCTCCATCGTCCGGAACGACGGGCCTCCAAGCGCTCCCGGCGCGCCAGCGAGCCGCTCTGGGCTCCTCGACCTGCGTCACCCAGAAGCGAGGTCGTCGACGACGAAGCACCGGCGTCCGTGCGCGTCATGGCTGCGAAGGTGCGTGAGCGCTTCGCCGTGATGGCCTGCGGCCTCGAGCGCGTCGGCCAGCACCTGACGGCCGTGAGCGCTCGGGTGCGCCTGCTCCCGGCGCGCCAGCGAGACCAGGTGCTCGTCGACGCTCCACGGCGCGCGCGGGCGAGAGACCAACGCCCAGGGCGCTGCGCCCTCCATCGAGCCGAACGACAGGGCCTCCTGTGAGCCCGGGTGCCAGGCGTACGCGCTGACGCCAGGCCCGCCGAGCCGGCTGAGGTCGTGCGCCGCAAAGGCCTCGATGCGCTCGCCCAGCACGAGCACTTCATCGCGTCGGAGCGCGACCGCAGCACCAGCTCGCTGCTCGATGCTCGCGATTGGCTCGTTGGCCCCCACGGTGGACAACACCAGGCGCTCGGTGCGGTCGAAGCCCAGCACGCACGCGACGAGCCGCGTGTCATCGAGCCAGGCCATCGGCAGGTCCCACGCGTCACTGTCCACGCCAAAGCGCAGGCTGGCCTCAGCGCTTCCCGCCAGCCACGCACCGACGTCGAGCGTCCCGAGGAGGCCCATGGGTTGCCAGACCCAGCCGGTGCTGGCGAGCTGGCGGCCCGAGGGCGAACGCGTGAGGGCTCCGAAGAAGTAGTCGAGCTTCGGGCTCTCGATGCGCGGGTCGAGACGTTCACCCGTCGTCACGTCCGTCACGGCGAGCTGGTTCCACTCGACGGCGTGCACGAGGCGCCGGTCGTCGAGGAAGCAGAGCGGGTACGCGCAGTGTTCGGGGTGGTAGTCACCTCGCGCGAGCGGGAGCACCACCTCGCCGCGCGTGACGTCGATCACCGCGCCCTGGCGCCCCTGCGCCTGCGCGACGGCGACGAAGCGCCCGTCATCTGAAGACGAGAGGGCGACGGCGTTCGCCTGTCCGTCGAGCGTCAGGGGCAGCGCGCAGCGGAAGAACGTCTCACCCGTCTCGAGGTCCGCGCCGGTCAGCTCGTTCGGCGTGACGAAGAACCAACCCGGGCGATCCACCAGACCGGCGTGAGTGAACCCCGCGAGCGGGCCGTCGAGCTGAGGCCGAATGGCGTCGCGTCGACGCCAGCCGTCAATCAAGTGAGACACCGACTCGCTGACGCAACCGACCGCGGGGACCGCGACGTCGATGACGCGATCGTTTCCAGACTCACGACCAGCACCTCACGGCGTGAAGCCAGCGTCACCGAGCTGCGTCTTGCGGCCACCGGGCATCGAGTACGAGGCGAAGCTGACGTAGCCGTGCACATCGACGCCAACCGGCACGTTGGCCGGCGCCGTTGTCACCTCGTGCACGCCAGGCGTCACGTTGACGAGCGCGTACTGGGCCTGGCTGCCAGGCACCGGGTTCCCCGTCACGACGACACCGTCGACTCGAACCTGCGCGCCACCAATCCACGTCAGCCGAGCCACGTTGAGCCCGAACCCCTCGGGTACGAAGAAGCGGGGGTTCTCGGCCCACTGGCTCACTGGAGTCACCACCACCATCGACGGGTCTCCTTCCACCGCGCCGGGCGTCGCGCCCTGGCCGGGCGTGAAGTGAACGACCTGCACGGGAGCGTCGGCCGTGAGGGTGGTGGCAGTCGCCAGGGTGAACTCGGCAGAAGCGCCAGCCGGCAGGCGGCAGTCGTTGGTGCGCAACGTCCCGCTCACGCAGCGGTTCGGGTTGATGCTTCGAGCGAGCGTCGGCGGTTCAGAGAAGGTCAGCAACGTGCCCGACGGGCACACCGAAGCCGGGCACGCGGCCGTCACCTTGAAGGGGTGGGCGGCAGCCAGCGGCGCAGACACGCCAGCGTCGTTGCGCATCGCCGGACCCGTCGCGAGCACGTAGGTCGAGCCCCACGAAGACACGGGCGAGAGCTGCTCCTCGAGGTGGTCACAGGCGGCCACCGAGAACGGCTTGAGGCCGCAGGGAGCGCCCGAGAAGACCGCGACCGGCGCGCTCGCCGAGACGACGCTGCCAGAGAGGTCCGACACGTTTCGGCAGAGCTGGCTGGTGCCTCCGAAGGGGTTGGTGGCGCACTCCACCGTCGCGGCCGAGGGCGCGCTCATGAGCTGGAGCACGTCGTAGGCCTCGAGCGTGAAGGTGAGCAGGGCGCCGGCGTCGGCGACCGTCGCGCCACTCGTTCGTGTGAGGGAGCTCGTCCGCACCGTCACCTGCGTGCCGTTCTGCGTGCCGATGATGACGAGCTGCCCCTGGGTGTAGTCCAGCGCGGGGTCGAGGAACGAGCCGCCCTGGGTGCGCATGTGCTCCGGCGTCGTCGCGACGTAGCTGGTCCCGAGGGCGTGCGCAGGCAGCAGCATCGACGAGTCGAGGGTGTAGGCGTACTCGCCGCACAGCCGGGTGCCGGGGCCAAACGAGATGCACTGCCCGTTGGTTCCACAGGTGGCGTTGCTGGCGCAGGTCACCGAGCCGGTGGGCACCGCCGTCGCGAGCGGGTTGAACTGCCATGCCGACACGGGGCGCGTGGAGCTGATTCGGTAGGCGTAGCGCGCGGCGCCCGCGGCGGCCTCGGTCGAGTTGCCGAGTGACTGCCAGGGGACGAGCACGGTGCGCGCGCTGGTCGCGGTGACGAGGGAGGACGAGACCTGCACCGTCGAGCCATTGACGACGCGGGAGATGGTGACGGTGGCGTCAGGCCCCGGAGACGCGAGGAAGATGAACGCGAACTCCGAGGAGTTGGAGCCCTGGCCGCCGTCGCGCGCGTTGCCGCGGAAGGCGTTGCCGACGAAGTTGTCCATGACGACGCCCCAGAACTCGCAGCCCTCGGAGGACGATTGAATCGCGGCCGTCGCGCACGACAGTCCGGCGCCTCCTCCTGCTGAGCCTCCTCCTGCGCTGCCGCCAGCAGTCGCCGAGCCGCCAGCTGTCGCCGAGCCGCCAGCAGTCGCCGAGCCGCCAGCAATCGCGGAGCCGCCAGCCGTCGCGGAGCCGCCAGCAATCGCGGAGCCGCCAGCCGTCGCGGAGCCGCCAGCAGTCGCCGAGCCGCCAGCCGTCGCCGAGCCGCCAGCAGTCGCGGAGCCGCCAGCAGTCGCCGAGCCGCCAGCAGTCGCAGCGCCACCATCGGTCGCGGAGCCGCCCGCCGTCGCGGAGCCGCCCGCCGTCGCAGCGCCACCAGCCGTCGCCGAGCCGCCCGCCGTCGCAGCGCCACCACCGGTCGCGTCGCCGCCAGCCGTCGCAGCGCCGCCCCCCGTCGCGGAGCCTCCGCCGACGCCCAACGAGCTCGTACAATTCCCGAGCGTGCACTGTTGCGTCTGCATGCACACCACACAGGCTCCGCCGCGTTGTCCACACGCGCTGTTCCCGAAGCCCGACTGGCACTCCCCGCTCATGTCGCAGCAGCCGGTGCAGTTCATCGACGAACAGACCGCCATCGTCGGCGGGGCAGAACACGACACGGCGAGACCCATCAGCAAGACGGCAAGAAGGAGGCGCATTGCTGCGTCTCTTACCTCGGGAGGAACCGGGAGCGCGATGTGCTCATCACTCCATGCCCGTCACCGTCTGGCGACGTCGGAGCGAACCGCCGCGTCGTGCTCCTCGCGGGCCGCACCTGGGCTGAGCATCGCCACGTCATTCACCGACTCTCGACCGCCTGTGCCTGAGCTCGGTCGCGCCACGCAACAGCTCGCGGTCGGCGTAGGTCACCCAGGGCTGCAGGCCCGGCGTCACCCTGCCGGCTGTGAACTCTGTCGCTGCGACGGGTGCAGTCGATCATGAGAGGAGGCGGCGACGGTGGCCCGGTGATGCGCAGAACGTGGACGACGTCGGGCTGTGACCGACGTCAGGCGACGCAACCGGAGGAGCCCGCTCCGGGCGGTCGTGCCGTGGTGGTGACGAGTGCGACACCGGCAGCGGCTCGATTCGCCTCGTGGTAGCGCAGGAAAAACTGTCATGCTGCCGGCGAGACACGCGCTGGCGACGGGGCTTTGAGCTGGCCTTCTCGACGGACGCCCGCCTTCGGGAGTGACGGTGAACGCCGCCGAGCGCATTGGCCCCTACGAGCTGACCGAGGTGCTGGGGAGCGGGGGCATGGGCGTGGTCTACCGGGCGGTGCACGCCGGCACGGGCGTGACGGTGGCGCTCAAGACGATGCTCGCCGAGGACCAGGCCACCGCCCAGAGCATGCGCAGAGAAGCGCGGGCGCTGGCGCGGCTCCGGCACCCGGGCGTGGTTCGCATCGTCGACCACGGGGTCGAGGCCGGCCGGCCCTGGTGCGCCATGGAGCTGCTCCCCGGACGGTCCCTGCGCGCGCACTTCGACGACGCTGGCGTGAGCGACGCGGGGCCCGGCGAGCCGACCGTCGCGGCCCGTCGCGACGACCTGTCCTCGGGCCTGGCGCCCACGGTCCGCAGCGGGAGCTCGCCGGGCGCCGACCAGCCAACCACCGGTGCAGCGGTCGGCCCGGGGACCGACCCGGCCGGCCGCTCGCGCCGTCTGGGCCTGCTGCGAAAGCTCTGCGCGCCGCTCTCGTTCCTTCACGGAGAAGGCATCGTCCACCGCGACCTGAAGCCGGACAACGTGCTGGTGAAGCCAGACGGGGCCGTGGTGATCATCGACTTCGGCCTGGCCACCCAGTTCGACGGGCGCCTGCGCCTCGCCCTGCAGCAGGCTGGCCGGCAGATCGAAGGCACCTGCGCCTACATGGCCCCCGAGATGATTCGCGGTGAGATCGCCGACGCCCGCGCCGACCTCTACGCGTTGGGCTGCATGCTCTACGAGGCGCTGGTGGGCCACCCGCCGTTCCTCGGGACGTCGACCCGGGTGCTGCGGGCCCACCTCTCGCAGGAGCCCCGGCCGCTCGAGTCACTGGCGCCCGAGCTGCCCCCGGGGCTGCATCGACTGGTGCATCGGCTGCTACGCAAGAGCCCGCGTGAGCGCATGGGGTACGCGGACGACGTGGCGGCGGCGCTCGCTGACTGCGGCGCCGAGATCGACCCCGAGCCGCAGCGCCCCCCGCGACCGCGCGGGTACGTGTACCGGGCTGACCTCGCCGGGCGCGAGGGGCCGCAGGCCGAGCTGAACGAGCGCACGCGCCGCCTCACGTCGGGAGAAGGCGGCCTGGTGCTCCTCGAGGGAGAGAGCGGGGTGGGCAAGACGCGGCTCCTCTCGGAGGCGGTGCGTCAGGCTACGGGGCTCGGCGTCACCACGCTCTCAGGCGAGTGTCATGGGCGGCGCGGCAACCCGCTCGAGGCCCTGGCGAAGCCGCTGCGCGAGGTGGCCGACCTCTGTCGCAGCGCGGGCGCTCAAGCCATCGAGCAAGTCCTCGGCGCCCGAGGTCACCTTCTGGCGCCCTACGTGCCGGAGCTGCTGTCGCTGCCAGGCCTCACCGAGCACCCGGTGCCCAGGGCGCTGGCCCCGCTGCAGGCCAGAGCGCGCCTCTTCCGCGCGCTCACCGAGGTCTTCACCGCCTTGTCCCAACGGGCCCCGGTGCTGCTGGTGCTCGACGACCTGCAGTGGGCCGACGAGCTCACCCTGGGCTTCCTCGGCCACCTCCTGCACGAGGGCGCCGTGGAGAAGACCTCGTTGCTGCTCCTGGGCGGGGTCCGCGCAGAGGAGCGCACGGCGGAGCTCGAGCGCCTGGTGGCCAGCGGGGCGCGGCAGCTCGAGCTGGGTCGCCTCTCGGCGGCGGCCGTCACCACGATGGTGAGCGACATGCTGGCGCTGGACGAGCCCAGCCCCGACTTCGGCGCGACCCTGCACCACCTCGCTGGAGGCAACCCCTTCTTCGTCGCGGAGTACCTTCGGCTGGCGGTCAGTGACGGCGTCGTCGCGCGCGACCCGGCGGGGTTCTGGCGCCTGCCCCGGGGGAGCGAGGCGCTGCCAGGCCTGCCCGGCTCCGTGGCGGACGTGGTGCAGCGCCGCCTCGACCGGCTCTCGGCTGAGGCCATCGAGCTGGTGGCGGCGGTGGCCGTGGCCGGCAAAGACAGCGCGCTCTCGCTGGTGCGCGTGCTCACCGAGCTGGAAGGGGGGGCCTTTCACCGCGCGGAGTCGGAGCTCCTGCGCAGCCACATCGTCGAAGAGACGCGCCCCGGGGTGATTCGCTTCCAGCACGACAAGCTGCGCGAGCAGGCGTACTCGCGCCTCGAGCAGCCCAGGCGAAGCGCGCTTCACCTGCGGGCGGCCGCGGCCATCGAGGCGGATTGTGCGGAGGACGCCGGTGGCGTGGGGCCCGGGCGCGAGCTCCGGCGAGAGCGCGCCGCCGAGCTGGCGACCCACTACGAGCTCGGAGGGGACGCGACGACGGCCGTCGCGTGTCACCGCCTCGCGGCCTCGCACGCCGCCCAGGCGCTGGCGCTCGCCGAGAGCGTGCGCCACTACGAGCGCGCCATCGCGCTCGCCGAGCCGGCCACCGACGAAACGCTGCCGCTGCTGGTCGACCTGCACCTCGAGATCTACCAACCCCTCATGCAGCTCCAGAGCGCGGCCAGCGAGCACAGCCTGAGGCGCTCGCTGCGCGCGCGCCCCCTCGCGCTGCGCCTGGCCGACAACGACCGGCTGGCGCAGCTCGAGGCGAACCTCTCGGGCTGCTACTTCGCCCGCGCCGACTACGAGCGCTGCGCCGAGCATGGCCGCGCGAGCCTCGAGTACGCCTCGCGCATGGGCAGCGTCACGCGCCGGGCGAACGGCGCCTTCATCCTCACGGTGGTGTGCGTACAGACCGGCCGCAACCGCGAGGTGCTGACGCTGGCCCCTCCCATCATCGAGGCCATCGAGCGCACCGGCACGCCTGCGCAGCACTTCGGCGCCACCTACCCCCCCCTGGTGTCCTTGGCGGGGAGCCTGGGGTGGGCCCACTGCATGCTGGGCGACCGCGTGGCGGCGCTGCCGTGGCTGCGCCGTGCGCTCGAGGTGGCGACCGCGGCCGACCATCGCTACGCGCTCTCGCTGGCGCACGTGATGTGGGCCTGGGCGCTGATTCCCTACGGAGACCTCGCCGGCTGCCGCGAGCACGGGGCGGCCGCGCACCGAATCTCGGCCGAGGCGAGGCTGCCTGGCCCCGAGCTCTTCGGCGCCTATGCGATGGGCGCGAGCCTGGTGCTCGACGGGCGGAGCGCCGACGCAATCACATGGCTGGAGCGGGCCCTCGAGACCTCGGAGCGCCTCGGGTACGCCGCCTTCCGCTCCGAGGCCCACTGGGGCCTCGCCCAGGCCACCTTGCAGCTCGGCGACCTGGCCCGCACCCGTGACCGCTGTGAGCGGGCGCTCGCCTTCGCGGAGGAGACGGGCGAGCGGCGGCTGGTGCCCGAGTTCCACCGGCTGATGGGCGAGGCGGTCGCGAACGAGGACCCCGAGGCGGCGCGCGTTCACCTGCAGACCGGCCTCGACGCCTGCGACCTCGTCGACGCGCCGGTGTTCGCCCCCCGGGCGCTCGTCGCCCTGGGCGCGCTCGAGCGACGGCTGGGCCGCCCCGAGGTCGCGCAGGCCCACCTGCTCCGCGCCCGAGACGCGGCCGAGCGCATCGGCCTGACCGACGACAAGGAGCGCGCGCGTCGACTCCTCGCTGCGCCCGACGGCAGGTGATGCGCTAGGCTCACGGGCTCTTCAGGGGGAACACATGCCGAAGCTCGAGCGGGACGGGGTGAGCCTGAACTACGTGGAGGCGGGGACCGGCGGGCCTCCCATCCTCCTGGTTCACTGCTGGGGGGGCGACCACTCGATGATGGCGCCCCTGTTGACGCACTTCTCTCGCACGCACCGGGTCATCTCGCCCGACCTGCGCGGCTTCGGGGCCAGCAGCCGCCCCGAGCAGAAGTACCCCACCGCGGGCTTCGCCGACGACCTGGTGTGGATGTGCCGGGAGCTCGGAGTGGAGCGGCCGGTGGTGATCGGCCACAGCATGGGCGGCACCATCGCGCTCGAGCTCGGCGCGCGCCCTGGCTTCGCGGCCGCCGTGGTCATCCTCGAGGCGCTCACCGTGACGCCGCCCCCCATCGTCGAGAGCTTCCGGCCGGTGCTCGAAGGCATTCGGTCGCCCGCGTGCATGCAGGTGCTCCAGCAGTTCACGGAGCAGCTGCTGGGGCCCCACTTCGAAGCGGGCGCGCGGGCGCGGGTGCTCGAGCTCTTCGCCAGGAACAGCCCCCACGTGCTCGCGTCCTCACTGGGCGAGCTGCTCAACTACGACAGCGCGGCGGCGGCGGCGCGGTGCAAGGTGCCGTTGCTCTACGCGAGCTCGGGCCCCTGGTTCACCGACGTCGAGCGGTTCCGCTCGCTGGCCCCGCAGCTGGTGACGAGTCAGGCGGTGGGGTGCGGTCACTACTTCCAGCTCGAGGTGCCCGAGCAGGTGAACGCCACCGTCGAGCGCTTCCTTCAGGTGTACGTCGGCCGCTGAGCCGGCCGGCACGCTCAGGGCTGCCGCGCGATCGAGGGCACGGCGCGCGCGATGAGGGTCATCGTCGCCGGGTCGAGGCGCGACGAGAGGAACTGCAGCGTCAGCGACGACACCAGCGCTGAATCAGTGACGTTCAGCTTGAAGCGCTCGAGCAACCCGATGAGGTCGGCTTCCTCGGTGTCGCGCAGTGGCGCCTCGAGCTCGTTGAGCTGAATGGAGCCGGGCGCGAGGGTGGGCGCCGCGACCTGCCACTTCACCATCTCGGGGACCGCGTCGTGGATGCGCGAGGCGACGCTGTAGCTGACCTTCTCCCGGACGACGTCTTCGATGAGCGCCAGCAGCTGGCCGGCGAGCCCGCGGGCGGCGTTCTCGGGGAGCTTGAGCTGCTGTGAGAGCGCCGAGACGATGTCCATGAGCCGCGCAGCGTAGCGGATGTCAGCCGCCCACGGCGCAGTTGGGCGCGCGCATGGGGTGCGCGATGGGGCGCCGCGGCGGGTCCTGGCGCGCCGAGCCTTCGGCGAACCGGGAGCGGTTCCCGCGGTGCCGGTGGCTCACGGCGAGGCACCTTCAGTCGCGGAGCTCGACCTTGAGCACGCCCACCACGCCCCGACGCTCGACCTCCAGCGACGCCGCGCGCTGCTCGACGGCTGCGCGGTAGACCTCGAGGGCCTTCTGGGCGCTGTCGAGCGCCACCCCATTCACCGACCGCACCACGTCGCCGTTGCAGAACCCCTGCTGCGCCGCCAGCGACGTCGGCCGCAGCCCCAGCACCTTCAGGCCCCGCGGCTTGCCGTCGACCATCGCGGGGACGAGGTGAACGCCCTTGCCGAGCGGCTCAAGGTCCACGCGCTCGAGCAGCAGCGTGCGGTCCGACAGCGGGCCACACGACAGCTCTGAGGCCCCCGCGTCGGGCGGCGCCAGCACGTCGAGCCTCACCACGACCTCGTCGCCTGGCGCCTCCTCGGGCCCCGGCGAGCGCACCTCGATGACGTCGGTGCCGGCAGACAGCACGAGGTCGTTGCCCCAGCCGTCGCGCCGCCTCGACTCTGCGAGCTTCAAGTCCTCGAGCCGCACCGGGAACTCCGGGCGCACGCGCTTCGCCTCGGCCGCGAGCTCGGCCAGGGCCCGCGCCCGCCGCCGCGTCGTCAGCACCTTCATGGGCCTGAGCACCCTCGACAGCCCCGACACCTCGAGGTGCTCCGGGTGCGTGGCGTCCACCTCGTCGAGCGCCGCGCGCTGCCCCGCCGAGAGGGCGCTCCACACCACCGCGCCTTCGGCCTCGTAGGTGCGCAGCGTCTCGCTGGCGCTGCCCAACACCTTCTCCAGCTTCTCGCGCAGCATCGCGCGCTGCACCCAGAAGGCGAGCTTCGCGGTCGGCCCCCGTTGCTGCGCCTCGAGCACCTCGAGGTACTCGTCCACGCTGTCGGCCGCGTGGCTGGCCAGCTCGCGGTCGCGGTGCGTCGTGAGGAAGTGGCCCATCACGTCGGCGAGCTGGTCGCTCTCGAGCCCGGCCTCGTCGAGGCGCCGCGCGGTCTCGTCGAACCCGGCCTGCGGCGTGGCGTCGTTGGCAGCGACATACCGAAGGCAGGGGGGCGCCCCGCGGTGGAACCTGGCGGCCATCGCCTGTGGCTCCACCGCCGCGGCGCTCTCGGTCAACGCCTTGCGCCGAAGGTGCAGGCGCACCAGCGCCACGCTGCCGGCGACGCCGAACACCAGCAGCAGCAGCACCGCGGGCCGCTTCAGCATCGGCTCAGGCGCCGGTCTGCTTCGCCACCGCAGCGGCCCCGGCCTTCGCGGCGGCCTCGTCGAGGTAGCGCGGCGCCTCGGCGAACGAGAGGTCGTCCTTGAAGCGGTACAGCCGCGGCATGCCGGTGGGGATGTTGAGCTCGACGATGTCGGCGTCAGAGATGCACTCGAGGTGCTTCACCAGGGCGCGCAGCGAGTTGCCGTGCGCCACGATGACGACGCTCTGGCCCGCGCGCAGCTGCGGCACCACCACGTCGTGCCAGTAGGGCAGCACGCGCGCGACGACGTCCTTGAGGCACTCCGAGGTGGGCAGCGCGTCTTGCGCCAGCGCCCGGTAGCGCTTGTCGTTGGCCGGGTGGAACTCGTGGTCGCGCTTCACCGGCGGCGGCGGCACGTCGTAGCTGCGCCGCCACAGCTGCACCTGCTCCTTGCCGAACTGCTGCACCATCTCGACCTTGTCCTTGCCCTGCAGGTCGCCGTAGTGCCGCTCGTTGAGGCGCCAGGTGCGGCTGACCGGCAACCACAGCTGCCCCAGCCCGTCGAGCGCGAGGTTGGCGGTGCGCACGGCCCGGGTGAGGAGCGAGGTGTGGCCGGCGTCGAACCACAGGCCCGCCTTCTTCATCAGCTCGCCGGCGTTGCGCGCCTCAGCCACGCCCTGCTCGGTCAAGTCGACGTCGACCCAGCCGGTGAAGAGGTTCTTCTCGTTCCAGCTGCTCTGTCCGTGACGCACGATGCACAGGGTCGATGGCATGGCGCGCGTTGTAGCAACAGCCGCGGCCGCGTTCAGCCCTTGCGAGGGCGCTCGTCGCGAACGGCCTCGCGCGCCGAGGTCGGGCCCCGCGGCGCCACTCCCGGTTGATCGACCGGGCCGCTCTTTCCCTCGTGCCCTCCGGCCTCCCGGTTACAGTGCGCGCCTCACATGCTGACCTCCCTGCTCGCGCTGGCCCTCGCCGCGCCGACCGCTGCTCCCGCCGACTCCGACGTCCTCCTCGACGCGCTCACCGCCGAGCTCGCCCGCAGCAAGAAGGGCCTGCCCGGAGAGAAGGACGCGCCGCTCTACTACCTCTCGTACCGCGTCACCGACGGCGAGGCGTGGAGCTCGTCGGCCACCTTCGGCGCCCTCGAGGGCCAGGCGGCGCGCAGCGGCAAGCTCGCCGGCCGGGTGCGCCTGCTCGACATCTCGGCGCGCGTCGGCTCCCGGGAGCTCGACAACACCCACAAGGTGCGCGGCAGCCACGACTTCGACTTCGGCGGCGGCGGCCGCACCCTGCCCGTCGAAGACGACCAGGGCGCGCTCCAGGTGGCCTTGTGGAACGCCACCGACGACGCCGTGCGCGACGCCACCAAAGACCTGCTGAAGGTGCGCGCCAACGTCGCCGTGAAGGCCGCCGAAGAAGACAAGGCGCCCGACTTCTCGACCGACAAGCCGCACGTGCGCCTCGAGGGCAAGAGCAAGCCGCTGGCCGACGTGCTCGACCGCGACGCGTGGGAGGCCCGCCTCAAGCGCCTCTCGGCCGCCTTCAAGACGCACCCGCTGGTGCTGCGCTCGTCGGTGTCGATGCAGGTGTCGTCGATGACGCACTACTTCGTCGACTCCGAGGGCGCGAAGCTGCGGGAGCCCCGCTTCTTCGCGCGCCTGGGCGTCTGGGGCACCGTGCGCGCCGACGACGGCATGGAGCTCGACTTCTACGACGCCGTCGAGGCCACCTCGCCCGACGCGCTGCCCTCCGAGGCCGACTTCGAGAAGCGCGTGACGCGCGCCATCGAGAAGCTCGAGGCCCTGCGCGCCGCGCCCGCCATCGAGCCGTACGTGGGCCCCGCCATCATCACCCACCGCGCCGCCGGCGTGTTCTTCCACGAGATCTTCGGCCACCGCATCGAGGGCCACCGCCAGAAGGACGCCGACGAGGGCAAGACGTTCACCAGCAAGGTGGGGCAGGCCATCGTGCCCACCTTCATCAGCGTCACCGACGACCCGACGCGCGCGCGCTGGGGCGACCTGCCGCTCAACGGCTTCTACCTCTTCGACGAAGAGGGCCAGCCCGCGCAGAAGGTGAACCTCGTCGAGAGCGGCATCTTGCGCGCGTTCCTCCAGGGCCGCTCGCCCATCAAGGGCTTCGCGCGCTCCAACGGCCACGGCCGCGCCCAGCCGGGCCGCGCGCCGGTGGCGCGCCAGGGCAACCTCATCATCGAGTCCACCAGACAGCTGCCGTGGGAGACGCTGCGCGCCACGCTGCTCGACGAGGTGAAGAAGCGCGGCAAGCCCTACGGGCTGGTCTTCGAAGAGATCTCGGGCGGCTTCACCAACACCCGCGCCGGCGGCGCGCCCCAGGCCTTCAAGGTGATTCCGCAGATCGTCTACCGCGTCTACGCCGACGGCCGCCCCGACGAGCTGGTGCGCGGCGTCGACCTGGTGGGCACGCCCATCGCCTCGTTCGAGCGCATTCTCGCCACCGGCGACGACGCGAAGGTCTTCAACGGCTTCTGCGGGGCCGAGTCGGGCTGGGTGCCGGTGTCGGCCATCGCGCCGAGCCTGCTCATCAGCGACCTCGAGGTGGAGCGCAAGGCCAAGGGCCACGACCGGCCGCCGCTGCTGGCGCCGCCGCCGCTGGCCACCACCGGGAAAGAACCGACGAAGGACGTGAAGGGCGGTGCGAAATGAGCGCGCTGGTGCTGATGCTGTTGACGGCCGCGCCCCTGCCGGCGCCGAAGGCCCCCAGAGACGTCGACCCGGTGATGGACGTGATGGCCGCCGAGCTCAAGCGCGCGATGACGCTGTCGATGCCGGCGACGGCCGAGTCGAAGCAGCCAGAGAAGCCGTACTACGCGCGCTGCTACGTCACCGTGGAAGACGAGTTCGGCGTGTCGGCGAACTTCGGCGCGCTCTACCCGCCGGGCGGTGGGCGCTCCCTGTCCATCGAGACGACGGTGCGGGTGGGCAGCGAGAAGTTCGACAACACCAACTTCTCGGGCGGCGGCTACGGCTACAGCTTCGGGGGCCGCGGCCGCTTCCCCGCCGAGGAAGACCTCGACGCCATTCGCCGCTCGCTGTGGCTCAGCTTCGACGGCAACTACAAGGCCGCCGTCGAGGCCATCGCCCGCAAGCGCGCCTTCCTGCAGGCCAACCAGGTCAAAGACGTCATCGCCGACTGGAGCACGGTGACGCCCGAGGTGGTGCTGCTGCCCCGCGAGGAGCCGCCCGCCCTCGACGCCGACGCCTGGGCCGCGCGGGTGAAGAAGGCCTCGGCCGCCTGCCGCGCCTCGAAGTCGGCGCACAGCTGCACGGTGGGCTTCCGCTCCCGGCACATGTGCCAGCGCTTCGTGGCCTCTGACGGCGCGAAGCACCGCTTCTGTGAGACCAAGCTCGAGCTGAAGGTGAGCGCGAGCGGCCAGGCGGCCGACGGCATGCCGGTGGGCGCGGAGTGGAAGGTGCAGGGCCGCAGCGAGGCCGAGCTGCCCGACGAGGCGGCGCTGCTGGCGGCCGTGAAGGACACCGCCGCCATGCTGGAGAAGAAGCTCGCCGCGCCCGCCGCCGACCAGGACTACGTGGGACCGGTGCTCTTCACCGAGAGCGCCGCGCCCATCTTCTTCCTCGCGACGCTGGCCAGCCCCTTGAGCTTCCCGCGCGAGAACCTGGGCCAGCGCCAGCAGGGCCGCCTCACCGAGCGCCTGGGCAAGCACGTCTCGGTCAGCGCGCTGAGCGCCATCGACGACCCGACGCAGCGCGCCTGGACGTCGCCCACGGGCGCGGTGGTGCCGCTGTTCGGCCACTACCCGGTAGACGACGACGGCGTGACGCCGAAGCCGGTGACGCTGGTGAAGGAGGGCGTGCTGCAGAGCTTCTTCATGTCGCGCATCCCCACCAAGGCCTTCGCCACCAGCAACGGCCACGCGCGCGGCAGCCAGGCGTCGACCGGCAGCCTCTTCGTCTCCACCTCGCAGCCGCAGCCGCTCGCGGCGTTGAAGAAGCGCCTCGTCGAGCTCGCGAAGGAGGAGGACAGCGACTTCGGCCTGATGGTGTCGGTGCTGCCGCAGAACCTCAACGACCGGCCCAACGGCTCCACCGTGACGTTACCCAACCTGCCGCTGCTGGTGCACCGGGTGTACGCCGACGGCCGCGAGGAGCTGGTGCGCGGCTACGGCTTCAAGCCCACCTCTCAGCGGGTGCTCAAGGACATCGTCGGCATGGGCGACGACCCGCGGGCCATCAACACCGAGCAGTTCGGCCAGAACGTCTCGGCGGTGGCGCCCTCGGTGCTGGTGAAGCTGCTCGAGCTCAACCGCGCGCGCGACGACTACGGCAAGCCGCCCGCCCTGCCCCGCCCCGCGCTGTCGGTGAAGTGAGGCGCGCGCTCCGGCCCGCTCAGCGCTCGATGGCCAGCTTGAGCACGCCCGCGCGGGCCGCGCCGTCGACGGTGTTGGCGACGCGGTAGGCGATGACGCGCCGGCCGTCGGCGAAGAAGCCCAGCCTCGGGTTGGCGCCGCCCTCCTCATCCACCGTCACCGGCGTCCGCCACCGCCCGCCGCCGCGGCTGACGAGGCGCAGCGCGTCCTGGCTCGTCTGGCAGTCGGTGATGGCCACGCCGCTGGAGCGGCTGCACGCGTAGTAGGCCAGCGAGGGCTCGTGCGAGAGGGGGTCGACGGCGAGCGAGGGGTACCACCCGCCCGAGCCCTCCGAGACGACCTGCTCCTCGTTCTCCCAGGTGACGGCGTCGGCGGAGCGCCGGTACGCGAGGATGCTGCCGCGCACCACCGCCACCGCGTAGCCGAGCGTCGCGTCCCAGGCCACCTGCGGGCCCGTCTGGGTGTCGCCGCTCGAGAGCACCACCGTCGGCGGCGTCCACCCCGTCGCGGTGCGCCGCTGCATCACCACGTCTTGCCCCACGGTGTCGCCGCCGCGCACGTTCTGGTCGTAGACGAGCACCGTCTCGTCGGCGGGCCCGGCCACCATCATCAGCCGCGCCCCGATGCCGGGCTTGGTGTTGAAGCCCTCGAAGACACAGCGCGGCGTCAGCATCGTCAGCGGCCCCTCGACCGACTCGAGGTCGCTGCCGGTGTAGTCGGTGGTGTTCTGCGCGAAGCGAACGTCGCGCCACACGAACACCACCCGGCCCTGGGCGTCGAAGCGCAGCGCCGGCCACAGCCCCACGATGGAGCCGTTGAGCGGCGCGCCGGCGTTGGTGCAGATGTCGCCTTCGGTGCGCGCGGCCACCTCGGCCCACGCGCCGTTGCTGCGCGTCGCCAGCGCGGCGTCGTGCTGGAACCAGAGACCGACGGGGCGTTGGGCGAGAGCCGGTCGGGCCCGCCGAGGTACGCCACCGTCGGCTCCTTCGTGGTGGGGTGGAGCGCCACGGCGACCCCGGCGGTGCGCTGCATGAACCGAAGCGTCTGCGGCGGCGTCACCACGCCCGCGCGCCACTCGACGACGTTGAGGTTCAGGTCGTCGACGCCGGCCACCGTCTGGGAGCTGCGCGGCGTGAAGTACGCCACCACCACGCGCTCGTCGGCCGGGTCCACGGCCATCGCCAGCGGGTACTGGCCCCGGGCCGTCGCGTCGAGCTCGATGAGGGCGAAGCCGCCGGCGCCC
>JACSRE010000040.1 GCA_014879945.1 Myxococcus sp.
CTAGTCTCGTGGGCTCGGAGATGTGTATAAGAGACAGGGCAAGAAGAAGCGCTTCAAGGGCGTGCGCATGGTCGTCGGCCGCACGCCCGGCGTCGACTTGCAGCTGTCCGACCAGTCGGTCTCTCGCCGGCACATCGAGCTGATCCACTCCGACGACGGCACGCTCCTGCGCGATCTGGGCAGCGGCAACGGCACCCGGCTCAACGGCAAGAAGATCGCCGCCGACACCATGCTGACCCACGGCGACGAGATTCAGATCGGCAAGACGAAGCTGCGCTTCGTCGACGATCTCGCCGCGTTCAAGAAGGCCCGCGAAGAGTCCGAGAAGAAGGAGGCCGCGAAGGCCGCCCCGAAAGAGGAGCCCTCCCAAGAAGGCGCCGCCGAGCCTGACGCAGAGGCCGCCGAAGCAGCCGAGGGCGACGCGGGCGACGAGGCCGCCGCGGCGCCGGCCGAAGGCGCAGACGCGCCCAGCGAAGAAGGCGGCGAGGCGTCGGAAGAGAAGGGCAAGAAGGGGAAGGGCGCTCGTGACCGCGCCCGGCCCGTGCGGACCTCGCGGCACGCGCCGACCGACACCAGCCTCGTCGGCCGGCTCAAGGCGCTCAACCCGAAGGTCCGCCTCGGCATCATCGGCGGCGCCGTCACGCTGCTGCTGCTGCTGGTGATCGGCCTCGCCACCCGCAAGCCGCCGCCGCCCCCCGTCGATCGTGGCGCCGAGCAGGCCGCCCTCAAGATGCAGGAGGCCCGCAGCGCCGTGAAGGACGGGCGCTACGAAGACGCGGTGAAGCTGGTGGACGACGCCGAGAAGCTCTCGCCCGGCATCGACAAGACGCGGCTGGGCATTCAGGCCCGCGAGGCCATGGGCATTCAGCGCAACTTCGATCAGGTCAAGCGCCACATCGCCGACCGGCGCTTCGAAGACGCCCGCAAGCTGTTGGCCGACACCCCCAAGGGCAACGTGAAGAACGAGGGCGACCGGCTCAAGCTCGAAGAGGAGCTGACCGCGGCCATGGCCGCCTACAACAAAGAGAAGGTCGCCGAGTTCCTCGCGGCCGGCGAGCTCGAGTCGGCCCGCCAGACGCTCGCCCTCATTCCCGGCGATCAGCTCGGCGATCTGCCGCAGCAGATCGAGGAGTTCGAGCGCACCCTCGAGGCGTCGCGCCAGCAGGACGAGCGCGACGCGAAGATCGCCGGGGCCAACGCGGCGGCCGCGAAGAAGGCCAGGCGTGAAGAAGAGATCGCCCTGGCCTTCGCGGTCGTCGAGCGCAAGTTCGCGGGCGGCGAGTGGGAGCGCGCCGGCAGCGAGTGCTCGCGGGTCATCGACGCGTTCTCGGGCGACAAGGAGATCATCTCGCGCGCCAAGTCGCTGGCCGCCTCCATTCCCAACTTCGGGCGCAACTTCGACGAGGGCATGAAGAAGTTCCGCCAGGGGCAGCTGACCCAGGCCGCCAGGCCGCTGCGCCTGGCGTACCAGTCGTACCGCTCGATGGGCCTGGTGCAGAACCGCTACGGCGAGGAGCTGGCCCAGGCGCTCCTCAAGGCCGCGCTCTCGGCCGGCAAGGAGGCCCTCATTCGCGAAGATCTCGAGAACGCGATGGCCAACTTCCGCGAGGCGCGCCGCATCGACCGAGATGACCCCGAGGCGCGCAAGGGCTTCGACGCCGTCGCCGACAAGGCCGAAGATCTCTACCAGTCGGCCTACATGCTGAAGGATCGCGACCCGCGCGAAGCGGTGCGCAAGTTCAAGACCGTGATCGCGGTCACCGAGGCGGGCACGCCCGTTCACGAGAAGGCCAAGAACCAGGTCGCCGCGATGGCGCCCTGAGACGACCTTCCCCACGCCTGACGACGAGCTGACATGAGCGGAATGAGAGAGCTGGGCCTCGACTTCGTGGCCGAGGGCAACTTCGAGAAGGCCCTGGCCTTCTTCGCCGAGGCGGTGCGCCGGCAGCCCAACGACCACCGCTCCCGCATGCTGGCGGCGCGCTGCTACGCGAAGCTGGGCGAGAACGAGCGCGCCGTCACAGTGCTCCACGCGTGCGCCGAGGGGCTGCTGCGCCGGGACTACCTGCTGTCGGCCATCGCCGCGTGCCGCCAGGCCCTGCCGCTGGCCCCGCGTGAGAAGCGCATTCGCGAGACGCTGGCGCGCATTCACGCCCGCGCCGCCCGCATCGTGGTGGGCAAGGCCTCGGTGCCTCCGCCGCTCCCGCCCGAGTCGCTCTACGACGGCCAGGTCGCCGACGATCTGATGACGCTCACCGGCTCGGAGCTCAGCGACAAGGCCATCAGCGTGCTCGCCGCGCCCGACCCCGGAGGCCAGGCCGACCCCGAGTCACGCCCGCCGCTGCCGCTCTTCGCCGATCTCGAGCGTGACGCCTTCGTCGATCTCGTCGAGCTGCTCGACTACCGCGAGCTGCAAGACGGCGACGCGGTGTGCACCGAGGGCACCGGGGGCGATCGAATCTACGTGCTGGTGGCCGGCAAGGCCGAGGTCAGCCGCCGGGTCGAGGGGCAGGAGAAGCGCCTGGCCTTCCTCGGAGGGGGCTCGATCTTCGGAGAGATGTCGCTGCTGACCGGCGCGCCGCCGACCTCGACGGTGCGCGCGGTGGGCGACGCCGACGTGTTCGAGATCGAGCGGAAGGACCTCAACGAGCTGGCGCGCAACCACCCCTCGGTGCCCCAGGTGCTGGCCACCTTCGCGCAGACGCGCATGGCCCGGAACATCGTCGCCACCTCGCCGCTCTTCACGCCCGTGCCCGAGGCGGAGCGCGCCAACCTGCTCTCGCGCTTCACCTTCAAGGGCCTGCAGCCCGACGAGAAGGTGATCGTCGAGGGCGCGCCCGTCACCGCGCTGGTGCTGGTGCTGGCCGGCGAGCTGGTGGTGCAGAAGGAAGACCCGGGCGGCGGGGCGGTGTCGCTGGGCGTGCTGCGCGAAGGCGAGGTGGCCGGCGAGATCGCCCTCCTCAAGGGGCTGCGGGCCACCGCGACGGTGGTGGCGACGCGCAAGACGGCCGTGGCCACGCTCGACCGGGCGGCCTTCGAGGGCCTGCTCAAGGCGCACCCGGCCATTCGCGACTACCTCGACGGGCTCTCGGAGCGCCGCCTCAAGCAGATCGGCGAGGCCATGCGCCCCATCGAGGTGCTCGACGCCGACGAGCTCGTGGTGGACGGCTGATGGACCGCCGCCTGTTGCTGGGCGGGGGCGTGGCGGCGCTCGTCGCCGCGGCGCTCCTGTGGCCGCGCAAGCAGCCCAGCCCCGAGGCGCAGGTGCGGGCCGTCATCGCCAGCATGGTCGCCGCGGCCGAGAAGAAAGACCTGGGCGCGCTGGCCGACGCCATCGCCGACGACTTTCGGGGCCCCTCGGCGAGCTCCAAGCAAGAGGTGAAGCAGGTGCTGCTGGGGCACCTGTTCCGCAACCAGAACGCGGTGGTGGTCTTCAACCCCGCCCTCGAGGTGCGCGTCACCGGCGACAACGCCTCGTTCAACGGCGTCTTCGTCTTCGCGCGCGGCAAAGACGTCAACTGGCAAGAGGGCGGTGAGGGCGTCAGCCGCTACGACATCGAGGGCACCCTCGAGCGTCGCAGCGGAGACTGGCTGGTGACGTCAGCCGAGTGGAAGCGCTGAAGGGCGCCCGCTCACTGGATGAACGTCTTGGCCTCTTCGTTCCACGTCTTGAGCAGGTCGTTCTGCTTGAGCGCCTTGAGCTTGCCCGCCACGTCGGTGATGACGGCGTTGAGCTCCTCGCGGGGCGCCTGCTGGGCCTTCATCTTGATGAGCCCGAAGACGTAGCTCTGGCAGCCGGGGCCGTACTCCTTCTTGGCGAACATCACCTCGCCCATGGCCATGTAGGCCTCGGCGAGCTGGCCGGTGCCGTCCTCCGGCGTGATGTCGCGGAGCATCTCGAACGCCTTGTCGTAGTCCTTCTTCGCGAGGAAGAGGTTGGCCTTCGCGTAGTAGGCCTTGGTGACGTTGACGTTCTTCGCCTCGATGGCCTTGTCGTACGCCGCCATCGCCTCGTCGAGCTTGTTGGCCGCGCGCAGCACGTCGCCGCGCGCCAGGTAGTAGCGGTCGTCACGCGAGAGGTAGGTGACCTCTTTGCCGTCGGCGGTCTGGTTCTTCACGTTGCCGAAGAACGCCTCGTACTTGTCGAGCAGCGCCAGGGCGGCGTCCGTCATGCCTGCGGCCTGAAGGCGTCGCGCGCCCTCGAAGTAGAAGACCGGCGCCGAGGGCTGCTTGGTGACCAGGTCGGTGTAGACGGCCGGCGCGCCCGGGTCCTTCTTGTCGGCGAGGGCGTTGGCCTTGGCGAACAGGGCCCAGCGGTCTTCGGGGTTGAGGCCGAGCGCCTGGTCGGCCAGCTTGATGGCCTCGTCAGACTGGGTGGCGATGTTGGCGATGTGCGCGTTGATGGCCACGGCGCGGGCCTTCAGCGGCATCGAGAGCTCGGCGTCGCGGTCGAGCACGGACTTCACCATCGCCTCGGCGTCGCCGATCTTGTCCTTCTTCATGACGCGCGCGAGCGCCATGCCGTTCTTGGAGCGGATCAGGTCGGGGTTCGCGGTGAGGGCCTTGGCGAAGGTGTCGATGGCGCCGGCGTTGCCCTCTTCGAGGATCGCCTCGCCCCAGGCGGCCGCGTAGTTCGCGTCCTTCCAGGCCTTGTCCATCGCGGTGGTGAAGCCCTGGCGCGCCAGGCTCAGGTTGCCCTGGAGCTTCATGGCCATCGCCTGCGCGTAGAACAGCTTGGCGCTCGAGGCGCCCTTCTTGCGGAGGTCTTCGATGAAGTCTTCGGCGCCCTTGGGGTTGCCGCCGGCGATCAGGTGCAGGGCCTCGCTGCCGTAGCGCTCTTCGGTCTTCGAGTCGGCCCGCACCGCCCGCTGGAGGAAGTCCTTGGCCTTGGCCTCGGCGCCGTTCTCGCGGTGCAGCATCCACAGGTCAGTGTTGAGGCTGGCCACCAGCGCCAGCGCGTCACCGGCGTTCGAGTCGAGGGCCACCGCCTCTTCGGCCTTGGCCGAGGCGGCGCGCAGATCGGCGGGGTTGCCCCTGAACGCCGTGGTGCGCGCGTCTTTCATCAGCTCGGCGATCTCTTTCTTGGTGTTGCCGCGCCGGTAGACGAGGAACACGGCCAGGCCGAGCACCACGGCGACCACCAGGATCTGCACGATCGCCGAGGGGAGGCTCTCGCGCTTCTTCCATTCGGAGTTCTGCGTGCCGGTGTCTGCAGCCATGAAAGTGTGCCTCGGAATGAAGGGGGTCTTCCTGAACGAAAGCGCGGTCTTCTAGCGACGCGTTTTTGATCGGGTCAAGGAAGATCGCCCGCGATCACGACGGACCACGTCGTTCCCGAGCGCGCCGGCAGCAGCAGCGCAGGCTCGCGCGACGGCTCAGATGCCCGAGAGGATGCGCCAGCGGGCCTTGCCGCCCTCTTCGGAGCGCCGCAGCAGCATCTGCTTGATGTCCGTGTCGGTCTGGGTGCGGCCCGACAGCGAGGGCATCTTGAAGCTCAAGGTATAGGTATAGGTGACGCGCGCGCCGGCGGTGCCGTCGTCGAACTCCATGCGCCGCACGTTCATGTCGAGGCGCACGTCTTCGATGCGCTGAAACCGCGTCGCCAGCGAGGTGTAGAGGGTGGCGTAGTCGAGGTCGTCGTCGGGGTTCGAGCTGCCGCCATCGTCGCGGAAGGCCGGGTCGGCGAGGTCGATGACGGCCTGGGCGTTGCGCTGCTCGACGGCGGCCCGGTAGGCGGTCATCACGTCGAGGATCGCGCGGGAGTCGGCGCTGTCGTCGATCTCGGTGCCGGGGATCTTGCGCACACAGCCCGAGAGGGCGGCCAGGCCAACGACGAGCAGGATCGAACGCATCAGGTGCCTCCAACGACGGTGGCCGGGGGGTATTCCCAACCGCAGCGTGCAGCCGCGTAGCGCAGTGTGCGTCAGAAGCAAGCGCTCGCCAGTTCACGACGGCGGGTCGCCAGACACACCGCGGCCGTCCGGGCGTGTCGCGCCGCCCGGACGGCCAGGGTGCTGCGCTCGGCTGAGAGGGGGCTCAGTACCCGGCGCAGAGGTTCTGCGTCGGGTCGAGGGGAATGGGCGTCGTCGAGTCGTCGATGGACTTGAGGAAGGCCACCAGGTCGGCGACCTGCGCCTGCTCATTGGGCGGCACGCCGCCGCCGGGCAGGAAGTTCGCCGAGGCGGCCTGGTAGTGCGTCGCCCAGGGCAGGGAGAAGAGCTCGGTGAGCGTGCGCACCTTGCCGTGGTGCAGGTACGGCGCGCCGCCCGCCATCGACAGCAGCGCGGGCGGGTTGAAGCCCCTGCCGCCCTGGGCCGAGGTGCCGTCGGCCTTGCGCTCGAGCGGGTCGTTCACGGCGAAGGTGCCGACGTCGCGCAAGACGCAGGTGACGCGCTCGGGGCCGACGTTGCCGGTGCCTCCGTCGACCAGCGCCACCCCACGCTCGAGGTCCACCTTCAGCTGCTCGTTGGGCCGCCCGAAGATGGCGCCGGCGTCGAGGGGGAGGGTGCGCAGGCCGGTGCCAGCGTCGGGCGCGCCGTTGGCGCCGGGCAGCGAGCCGTTCTTGTCGGGCGACGGCGTGTACGGGAGCACGCTGGCCGTCCACTTCTGGCCGCCGTGGCAGAAGTGACAGTTGTTGTTGGTGAAGATGGCGCGGCCGCGCGTCACCGCCATCGGGTCGAGGTTCGTCGGCGCGCGGTTGGCCCGAATCGTCCTGGCGTACTCGTCGATCTCGTCCCAGTCGCGCAGGGCGGCGCGCGTCGCCACCACCGCCCGGGTGGAGCCCGAGAGGAAGTCGTTGCGGGTCGTCTGGGTGAAGCCCGTGAGGAGCACCCCGGCGGCGAGGTTGAAGGCGGTGTCGTTGGGCACGGCGCCTTCGGTGATGGCGCCCTTGCCGCCAGCGGTGCCGCGGGTGTTGAGCTCGAAGTCGTGCATCTCGTCGAAGATGCCCGTCCAGTTGAGGACGCGTTGGTCGCCAGGCGTGCGCTTGCCGTGCATGCCGTCGAGCGCGGTCGACTGGCGCGGGCCGGCCGCGAAGACCCACGTCACGTTGTCGGTGAGGCCGTCGGGGTGGCAGCTGGCGCACGAGTTGACCTGGCGATCGGCCCAGCGGCCGGTGCCGGTGTAGAAGAACTTCTTCCCGGCGAGCACGCGCCCCTCGGGCGTGGCGGCCATCGGCCTGGGCTCGGACACGATGCCGTCGCCCAGGGCGTCCACCTGCTGCAGCGCCAGGTTCACGATGGTGAGCGAGCGGTCGACCCAGTTGTTCACGTACAGCGCGCCGTTGCCGTGGCCGATGATGAGGCCTGAGGGAACCTTGATGCCGCCAGCGCCGCGCAGGTTGATCTGCGCGAAGGCCGAGTCAGGCCCCAGCGAGATGGGGCCGCGCGCGACGGCGGGGTTGTAGTTGAGGCGCTGCACCATGTCGGCGGCCTGCGAGACGAGGTAGCCGATGCCGGTGCCGGCGACGAAGGTGATGCCCACCGGCACGCCGAGCAGGCTCGAGCTGGCGCCGCCCTGCTCCTGCGCGAGCCTCGAGATGACCGCGCTGCCCAGCGGCCCGCGGTCTTCGGCGTTGGTGGTGAGGTCGATGACCGAGACGGCGGCGAAGAGGTTGGTGAACTTGTTCACCGGGCCGCGCGGCGAGACGCAGACGTTCGGCACGTACGCCTTGCCGTTGTTGATGGCGATGCCGAAGAGCTGGTTGGGCGAGCAGCCGACGTTGGCGCCGGTGAACCCGCCGTCGGCGAGCTGGGTGGTGGAGAAGCCGGTGTCGGTGAAGGGCGCGAGGTCGATGGTGCGGGTGACGGAGCGCGTGGCCAGGCTGACCTCGACGACCTTGCCGATGCGGCCGGTGTCAGAGGCCTCGGCGACGGCCTCTCCGAAGAACATGGTGACGAAGGCGCGCTCGTCCGCGTCGTCGGTGTCGCCGTCGTTGGTGATGGCCACCGCGCGCGGCTGGCTCGGCATCGGCAGCGAGCTCGTCGCCATGGTGCCAACGTCCACGAAGGTGATGGTGTTCTCACCGTGGTTGGCGACGATGGCGGTCGCGCCGGTCGGCGTCAGCGCGACGCCCGTCGGCTCTGAGCCCGTCGTCGCGCGGAGCGCCTCGACCTGAGGCGAGGTGGTGTTGATGCCGGTGACCTTCGCGAGCTGCTGGGCGTGGCGGAGGATGACGACCGCCGTGGTGTTGTCAGGGAGGATCGCCACGCCCTCGGGCTGCGAGGTCGCGCCGAACGAGGCCGAGCCGCTCTTCGTCTTGGTGAGCGTGTTGAAGAAGCTCACCGTGCCGACATCGGGGTTCACCATCGCGACGATCGCGTCGTTGTTGCTGATCTGCACCGTCGTCGAGTGGTTCGGGCGCGCGAGCACGGGTCCAGCCGAGCCGCCCGCTGCGGAGCCACCCGCTGCGGAGCCACCCGCCGCCGAGCCGCCTGCCGCCGAGCCGCCCGCCGCCGAGCCGCCTGCTGCCGAGCCGCCCGCCGCCGAGCCGCCTGCCGCCGAGCCGCCTGCTGCCGAGCCGCCTGCTGCCGTGCCGCCCGCCGCCGTGCCGCCGTCGCAGTTGTTGCGCGCACAGTAGCCGGCGTAGGCGCCGTCGAAGTCGAAGCACGCGACGGCCGACAGCACGACCACGCTGCTGAAGATGAGACGCTTCATCGCACCACCTCGAGGAGCTCGAACGTGCCCGACCAGGTCACGCCGCCGCCGTGCGGGGTGACGAACCACGACACCGCCGGGGTGGGGGACGCCTCGGCGCCGCCCATCAAGAACATCACCGCCGCGCCTCCCAGGCCCGCGATCGCGACGCCGGTGAAGACCCACCCGAGGGTGGCGTCGAGCTTGCCCGCGTCGCGCGCGATCAGCGCGTTGGCCGGGGTGAGCGAGGTGTCGGTGCGCAGGGTGTTGAGGCGGCCCGAGGCGCTGACGAAGAGACCCGTGGCGACTCCCGCGCTCAGCAGCCCGACCGCGCCGGGCACCCACGCGAGCGACCGCACCCCGCCACCGCTCTTCACCACCGCCGGCGGGGGCTGCATGGCCTTCTTGCGCTCGTCGTCATCCTTCTGCTGCTGCGCCAGGGCCTCGCGCTTGCGCTCGTCTTCTTCGGCCTTCGCCGCGTCGAGCTTCGCCTGCTCCTCGGCGGCCTTCTTCGCCTCTTCGGCGGCGCGCGCGGCGAGCGTGGGGGCGAGCAGCTTCTTGACCTGCTCCCGGGCCTTGTCGGCGATGGCGGCGATCTTCGGAGCCACCGCGACCGGCAACTTCAGATCGGGGTCGATGGCGAAGGCCTCTTGAAACGCCTTCGACGCCTTGTCGTCCTTGCCCATGTCGGCCAGCACGATGGCCTCGAGCACCGAGCAGCGGGCCTCGTCGTCCGACGTCTTGGCCTTCGAGCGGGCCTTCTGCACCTGGGCGAGCGCCTTGCCGTACTCGAGGTTCTCGTAGAGCGTGATGGAGGCCTGCAGGTAGCGGGTGACCTCGGGCGACTGCTCGGCGACCGCGAGCGTCGAGAGGCACACCGCGAGCGCGACGAAGGTGCGGAGCATGCTCACTCCAGAAGGAAGTTGTGCGTGAACGAGTTGGAGCCGGGCTTCACCGTGAAGCTCTTCTCGAGGACCTTCTTGGTGCCCGGCTCGATCACCTTGACGGTGTGCACGCCGACCGTCGCGGGCACCTCTTTGCCCAGCGGCGTCTCGCCGAGGAACTTGCCGTCGAGGTACACCTGCCCGACGGGCCGAATGCGAAAGTCGATGCGGCCCATGCGAACGACCGGCGCCACCGTCTTCACGCCGGCGTCGAGCTCTTCAGGCTCCGCGCCCGCGTCGCTGGCTTCTTCACCCGCGTCGGGCTCGGCGCCTGCGTCGAGCTCCACCGCGACGGGCACCGGCGTGGGAATGACGACCGCGGGCGGCGGCTCCACGGGCTTCGGCGGCGGCGGCTTGAGGGCCGCGAACGCGCCGATGCCGACCGCCACGAGGCCGAGGCCCAGGCCCACGAAGAGCGGCGCCTTCGACTTCGAGGGCACCTCGATGGGCCGCAGCAGCGTCGATGAGGTGCCGCTCGACCCGGCGTTGGTCGCGATCGGCGGCCCGGGGCGCTCCTGCGACTTGCCCGAGGGGAAGGTCTGGTCGAGCGGCAGGCCGCCCGGCGGCAGCACGTTCTGGAGCGTCACCTCGTGATCTTCCGGGAAGAGGTGCTCGACGAGCTTGCCGACGTCGGCGACCGACACCACCTCGCCGGTTGACGCGATGTACCGCTCGAGATCGTGCTGCAGCTCGCGGCAGCTCGCGTAGCGCTTGTTGACGTCCTTCTCGATGCACCTCGAGATGATGGCGTCGAGCGCGGGCGGCAGATCGGTGCGCTTGTTGCTCGCGCGCACCAGCGGGTCGCTGCCCATGATCGCCTGGATGATGCTCACCTCGCTCGTCGCGTCGAAGGGCATCGCGCCGCAGACGAGCTCGTAGAGCACCACCCCCAGCGCGAAGATGTCGGCGCGGCGGTCGAGCGGCTCACGGGCGAGCTGCTCGGGCGGCATGTAGGCGAGCTTGCCCTTGATGACGCCGCTCTTGGTGAGGTGCGGCTGGGTGCTGGCCTTGGCGATGCCGAAGTCCACCACCTTCACGCCGCCCGTGCGCGAGACCAGCACGTTGTCGGGCGAGATGTCGCGGTGCACCAGGTTCATCACCTGGCCCTGCTGGTTCTTCAGATCGTGCGCGTAGCCCAGGCCCTCGGCTGCCAGCGCGATGATGCGCGCGCACAGCGGCAGCGAGATCGGCCCCACCGTCTCGCGCGCGGCCTTGTTGAGGGCGCGCAGGTTGGGGCCGTCGATGAACTCCATCGCGATGTAGTACTGACCGTCGGCCTGCCCGAAGTCGAAGATCTGCACCACGTTGGGGTGGTTCAGCTCCGCCGCCAGCCGCGCCTCGGACAGGAACATGTTGATGAAGTTCTCGTCCTCGCCGAAGTGCGGGAGGATTCGCTTCACCACCAGCTTCTTCTGAAAGCCCATCGGGCCGTCGGAGCGCGCGAGGAAGACCTCGGCCATGCCTCCGGTCGCGAGCTTGCGCACCAACGTGTATTTTCCGAGCGTCTGAGCCATCGCGTCTCGCGCACCATCGCGCAAGCCGCCCAAGGTCGGAAACGAAATGACGTGGTCCTCCGAGCGAAGCGGTCGACGATCGGTGGTCAAAGAGGCTAGAGCGTGGCCCGATGATTCCAGCGGTGCTGTTGGCGGTGTTGGCGGCTTCTCCGGGCCTGTTGCCCTCGGCTCAGCTGCGCAAGGATCAGGGCGTCAACCGCTCGACCGTCGTTCGTGACGGCAAGGCCGACTACGAAGGCGCGCCGTGGGACTCGCAGCAGGCGGCGATCCTCGCGCCCGACGGCATGCTCGAGTGGGACTTCGGGCAGGTGTACCCGATCGAGGCCGCCCTCATTCAGGGCGACAACAACGACGACTTCATTCTGTGGAGCTCCGTTGACGGGGAGTTCTTCCAGCCGCTGTGGCGCGCGCCGCAAGACGCGATGGCGGGCCTGCGCACGCGCACCACCACCACCCTCAAGGGTCAGGCCCGCTACCTGCGGCTCACCGCCGAGGGCGGCGATCGCATGTACTCGGTCGGCGAGGTGATGGTCTTCACCCGCGCCGCCGAGCTGACCCCCGATGTGCTGGAGCGCGCGCCGCTGCCGGCGCCTCCCCCCCGCGCGCCCGCCAACACCGACGGCTCGATGATCGTCACCGGCCTGCTGGGCGCCTACGCCGTCTATTGGTTCTGGAGCCGCCGCCAGGCCGCGCTGGCGCCGAAGCTCCCCGAGGGGCCGAAGGGCGACGACGCACCGAAGACCGGTGCGCCCCCCGCCGCGTGAGGGGTCGCCTTGCCTGGCGCGGCCTCGGCGCCCGCGGGCTCAGGGGTCGACGCGCACCACCCGGACCGCGGGCACTCCGGCCTCGACCCTGATCGAGAGGACGTGGCGATCGATGCCGTCGAAGCGCTCCTCGAGGGCGCCTGCGCCCCCTGAGATCACCGTCGGCACCCCCGCCAGCTCGTACCGATCGAGCGTGTGCAGGTGGCCGAAGAGCAGCAGGTCCACGTTGGCCGCGGCGGTGCTCGCCACGAAGCGGCGCGCCTCGACGCGGGAGTTCCACTGGCCCGAGCGCACGCCGAAGGTCTCGGTCGCGGGGATGTGGCTGAACACCACGTGCGGCTGCTCCCTGCCCGCCGCGAGCGCGTCTTCGTACAGCCGCCACGCCGTCGGCGAGAGCTCGGCGTTGCTCGAGTCGATGCTGGTCAAGCGCGTGCCCCGCAGCTCGCAGGTGTAGTTGGCGCGGCCGTACCGCTGCTGAAACGGGGTGGCGCGGTAGACGTCGTGGTTGCCGGGCGTCAGCACCATCGGCAGCGCGACGCGGCTGAAGGCCTCGTCGATGGCGTCGAACTCGGCGTCGCTCGAGACGTTGGTGAGGTCGCCCATCACCACGACGAACTCGGCCCCGGGCTCGGCGTTCAGCACCTCGACGACGTCGCCGAAGCGATCGATGCCGCGCTGAACGTCGCCGAAGGCGAGGAAGGTGAAGTCGCGCGCGCCCAGCGGCTCCGTCTGCAGCTCGACGCGATCGACGCCGGGCGGGAAGGTGAGGGCCCACGAGAGGCCCAGGTGCAGGCCCGCGACGGGAACGCCGGCCACCGGCGCCGCCGAGGGCCCGAGCACCCCCGGCTGCGAGACCAGCCGCAGCCCCGCCGGCACGTTCCTCACCACCAGGCGGGCCTCGCGCGGCCCGCGGGTCTCGACGGTGAGCGAGAACTCGGGGCACGACGCGCGGAAGACGGGCGCCCCGTCGCGCTGCTCGACGGCGTGCAGCAGCCCGCCGGCCGCGCGCCAGGTCAGCTCACCGCTGACCAACGTGCCGATGGTGAGATCGAGCTGCGCGCGCGGCTCCGGGTCGGTGAGCGCGCGGCAGGCGCCCAGGGCCAGCAGGAGGCCGACGCTCGCGCGCCTCATCGGGCCCTCCACTCGAGCGCGGTGAAGAGGGCCACCGGGGTGCCGGTGACGACCCGCACGTCCCACACCAGGCCGCCCGGCAGGGCCAGCTCCACCCCCGCGTGGAAGGAGCCGAGGAAGCCGATCACGCTGCCGCCCACCAGGCCGTCTCTGGAGTGCTCGTAGCCGAGGTGGCCGCGGAGCCACTCGGTGAGGCCGGCGCGCACCTCGAAGCCGCCGCTCAACGGCAGCTCGAAGCCGGTGGCGCCGCGCTCGCGGTAGCGCACCCAGGTGGGGTCGACGCCGAGGCGGAGGAGGGAGGTGATGCGACCGAAGCGCGGCGCGAAGATGCCCATCGGGAGGTGGCTGACGAGCTGGGTCCGCCAGCGGGTGGCGTCGTAGCCGACCCGCGCGGCGAGCTCGTGGCGGAGGGCGCTCTCCAGCCACAGGCCGGCGCGTGGCGCATCGCTCGAGTAGCCCACCAGCTTCACGCCGCCGCCGGCCTGGGCCCAGCCATCGAGCGTGCCTGCGACGTTCGCGAGCTCGGCGGTGACGAGGACGCGCTCGGTGCGGAGGGTCCCGAAGGCCGTCGCGGCGACGCTCCCGGGCTGGCCCTCGCGCGGCGCCACCAGCAGCGACACGCCCCCGCGCCACCGCGCGTTCCAGGCGTCCCACGCGGTCTCCACCGGGAGCAGCTCGCCGCCGTCAGTGAAGGTGCCCGCCGCGTCGGAGAGGCCGAGGGTGAGAAACCCGCCCAGGCCGATGATGCCCAGCGGCGGGCCGATGGCGGTGGACACCTCGCTGGCGCCGGTGCCGGCGACGAAGAAGGCGCCGCCGAAGGCCGCGCCGAGCAACAGGCCGCTCCACGCCAGCAGCGTGCCGCCGGCCCTGGCTTCGCCCCGCAGCAACTGGCCGCTGCCGGGCGCGAGCAGGCTCAAGGGCACCGTGAGGGGCGCCAGGCCGGGGGCGAGGGCGGCGCTCGGCGTCACCCCCGCGTCGGGGGCCTGCGCGCGGGCGCGGAGCGGGGCCAGGAGCAGCAGGAGGAGGAGGCCGACGCGCGTCACCACGGTGGGTCCTCTGCGTCCGGTGGCCCGCCGCCGCAAGCGAAAGGTGCTGGCGCCGACCGGTTCGTCCCTGGGCGCTAGAGGCCGGCTACCTTCCCAGCGGCGCTGACCTCCCAGACGAACTTCACCTTCTTCGTGGCGTTCGGGGCCAGGGCCACCTCGAGCCGCGCGATGCCGTCCTTCGACACGGGTGACGGGGCGGGGTCGCACTCCTTCTGGAGCACCTGCACCTCGACCTCCTTCACCTCGGACACGAACACGCGCTCCTCGAGCAAGAGCTTCCTCGGCGTCGTGCTCGCGTTCGACAGGTGCAGCGTCACCGTCTTCTTCGTCGTGCGCCGGCCCGTCAGCCGCGCCTCGTCCACCTTCTCATCGACCGAGCGCGTCACCCGCACCCCGTCTTCGCTCCCGAACGACAGCTTCAGCGTCTCGCCCGGCGCGGTGAACGACACCTGCGAGCGCCCCACGAAGCCGGCGGCGCGGATCAGATCGACGGGGCCGGCCAACAACACCGAGCCGCCCTCGTTGCCGAAGCGCGCCACGGTGAAGGCCAGCGCCGAGAGCTCGGGAGGACACACCAGCTCGAGCGCCGCCTTCGCCTTGAAGCTGCCCATCGGCACGCGGTGCGGCTGCCCGTCGCTGGGCACCGTGGACTTGCCCGGCGCCTTCAGCAGCCGCGCCTCACCGCCGTCGTCGAGGCCGGGCAGCTCGGGCACCGCCACCGAGGTCTCGCCGGCCGTCTGGATCACCTCTTCGCGCACCGCCACGTCGACGACCCTCTTCTCCACCGACGTCTTCGGGCGCAGCGCCAGCCAGTCGTCCTGCAGCGACGGCGGGGCGGTGCCCAGGGTCGGCCGGGCGGTCGAGAACTCGAGCTGCACCTCGGGCCAGGCTTCTCCCGTGCGCTGCCACACCACCGCCTCGGACTCGAAGAGCACCTCGTCGCCCGAGAGCGTGGCCCGGTACGCCGGCCGCCACACCGCGCACGGCACCAGGTAGCTCACCCGCACCGCCACCTCGCCCTGGCCCTCGACCGTCAACGCCAGCAGGCACTCGAGATCCTCCTGGCGCTCCTCGGCGACGGCCAGGGCCTGACGCGAGGCCGACAGCTCCTTCTTCACCGCGTCGACCGCCGCCTGTGCCACCCGCAGCGCCTCGTCGTTCTCGGCCTGCTGCGCGGTCAGCGCGTCGAGCTGCTGCGCCCAGGCGCGCACGTCGGCGTCGCCGTAGCCCACCCGCAGTCCGATCGACTGGAGCAGCGCCTGCCGTGCCTGCGCCAGCGTCTCCTTCCGGGTGGTCAGCCGATAGACGTCGGAGTCGTGGCCGTACTGCACGTCCACCAGCGCCTGCACCCGCTTGCGCAGCTCGCTCGCGTCGGCCGGCAGCCCACCTTTGTCTTTCTGCTTCCACCGGCGCACCAGCCGCGCCTCGTGCACCGTCGCGCCCGTCGCCTCGACCGTCAGCGATCGATCGACCGCCACCAGGGGAAAGCCGGGCAGCTCCACCGTCGAGAGGCCCCCCGAGAGGGTCAGCGTGCCGCGGCGCTCCACCTGCGCCCGGTCTTCCATCACGATCACGTGCGTGAGCTTCATCACTCAGCCCCTCCGGTTGCCGCCGACGAGCATCTTGTCGGCTGGAATTCGTACGTGGAGCTGCGCCGAGAGCGTGGAGCGCCCACCCGCGGGCACCGTCAGCCGCCACCGCCGCATTCCAGACATCACCACCCCGTCCACCGCGCCCTCCACCTTCTCCCAGGGCGGCTTCACCTCGGCCTCCTCCACCTTGATGTCCTTCTCGGATGACATCGGCAGCGGCACCCGCTCGCGCACCTCGATGGCCGCCGGCGTCGAGAGCCGGTTGTTCACCTCGAGCTCGAGGTCGTGCTTGAGCACCGTGGAGCCTCCGAGGAACCCGCCGGTCGTCTCGGCGAAGTTCGTCTTGCGCGCGACCTTGATGGCCTCCTCGACGCCCAGGCCCAGCCGCTCGGTGTTCGCGCCGGGGGGAATGGCGGGCATCGAGGTCGTCATCAAGAACTCGTCGCCCACCGACACCTCGACGGGCCCCGACAACAGCGCGGTGGGCGTCGCGTTGTCGATGGCCAGCGTGCGGTACACCTTCGGCTCGACCGAGGGCACGCAGACGTACTGCGCCGAGAGGCCGACCCTGCACTCCATCACCGGCACGGTGCTCCACAGCCCCGTCGACGGCACCTCGACCGGCGCCACGCAGTCGTAGCGGAAGTCGAACTGATCGAACGAGGCCACCTGCACGCACCGCGGCGGGAGCGACAGCGACGACACCCGGTGCGCGCGCGTCTGCCAGGTGGACAGCAGCGCCATCACCACGTCGATCTGCACCGACACGCCGACCGCGAACACCGCCTCGAAGTCAGACGCGGCCGACAGCTTGCCCCGCGCGTGCCGCACCTCGGGCCCCGGCATGCGCAGGCGGTCGTAGTCGAGCAACCCCTCGGCGGGCGTGTAGGTGGGGATCACCGGCGCGAAGCCGCTGCCCGTCGCCTCCTCTTCGGCGAGGTCCATCATCGGCGCGCCGCCTTCGTCGTCGAACGCGCTCTCCTCGTCGGCGACTGCCCCCGAGCCAAAGGCGTCGCGGGCGAGGCCTCCGATGGCACCGCCACCGCGACGGCTGCCTGCTTTGGGCATCGGCATCGACTTCGCCATCGCGGGGGCCGCCGCGGGCGGTGCGCCGGGAGCCAGCTGCGCCGACCGCGTTCGCGCTGGCGCCACCTCTGCGGGGGGCTCGGCCACCTCGTCCTCGCGCTCCTC
>JACSRE010000038.1 GCA_014879945.1 Myxococcus sp.
GGCGAGATGGGCGACGCGCACATGGGCGTGCAGGCCCGCCTGATGAGCCAGGCGCTGCGCAAGCTGACCGGCGCGGTCAGCCGCTCGGGCACCACCATCATCTTCATCAACCAGATCCGCATGAAGATCGGCGTGGTGTTCGGCAACCCCGAGACGACCACCGGCGGCAACGCGCTCAAGTTCTACTCGTCGGTGCGCTGCGAGATTCGTCGCGCGGGCAACCTGAAAGAGGGCGACAACGTCATCGGCTCACGCACCCGGGTGAAGATCGTGAAGAACAAGGTCGCCCCGCCCTTCCAGGAGGCGGAGTTCGACATCATCTACAACAAGGGCATCAGCCGGGCCGGCGAGGTGCTCGATCTCGGCGAGAAGCTGGGGCTGATCGAGAAGTCGGGGAGCTTCTACTCGCTCGAAGGCGAGCGCATGGGCCAGGGCCGCGAGCGGTGCGTCGAGTGGCTCCTGTCGAACCCGCAGAAGCTCGAGGCCGTCGCCGAGAAGCTGCTGACCGCGACGCGCAAAGAGGCGCCGCCGGCCGAAGTGGCGGCCTGAGATGTTGGCGCTCGCGCTCGCGTGGCTGGTGCAGAGCGCGCCAGTCGCGACCTCGACGTGCGTCGCGCCCCGGGTCGTCGTGGTGACGGCTCCGCGTCGCGCGGCGCGGGAGCGGCATCGCCGGCCGGTGGCGCGGCCGCTCCATCGCCTCGTCAGGCGCGCGTGGCTCCGCCCGCTGCGCTGAGGTCTCGGCGAGCGGAAGGACCAGCAGGACGCCCAGGACGAGCTGACCGGCCTGGGCGGGGACCGCGTGTTCCCCGCCCAGGTGTCGGCAGGGTCGGCAGTGTCGGCAGTGTCGGCGGTCTCGGCAGTGTCGGCGGTCTCGGCGGTGTCGGCGGTGTCGGCGGTGTCAGCAGTGTCGGCAGTGTCGGCAGTGTCGGCGGTGTCGGCGGTGTCGGCGGTGTCGGCGGTGTCGGCAGTGTCGGCGGTGTCGGCGGTGTCGGCGGTGTCGGCGGTGTCGGCAGTGTCGGCAGTGTCGGCAGTCTCGGCGGTCTCGGCGCGCGGTGCCCTCAGCGCGCGTGGCCGAGGAGCCGATCGACGTCGCGCCGGAGCGAGCCTTCGAGATCGAAGAACTCGATGCCCATGCCCGAGGCGTCACCGACGCGCCGCACCCACGCGACGCGCCCCTTGAGGTGGAGCGAGAAGAGCGACGAGGGCGGGCGCACCACCAGCTCCACCAGCTCATCGACGTCGAGCGGGTCCCACGTGCGCACGAAGGCGCCGCCGTGCGACAGATCGGCCAGGCGCTCGCGCCGCGACGTCTTCCCGTGGAGGAGCTTGATGGGCAGCTCCACCTGCACCCGCCCCTCATGGCGCGTCGTCTCGGCGGGCACCTCGTTGCGCGCGAAGGCCAGCATGCGCCCGATGGTGGCGTCGTCGTCGGGCTGAAAGTCGATGCCGAAGCACTCGTGCAGCTGCCTGGAGCCCTTGCGTCGCGCCCACGACACCTGACCGGCGAAGACGAACTCCCGCGGCGGCCTGCGCACGCGCACCGTCAAGGTGACGAACTCTCCGAGCGCGCCCGGCCAGTTGCCGTCGACCGACAGCCCGCCCTGCTTCCCGTTCGGGTAAAAGCGCGGGAGCAGGTCTTCGGGGGCCCCGACGAGGAGCTGCAGCTTGTGGTGCGTGGGCGTCACCATGCGCGCGCGTCTGTTGAGTGCAGGAGCGCCGGACCGCGACGCCCGCTCAGTTCTGAGGTCCCTGCTGGAGCAGCAGGCCGTTGTCGAGCTCGGGCTGGCCGTTGACCAGCTTCGACTTCAGGCGCGCGTGCGTCGCCCACACCCGGCCGTTGGCGTACACGCCGTCAGCGAAGAAGCCGACCGCGCCCTCGGTGGCCAGCGGCGGCTGCACCATCCACGTGGTGGTGCGCCGGGCCAGCTTGAGGTCGCCGCGCGTCGCGTCCTGGTAGACCGCCCACACCTGGCCGGGCTGGGTGCCGAAGACGATGGCGGTGTCGGTGCCCACGAAGCTCTGCTCTCCGGGCCGCGCCATGTCGACGCCGTTGTCGATCGTCTCGAGCGTGACGCCGGTCTGCAGCTGGGCCGAGAAGTAGAACTTGAGGCTCTTGCTGGTGAAGTCGTGGAAGGCGATCGCGATCTGCCGCGACGAGGGCTCGATCTTCACGTCGGGGAAGTAGCCGGTGTCGCCGACGCCGTCGATGAGCACCGGCGGGCTGCGCACGTTCTGGGCGTCGAGCTGCACGGCGTACAGATCGCCGTCGGGAACGACGCGGCCGTTCACCGTCGGCCCGGTGCGCTGCATGTACGCGATGATGGCGTTCTTCCCGTTGAAGGCCAGCGAGGCGAACACGCCGGTGCCGAGGGGGATGTCGATCAGCTGGCTGGGGTTGTACTTCTTCCCGCAGCGCGGCATCGAGTTCACGCTGACGCAGAGCTCGGTGTTCATGTCGCAGGCCGGCGCGCAGCCCATGGCCGCCGTCAGACAGGTGGGCCCCGCGCCGGTGTCGGCGCAGACGTTGGCGCAGCCATCACACGGCGGCGGCGGCTTCGAGAGGCAGGCCACCACCCGCACCGTCCAGTCGGCGGCCGAGGTCGGGTTCTGCACCCGCGCGCGCGCGAACTTGAGCGCGGTGACGTCCTTCAGGGCGCCGGTCGGGGCCGGGGCCGGGCAGTCGGAGACGTTGAACGAGGCCTCGGCCGACCGCATGAAGTAGGCGACGCCCGGCAGCCCGTCGGAGTCCACCGCGATGGAGCTGAACAGGCCCACGTCGCCGCTGGTGCCGTCGACGCGGTGGGTGCTCCAGGTCGCGCCGTCACGCACCGCCACCTTCAGGTCGCCGTTGGTGACGTCGTAGTAGCTGACGAAGGCGCGGTTCCCGCTGATGGCGATGTCGGTGTAGCGGCCGACGTCGGGGCCCGGCTCGACGACGCCGCCGCGCGCGCCCGAGGGGCCGTAGCGCACCTGGCCCTGGGGAACGCCGTCGACGTAGTCGACGCCCGTGCGGGCGCCGGCGGCGTCATAGCGGTACACCACGAGGTCGCCGTACTTGCCGTCGTAGAGCGAGGCCATCAGCCCCTCGGTGCCGCTGGCGAGCGCCGAGTACCGGCCGACGTCGTTGGACTGGAGGCCTGGCAGCTCGGCGCAGACGCAGCGCACGTCGGGCAGGCGGCAGGTGTCCCAGATGTTGTCCTTGTCGGTGGCGTTCTTGCGCCTGGGGTCGAAGGTCGCGATGAAGCCGGCGTTGCACGTCATCGGGCAGGCGGCCTCGGGGCGGCCCTCGGGGGTCGCGTAGTTCTGGCAGCGGCCCGCCGACGGCACGCAGCCCTCGCCGGCCGCGCAGGTGCCGCCGCAGGGGAGCTCGCCCACGCACTCGCCCTGGAAGCACGACTGGCCGGCGGCGCACTCCCCCAGCGGCCCGCACGCGCGGTGCCGGCAGCGCTTGGTGGTGGTGCCCGACGGATCGGTCCAGTCTTCGCAGGCCCGGTCGCCCACGTCGCCGCACTCGGCGTCGGTGGTGCACTCGTTGAAGCGGTCGGCGCAGCGCGGCGGGTTGCGGGCCGTCTGGCAGCTCTGGCCCGGGCAGCAGTCGGCGTCGCCGGCGCAGGTGCGGTCGACGAACACGCAGCACTTCACGCCCGCCTTGTCCTTCACCTCGCGGCAGGCGTGGTGGTCGCCGCAGACGGTGGTGTCGTCGCACGAGTCGGGCGAGTCGGCCCGCGCGCCGGGCACGCCCACGCATTGATCCTTGGTGACCAGCGGCGGGGTGCCACAGCCCTTGCAGGCCGACAGAGAACCACTGACCGCGCCTACGCAGAGCACCACGAGCCAACGCTGGAACATGGGGCGCATCCTACACACAGTCCCTCAGCGATCGGGAGCGGGCTGTACGCCTGGCGACGCTTCTGCGCCTCCGTCCGGGCCGCCGTCGAAGGCGGCGTCGTGCCGCGGCGTGTCGGACGGGGGCGCCTGGGCGCCGGCGTCGAAGCCGACGCGGAGCAAGCGGTGGGGGCGCACGCCGGCGTCCCCCGGCACGGCGCAGTCGGCCGACAGCCAGGCGACCGTCTCGAGCGTCAGCGCGGCGGGCTCACAGGCCGTGACGCGCGTGGGGAAGGGGCAGCCGCCGCCGTCGCCGGTGAGGGTCGTGCCCACGAAGCCGCTGGGCGTTCGGTGGAGGAGCAGGCGCGCCAGCGGTGCGCTCCCGGCATCCCAAGGGGCTGCGACGCCATCGACGCCTGCCTCTCGAGGCGGCAGCAGCCACTTCAAGCCGCCGTCGCGGGAGAACCGCCGAGGCGAACGCCCTGCATCCTCCTCGGGCAGCAGGAACACCGAGAGCAGGAGCGCCCCTCCGTCGTCGGTCGCCTCGTACTGGTACCGGGCGTCGGCGTGGTGGCGCAGGGCGCCGCTCAGATCGGCCAGACAGCCCTCGGGCACGACGATCGACGGGGGCGGCGGTGGCGGGGGAGGGCGCGGCAGCGGCGGCGGCGCGCGTACACACGACGCCAGCAACACCGGCCAGAAGGAGCGTCGCGTCAGCATCGGCCAGCGGCACCCTAGCGTCAGCGGGGGCATCCGCTCGCCAGATTCGCGCGCGAGTCGACCGGGCGCGAGGGGTGGAATAGGCTCTGGCCCGATGATTCGCGTCCTGCCCTGGCTCCTCCTGGCCGTCTTCTTCACCTTCTCGCAGACGTCCTTCGCTCAGGACGACGACGACCTGGCGCCGCTCGCGCCCAAGAAGCCCAAACCGGCCAAGCCGAAGCCCGCGGTCGCCAAGCCCGCGCCCAAGCCGAAGCCCACCGCCAAGCCGGTCGCCAAGCCGCTCGAAGACGACGACGACCTCGCGCCGCTCGCCGTGGCCAGGGCAGACGTCACCGTCAAGCTCTCGCAGGGCCTGACCAACGCGGTGCTGAGCATCGACGGCAAGGACGTCGGCCCGCTGCCCCAGGGCCCGCAGTCGCTCACCGCCGGAGAGCACCAGCTCAAGGTGCGCCGCGCCGGCTACGCCGACTTCGTGAAGAAGGTGACGGTGGTGGGCGGCAAGGCCCTGGAGCTCGACGCGAAGCTGACCGCCATCAGCGCCGTGGTCTCGGTCACCAGCGACGTGCCCGACGCGCAGGTCTTGATCAACGGGCGCCTGGTGGGCACCGCGCCCATCACCGATCTCGAGGTGCCCGCGGGGCCGGCTGAGCTGGTCGTTCGCAAGCTGGGCTTCAGCGAAGACAAGCAGCGCCTCACCCTCGTCGCCGGCAAGGACTACCCGGTGATCGTGAAGTTCAAGCCGGCCACCACCACCGTCGTGGCCGCGAGCGACCGCCCGGCCGAGACCAGGCTGACCCCGGTCGACGACACGCCGCTGGTGACGGGCCCCGAGGTGACCACCACCGCCGAAGAGAAGCCCATCTACGCGCAGTGGTACTTCTGGGCTGGCGTCGCGGCGGTCGCGGTGGGCGCGGCGGTGGTGACCGGCGTGGTGGTCAACAACAACGCCACCAAGCAGCCCACGCGCCTCACCGAAGGCGAGGTCTGCACGACCAACATGGGCCGCTGCGACATCTGCGTGGGGTTCCAGTGCTCCATGGCCGGGCTCCCCTCGGGCGTCTTGAACTTCTAGGCCGGGCGCCCCGCTCAGCTGCGCGAAGACTGCGCCCTCCTTTCAGCCACGGTCGAGGCAGGCGCGCTGCGCGAGGGCTACTGCCCGCGGAGCTCGTCGGCCGCCGAGGTCTTCGGCTCGACGCGCACGAAGACGTCGCTCACCTTCCCCACGCCGAAGTAGTCGAGCACCGTCGCGCGGAGCCGAAAGCGCCCGTGCTCAGGCAGCAGCGGGGCCAGGTTGAGCTCTCCGGCCTCGAAGGCGAACGCCTGCCGCCCCAGGTTGTCGAGGGTCTCTTTGCCCTGCGAGACCGGGTCGGCGTACCCGATGACCGCGGCGCGGAGCACCCTGCCGTCGGCGCCCAGCACCTCGAGGAGGATCACGTTGTCCACCCAGAAGCCCCTGGTGGCGGCCTCGTCGCCATACAGGCGCACGTCGGCGCCCTCGGCCGAGAACAACGGGGTCTCGCCGGTCGCCACCACGCGCGGGGTGCGGTCGAAGTCGCGGGTGTCGATCTCGAGGTCGGAGCGCAGCTCGGTGAGCTGGGCGGTCTCGCGCTCGGCCGTCTCAGCCAAGAGGCGGAGCGTCTGGCCGGTGGTGGCCGGCGAGACCCGTTTGGGGCAGCCGGCGACCAGCGACATCATCAGGCTCAGCCCCAGCGCGCGCACCAGCTGCTTCACGGAGTCACCAGCCTCACGGTCGTGAACGTCCCGCCATCGGTCACCTGCCACACCTCGTACGGCGCCGACGGCGCCCCCGCGTCGAGATCGAAGTCGAGCCCGCCGCTGGTGCCCTCGAGGTTCACCGACCGCCCTGCCGCCAGGGCCGCCGAGGCGTCTCTCCAGGTCGTGGGCCCCAGCCTGAAGCTGGTGCCGGTGCCCACCGAGACCTTCGTCAGCGCCTCGCTCATGCGGCCTCCGGTGAGGGCGCCCTTCTCGCGCGTCGCGTAGGCGGCCGACAGCATCACCAGGTAGGCCGCGTCGTAGCTGTGCGAGGTGTACGAGAAGCTGTTCGCGTCGATGCGGAAGCGGTCGCGGTAGCGCGAGCGGAAGTCGGCGTAGGCGGTGCCCGCGCCCTGGGCGGGGGTGGTGCCGATGGCGCCGGTGAGCTGCGGCAGCGTCTGCGCGGTGACGATGGAAGGGTCTTTCGCCGAGTCAGAGAAGAACCAGCGGTGCCCCGACGCGTACGAGAGGGCCGGGTTGGCGCGCGCGGCGTCGAGCACCGGCACGATCTCGGTGGGGAAGCCGACGAAGATGGTCGTCTTCGGCCGCGCGGCCACGGCGTGGAAGGCCTCGAGGAAGCCGACCACCTGCCTGGTGTCGATGGGCTTGAGGTAGCCGCGGATCTCGGAGCTCTTGCCCATGGCCACCAGGCGCTCGCGCAGCCCCGAGGCGATGCCGCGGCCGTAGGCGCTGTCTTCGTACAGCACGGCCATGGTGGTGGAGCCCGCGTAGTCGGGTTCGGCGAGCAGCGTGCGCACCATCACGGGGACCTGCAAGGTGTCGGGCGGCGCGACGCGCCAGATGGTGCCGGTGCGCAGGAAGGTGCCGATCAGCTCCTCGCTGGTGGCGGTGGCCGAGATGATCATCGTGCCGGCGTCGGCGACCGCGGGGGTGCCCGCCGCGGCGAGCGTCTGCCCGCTGCCTGAGGTGATGAGGGCCGGCGCGCCGAGCTCCCTGACGGCCCAGGTGGCCTGCGCGACCAGCACGTCGGCGGCGCGCCCGGTGTTGCAGACGTAGAGCGAGAAGAGCCGCCCGTCGACGCCGCCGCTGCCGTTGACGTCTTCGATGGCCAGCTCCATGGCGTTGAGGCCGGCGATCTCGCTGTCGTCGACCGCCCCGCCGTCGAGGCCCTCTGAGAGCGGGAGCGCCGCGACGATGCGGATCGAGTCGGGCTTGTCGAAGGCCCCCACGTCGCGGCGGCACTGCACCGGCATGGGCAGGCAGTATTTCTGGACGCAGACGCGGCTGGCGCCGCAGGCCTGGTCGGTCGCGCACTCCTCGAAGCCGCCGCCGTTGATGAGGGTGCAGGTCGAGCCCAGCACCAGCACCGCCGGCGCCCACCACGTCAGTCGTCCAACGCCCGATCGAGTCATCGTCACGCCTAGAAGGCCCACTGGATCGCGCCGAGCGCGCCGCCCGACGGCAGCGGCGCCACCGTGACGACAAGCCCCTCGGGCTCACCCTTGGGGAAGAGGATGAGGGCGGTGACCGCGCAGGCCACGCCCACCAGCAGCGACACGTCGGCGACCACCGCCTGCGTCACCGTCTCGGTCTGCCGCAGCTGCTTCTCGCTCAGCAGCGTGGCGGCGCGGAACGCCTGCTTCGAGCCGTTCGAGAGCAGGCCGAAGGTGAGGCCCAGGGCCAGGCCCACCACGCCGACCCCGCCCACCACGAAGGCCGCCACCTTGCGCCCGTTGGCCTTCGTCGCCTGGCTGTCGGCCTGGGCCCTCTCTTTCGCGTCGAACTGCGCCTTCTGCCGCCGGGCCTTCTCGGCTTCGGCCTCGGCCCTGGCCCTCGCGTCGCTGGCCTCTTTCTCGAGGCGCTGCTTCTCGGCGTCGCGAACGCGGCTGTCGGCCTCCTGGCGCGCGAGCAGCTGGCGCAGCCGGTCCATCGAGAGGTTGGCCTTCTTCACCAGGTCGGGCTCGCTGTCTGACGTGGGGAGGCTGACGTACTTGCGGTAGGCGTCGAGCGCGAGCTGGAGCTCGCCGGCCTGATCGTAGGCGCGCGCGATGTTGTAGAGGAACTTGGGGTTCGGCTCGAGGCCCTGCGCCTCTTCGAGGAGCTTCGCGGCCTCTTTGTACTGCCCGTCTTTGTAGAGGCGCTCGGCGTCTTTCGCGAGCGCGGTGGCGCGGGCGTTGGGGGCGGCGTGCGCCAGCCCGGCCAGCGCCAGCACCAGAAAGGCAAGGCATCGTGCCATGGCGCGTGAGCCTATACCCGTCGGCCTCCTGACGCGTGGAGTTCATGACGCGGGCGATGGGCCGTTCGTGCCGAGGTGCCGCCGGCCAGAAGCACCGAGCCCGCTCGACGGGCCGGCACGATCGACCGGGCGGCGTTGGCGAAGAAGCTGCTTCCTGGCCTCTCATGCAGGCACTCCTGGCGCTCATCGCGCGGCCTCGAACGCTGAACGCTCCGGCCTGGTGGGCGGTGGGGCTGTTCGCGGGGGTGCTGGTGCCGCTGGCCTTCCTCCCGGCGATCGTCAGCCCGGTGGGAGGGTACACTTGGAGCCTGTTGGTGTTCGCGGTGCCGTCACTGGTGCTGGCGCGGAGCCTCGCGGCGCACGGGGCACTCGCTCTCGTGCAGCGGCCGGTGCTCGAGGCTTGGTCGCTGCTGGTGCCGATGGGCGTCTTGCTGAACCTCTGCTTCGCCGACGACTTCTTCACCTACCCGAACGCCACCGCCGTCTCGGGGCTGTCGGTGCCTGCGTTCGACCTCTCGGGCCTGGATCTCGAGCACCCGATTCCGCTCGAGGAGTTCGCCTTCTATGGCCTGGGCTTCCTCGCCATGTTGCTCGGCTACGCGTGGGCCTCGACGGTGCTGCTGCCGCGACCGAGGAGTCGCCAAGCCGGGAAGGTGGCGTGGCTCGACGCGCTGGTGGTGCCCCTGGCGCTGGTGGGCGCGGGCGCGGCGATCGCCGACGGCGCGCCCTCGTACTGGGCGTACCTCTGCCTGGTGCCGCTGCCGGTGACGCTGGCCCTGTGGCCGAAGGTGAAGGGGCGGCTGAACGTTCCGGCGCTGCTGGTCACCATGGCCGTGCTCGTCGCCGTGTCCATCGCGTGGGAGGCGGTGCTGGCGCTCCCGCGAGGGTGGTGGGGCTACCGCGCCGACGCGCTGATGGGTCGCGCCTTCGGCGGCGTGCCGCTGGAGGCCGTCGCCGTCTGGGTGCTCGCGCCCGTCACCACCGCCGTCCTCTTCGAGTCGTTGCGCCTTCGCCGGAGCCCCGCATGAGCCGCCCCGAGTCCTCTCTCTTGAAGCCGTTGGTCGGCCTGTCGGTGTTGGTGGTGGCGATGGTGGTGGCCCGGGCCATCGCCGACGCCCTGGGGGTGAAGGCGCCCTGGTACCTGCTGCACGAGCTGACGGTGATGCTGGTGCCGATGCTGTGGCTGCTGGCGCGGGTGTACCCGCGGCTCGACGACTCCAGCCGCGTGGGCTTCGTCGTCACCAGCGGCCTCTTCATCTCGCTCTCGGCCATCGCCGAGCTGCTCGCCATCGGCGCCCGCTACTGGAGCTTCTACGAGGGCTTCGACCCGCTCTCGGGGCTCGACCTGGGCGCGATTCCCCTGGAGGAGTTCCTCTCGTACCCGCTGCTGCTCAACCTGCCCATCCTCTGGTTCCTCGAGCTGTCTCGCGCGCGGCCCGACGAGCCGGTGCTGGGGCCCGCGCGCGCCGCGGGGCTGACGAAGGTCTTCAAGCGCGCCTCGGCGGCGGCCTTCGTCGCGGCGCTCGGCTTCATCGCGCTCGCCCTGGCTGGGCCCGCGACGCCGCTCGACGTCACCACGCCCGCCTTCGTCGATGCCGCCGGCGCGGTGCGGTACGCCGCGGGCCCGAAGCAGTACGGGTGGACGATCGTGCAGCTGCTGGGCTGGGCGGGCACCTTCGCCCTGGGCGCGGCGGTGGCGCACCGGCTGCGGTGGCGCACGGTGTTGATCGTCGTGGCCACCTACTTCCCCTTCGCGCTCTTCGTGGAGCTGCTGGCCTGCGGCCGTGGCTGGTGGGTGTGGAACAGCCAGCAGACGCTGGGGGTGTTCGCCTGGGTGCTGCCGGTCGAGAGCTTCAGCATGTACCTGACCGGCGCGCTGATGCCGGTGTTCTGCTTCGAGTGGCTGCGCGGGCTGTGGGCCGAGGCGCCCGAAGCGCGGGGCCTCTCGCTCACCCCGCGCCCGAGCTGAGCGAAAAGGTAGCGCCGGCGCGCCGCGCCCGTAGGGTTGCGCGGTGTTCTGGAATCGCCTGACGGAGCCCTCGGCGCTCCTGGTGGACGGCCTCGAGCGGCGGCAGGCCCGGCTGCTCGCTGGCGCGCTGGTCTTCATCATGCCGGTGTGGTGCCTGGCGATCGGCATCTCCATCGCGACCCGCCCCATTCCGCTCGAGCCGCACCAGTGGGCGCTGGGGCTGGGCGAGACGGTGCTGGGGTTCGGGGCCTACGCGCTGAGCCGCACCCGTCACTACCGGCTGGCCGTCATCGTGCTCATCGTCACCTCGGTGATCGGCTCGAACCTCTCGGGCTACGTCGAGCCCGAGCGGGTGCGCACCGTCGTCAGCATGCTCTACGGCTCGACCGGCGCGCTCTACGCGGCGGTCTTCATGAACACCCGCGCCACGCTGCTGGCGTCGGTGGCGTCGATGGCCTCGTTCATCGTCTTCGGCGCGCTGCACCCCGCGTTGACGGGCCCCGACTTCGTGCTGCCGATGTTCCTGCTGGGCTTCATCCTCGCGCTGACGGTGGTGGCGGCGGCGGTGCGCGAGTCACACCTCGAGACCATCAAGCGCCAGTCGGCGCACCTGGCGGCGATCTTCGAGTCCACCACCGACGCGGTGATCGTCGTCAGCCGCGACGGGCTGGTGAGAGACTGGAGCCCGCGCGCGGCGGCCGTGTTCCGCCGCGACGCGGCCGAGGCCGTGGGCAAGCCCTTGAGCGGGCTGCTGGGCGTCTCGGCGGCCGACGCCGACCGGCTCACGGCGGCGCTGGTGGGGGCCTCGCCCTTCCTCGAGTTCGTGGTGGACCAGCCCGAGGGGCAGCGCTCGTTCGAGGGCTCTCTGGCGCCCCTGTCGGACGGCAGCGGCGCGGTGGTGGCGGTCTTGCGCGACGTCACCGCGCGCAAGCAGATGGAGCTGCGGCTGATGATGTCTGATCGCCTCGAGACGATGGGCCGGCTGGTCGCGGGCGTGGCGCACGAGATCAACAACCCGCTGGCGTACGTGCAGGCCAACCTGCGCGGCCTTCGGGAAGACCTCGAGGCGCCCTCGCTCGCGGCCGCCGAGCGCAAGGAGCTCCTCACCGAGACGCTCGACGGCACCCGCCGCATCCAGACCATCGTGAAGGACCTGCTGGGCTTCTCGCGGCACACCGGAGAGCACGACGCCATCGTGCCCGTCGACGTGGAGCGGGCCCTCGACTCGGTGCTGCACCTGGCGCAGGTGCCGGTGCTGCAGGGCAACGCCGCCATCGTGCGCACCTACTCGGGCGTAGGCGCGGTGATGGCCGTCGAGGCGCGGCTGGGGCAGGTCTTCTTGACGCTGGTGATGAACGCGCTGCAGGCGCTCCCGGCCGAGGGCGGGCGTCGCGAGATCCTGGTGTCGACGCGCCGCGAGGGCGATCAGGTGGTGATCGCGGTGCGCGACTTCGGCCAGGGCATGACGCCCGAGGTGCGCGCGCGGCTCTTCACGCCGTTCTTCACCACCAAGCCGGTCGGCAAGGGCACGGGCCTGGGCCTGTCGATCGCCCACACCATCGTGCGGGCCCTGGGCGGAGAGATTCGGGTCGAGTCAGCGCCCCAGCGCGGGGCGCTGTTCGAGGTGGTGCTCCCGATCAGCCCAGCCGCGACAGCAGCGTCTGCCGAATGAGTTCGAGCGTCTTCGGCATGCGGTCGCCGAACTGCTCGAAGAACTGGGCCTGGCTGGTGAGCTCGTCCTTCCACTCGTCTTCGTGAATGGCGGTGGCCTCGTCGACGCGGGCCGGGTCGATGTCGAGGCCCGAGAGATCGATGTGGCCCTGCTTGGGCACCCAGCCGAAGAGCGACTCGGTGGCGCCGACGCTGCCGTGGGCGCGATCGACGATCCACTTCAAGACGCGCATGTTGTCGCCGTAGCCCGGCCAGAGGAACTTGCCCGCCTTGTCCTTGCGGAACCAGTTCACCATGAAGATCTTGGGCGGGTAGGGGATGCGCTTCTGCATGGCGAGCCAGTGCGAGAAGTAGTCGGCCATGTTGTAGCCGCAGAAGGGGAGCATCGCCATCGGGTCGCGGCGCACCACGCCCTGCTGGCCGGTGGCGGCGGCGGTCGTCTCTGAGGCCATGGTGGCGCCCAGGTACACGCCGTGCGCCCAGTTGAACGACTGCATCACCAGGGGCACCGTGGTGGAGCGGCGCCCGCCGAAGATGATGGCGCTGATGGGCACGCCGCGCGGGTCGTTGACGTGGCTCGACAGCATGGGGTTGTTCGAGGCCGGCGCGGTGAAGCGCGAGTTGGGGTGCGCGGCCTTCTCGGGCGAGCCCTTCTTCCACGGGTTGCCCTTCCAGTCGGTGAGCTCCTCGGGCACCTCGCCGTCGTAGCCCTCCCACCACACCCCGTTGTCCTTCGTCACCGCCACGTTGGTGAAGATGGAGTTCTTGGTGAGGGTCTTCATCGCGTTGGGGTTCGACTGCCAGTTGGTGCCCGGCGCGACGCCGAAGTAGCCGTTCTCGGGGTTGATGGCCCACAGGCGCCCGTCTTCACCCACGCGCAGCCAGGCGATGTCGTCACCCACGGTGTAGACCTTCCACCCGTCGAAGCGCTTGGGCGGAATCATCATCGCGAAGTTCGTCTTGCCGCACGCCGAGGGGAAGGCGGCGGCCACGTAGGTGGTGCGGCCGCTCGGGTCTTCGACGCCCAGGATGAGCATGTGCTCGGCGAGCCAGCCCTCTTTCTTGCCGAGGTAGCTGCCGATGCGCAGCGCCAGGCACTTCTTGCCCAGCAGCGCGTTGCCGCCGTAGCCCGAGCCGAACGACCAGATCGCGTTGTCCTGGGGGAAGTGGCAGATGTAGCGCCGCTCGGGGTCGAGCTCGCCGGTGCAGTGCAGGCCGCGGTTGAAGTCGTTCGAGTCGCCCAGCATGTCGAGGGCCGGCTTGCCCATGCGCGTCATGATGCCCATGTTGAGCGCGACGTAGACGCTGTCGGTGATCTCGATGCCGATCTTCGAGTGCTCGCTGTTGAGCGGGCCCATCACGTAGGGCACCACGTACATCGTGCGGCCCTTCATCGAGCCGGCGAACAGGCCCTTGAGCTTCGTGTACGCCTCGTCAGGGGCCATCCAGTTGTTGGTGGGGCCGGCCTCGTCTTTGGTGGGCGTGCAGATGAAGGTGAGGTGCTCGACGCGCGCGACGTCGCTGGGGCTCGAGCGGTGCAGGTAGCAGCCCGGGTGCTTCTGCTGGTTGAGCGGAATGAGAATGCCCTTCGACACCGAGTACTCGGTCAGGCGCTTGCGCTCTTCGTCGCTGCCGTCGCACCAGACGATCTGATCGGGCGTCGTCATGGCCGCCATCTGGCTGACCCAGTCGAGCAGGCGTTGGTTCTTCGTGAGGTTCGTCGTCACGGTCGGCATGGTGGCTCTCGTTCTGGTTGCGGGGTGGCCAGCGTTTGAAGACGTGTGGGTGAATCACTCGCATGGCGATCGGGGTCGATCAAGGCTGAAGGCCTCATCGGAGCCATGAGGCACGCGCGAGGATGCAACGCGTCACCCGAAGCGCGCGGCGGCGGGCCGGCGTCCGTGAGAGCCTCTGCGCGTCATGAGCACGAACGCGCGCACCAGCGCTGCAGCGGGCACCCCGGGCGTCCTGGCAGGTCTTGGCGCAGAGCTCTCGAGCGAGGCCGAGCCAGGCGCGCTCCCGCGCCACCAGAACGCGCCCCGGCACGCGCCGATGGGGTTGTTCGCCGAGCAGCTGTCGTCGACGCCGTTCCTGGTGCCGCGCGCGCAGAACCGGCGCAGCTGGCTCTACCGGGTGCGGCCGTCGACGGAGCACGCCGACTTCTTCCCGCTCCCACACCCGGGCGTGTCGGCCTGGGGCTCGCACGTCGACCCGAACCTGTTGGGGTGGAAGCCGCGGCCCTTGCCGATGACGCCCACCGACTTCATCGACGGGCTGATCACCGTGGCCGTGGGCGGGAGCGCGGCGGATCAGGCGGGCGCGGCGATTCACAGCTTCGTCACCAACGCGCCGATGACGCGCAAGGCGCTGTGCTCGGCCGACGGCGAGTCGCTCCTCATCCCCGACGAGGGCGAGCTGTCGGTGCGCACCGAGTTTGGCCGCTTCGTGATCGCGCCCGGCGACGTGCTGCTGCTGCCGCGGGGCGCGCGCTTCTCGGTCGACCCGCTCGGCCAGGCCGCGCGCCGGGGCTGGTGGGTCGAGGCCTTCGGCGCCGGGTTCGAGCTGCCCAACCGCGGGGTGGTGGGCGCCAACGGGCTCGCCGAGGGCCGGCACTTCGTCGCGCCGAACGCCGCCTACGAGGTGGAGGCGGGCGGCTGGACGCTGGTGCACAAGTACGGCGGCAGCCTCTTCGCGGCCGAGGCCACGCACGGCCCCTTCGACGTGGTGGCGTGGCACGGCAACGCGGTGCCGCTGGTGTACGATCTGGCGCGCTTCTGTCCGGTCGGCGCGGTGTCGTTCGATCACCCCGACCCGTCGATCTTCACGGTGCTGACGGCGCCGACGGGCCTTCCGGGTCGCAACGCGCTCGACCTCGCCGTCTTCCCCGCCCGGTGGGACGCGGCGCGCCACACCTTTCGGCGGCCCTCGTACCACCGGCAAGCGGCGTCGGAGTGGAGCGCGATTCTCACCGGGCCGACCTCGAACCGCGTGCACTCACGTGGTGGGAGCAGCCTCGCTCCGCCCTTCACGCCGCACGGCATCACGCCTGACGCGCTCGAGCGTGAGCTCTCGGGGAAAGACGACGAGAAGCCGCGCTTCATCGCTGAGACGGCCACCTGGCTGCAGCTCGAGTCGCACTTCCTGCTCAGCGTCACCGACGCGTGGCGTGACGCGCCGTTTCGCGACGCCGAGTTCTCGTCGATGGCGCGCGGCGCGAAGGTGCGGTTCCCGCTGCCCGGCTCCAGGCCCTGAGGCACGTGCGCGTCGCTCGCCTTCGGCCGTCGGCGCGAACGCTGCCTCGAGCGCCGAAGACACCACCGCCCGGGCGCCGCTGAAGGCACCCGGGCGGCGTGAGAGGCCGTCGAGGCGCGCTCAGTACACCGAGGCGCCGCGCCCGTAGCCGCGCAGCGAGTCCACCTTCATCGACTTCACGCTCTCGGACTGCTCGGCCGGGGCGGCGGCGGGGGCCTTGCGGGCGACGTCGAGCTGCTGCGCGTTGCCGGCGTAGTCGCCGGCGAGGGCGTCGGCTCCGGCCACCGGCGCGGCGTCGTCGAAGAGCACCGTGTTGTCGCGAATGAGCTGCTGGGCTTCCTGGAACCGGCCCTGCTGCATCGCCGAGGCGGCCTTCTCGACGTTGCGCGAGGCGCGGGCGCGGGTGGCCAGCACGAAGGCGTCTTTGTCGCGCTTGCTGTCGGCGAGCGTGCGGTCCGGCGTCACCATGGCGGCGAGCTTCACCGCGGCGTCGGCGGCCTGCGAGGTGAGCAGGTCGGTGTAGTCGAGGCGGAAGTCGGCGACGTCGAGCGCGGCCACCTCGGCCCCCGAGGCGCTCGCCACCAGGTGCACCACCAGCTTCTCGCTCTGCCGCGACGAGAAGTCAGGCAGCGCGACGCTGACGGTGTTGCCCGAGCGCGTCACCGGGCGCCCGAACACCTCGCGGAACTGCACGCCCGGCGGCACCGTGAAGGTGAGGGTGACGCCGCGCGCCACCATGGTGCCGGCCTGCTGCAGGTCTCGCTCGAAGAGCGCCACGGTGGACTCGGCGTCGCGAATGAAGCCGTAGGAGCCGCCGCCGACGTCAGCCAGGCGCTGCATCAGGTCTTCATTGAAGTCGGAGCCCACCCCGAGCGAGGTGATGGTGGTGCCCGCCGCGCGCAGCCGGGCGGCGATGTTCTCGAGGCCGCGCTGCGAGGTGACGCCCACCGTCGGCTGGCCATCAGACAGCAGCAGCAGGCGGTTGACGGTGAAGTCGCTGCGCGCCACGTCGAGCTGCGCTTTGCCAGCCATCAGCCCGTCGCCGATGTTGGTGCCGCCCTCGTCAGAGATGCCGCGAATGTAGCGGCGCATGCGGTCCTTGTTGTCGGGGGTGGCGAAGGCGCCCGGCATCAGGCGCACGTCGGAGCCGTAGTGGACGATGGCCAGGCGGTCGCTCGCTTCGAGCAGATCGACGAGGCGGAGCGCGGCGCGGCGGGCCTGGGCGATCTTCTCGCCCGACATCGAGCCCGAGCGGTCGATGACGAGCGAGAGGTTGACCGGCGCGCGGCGCGAGTTCGGCACGTCGACGCCGGTGACCTCGAGCGTGGCGAAGACGTCGCTGGTGCCGGGCACCAGGTACGGGTGCGAGAGCCGGCCGGTCATCGTCAGCGAGCCC
>JACSRE010000088.1 GCA_014879945.1 Myxococcus sp.
CGTCGAGTATGCCGACCCTGCCGCCCACGGTGCAGCGGCCCACCTCGGCCGACCCGTTCCAGGAGCCGCCCGAGCCCCGGCTCCCGCCCGGCGCCGACCCTGAAGAGAAGCTCCGCAGCTTTCGCGCGGTCATCAAGGGCAAGGACGAGGCCCTCGGGCGTGGCCGCTCGCTCTACGGCGCGGTGGATGGCGAGGCCCAGCAGCTGCGCGCCATCGCCACCCAGCTGCGGGGGCAGCTCGAGCAGGCCTCCATCGAGCTGCAGAAGGCCGCCGACTACCCGCAGCAGCTCCAGCACCTGCGCGAGCTCCTCGAGAAGGACACCATTCGGGCCGACGAGGCCGAGCAGAAGATGGAGGACCTGGTCGCCCGCATCGCCCAGGTTGACGCCGAGCGGCGCGATCTCACCAACGCCGTCTCGGAGCTCGAGCTCCAGAACCAGCAGCTCGGCGCGCGCGTCGAAGAGGAGCGCAAGACGCGCGAGCTGCTCGCCGACGAGCTCATCGGCGCCAAAGAGGCGCTGGGCCTCGCGCAAGACCGCGTCGCCGACCTCGCCAACCGCCTCACCGAGGGCAAGGGGCTCTACGAGAGCGCCAGCGCCCAGGCCCAGGCCGCCGCCGCCGAGAAGCAGCAGCTCGAGAGCGAGCTCGCCGGCGCCAGGGCCGACCTCGCCGCCGTCACCGGGGAGCGCGACCTCTTCAAGGGCGAGCTCGACGGCGCCCAGCTCGAGGTCGAGGCGCTGCGGCAGCGCGCCGAGACGCTCGAGCAGCAGCACGCCGCCGCCAGCCAGAAGCTGGCCGCCTTCGAGAGCGAGCAGGAGTGGTCGAAGAGCACGCTCGAGCAGTCCACCTCCCGCACCCAGGAGCTCGAGGCCCAGCTCGCCGACCTCAAGGGCCAGCTCGAGGCCGTCTCGGGAGAGCTGACCCAGCGCGCCGAGGCCGCCGACCAGCTGAGCGCCGAGCTGGAGCGGGAGCGCGCCGAGCTCGAGCGCGAGCGGAGCGAGGCCCGCACCCGCATCGAGTCGCTCGAGGCCAACCTCCGTGAGGTGCAGGGGGTCGCGCGCTCGGCCGCCGGCACGCTCCAGGCGCAGCTGCAGGCCTCGCAGGCCGAGGTGCAGCGCCTCAACCTCGCCGTCGACGAGCAGACGGCGCTGGTGCAGACCGCGCAAGACGACGCCGCCGCGCTGCACGCGCGCGTGGCCGAGCTCGAGGGCCAGCTGGGGGCCTACGCCGAGGCCAGGAGCGCGGCCGAGGCGCGGCTCGACGAGCTCGAGGCGCAGCTGGCCGATGCCGAGTCTCGGGTGGTGGCGGCCGACACGCGGGCCGCCGAGTTTCAGGGCGCGGCCGAGGCGGCGCAGCAGGCCTTCGACGCGAGCAACGCGCGCGCCGGCGACACCGAGCAGCAGGTCGCCGACGCCCGCGCGCAGGTCGCCGAGGCCACCCGGCGCGCCGACGCCGCCGAGGCGAAGATCAGGGCCGCCGAGCAGCACGCGCGCGACGCCTTCGCCAAGGTGACCGACGCGCAGTCGCAGCTGCAGGAGCTCGAGAACGCCCGCGGAGAAGCCGACGGCCGCGCCGAGGCGCTCGAGCAGAAGCTCAAGGAGCAGGCCGAGAAGCTCCGCGCCCTCGAGACGAAGGCCGCGCAGAACGAGGCCCGGGCCGCGCAGGCCGAGTCGCGGGCCAGGGAGTTTCAGTCGCGCGCCGAGCAGTCGCAGCGCGCCGCCGCCTCGGGCGCAGACGCGAAGACCAAAGATCTCAAGCAACAGCTCGACGCCGCGAGCGCCAACGAGCGGGCGCTCCAGCAAGAGGTCTCGGCGCTCCAGGCGCAGGAGCTCTCGCTCAAGTCAGACCTGTCGGCGTGGGAGTCGCGCGCCGGCGAGCTGGAGCAACAGCTCGCCGACATGAAGCCCAGGCTCGACGCGGCCATTCAGAAGGCGGCCGAGGCGCAGGTGGCGGCGAAGAAGGCGCCCGCGGCGGCGAGCACCGGCGGCACCGGTGAGGTCGAGAAGCTCAAGGCCGACAACGTGGCGCTCAAGAAGAAGCTGATGGCCGCCGAGAACGCCATCGAGCTGGCGGCCATGCTGAAGGCGAAGGTGGCGCGCCTCGAGGCCCAGCTCAAGAACGCGGGGAAGTAGGCCTCAGACGGGGGCTGGCTCGACGAGGCCGGCCTCGTAGAGGCGCAAGAGCGAGTCCTTCACGCTCTGCCGCGAGATGCCCAGGTCGGCGAAGGCCTTCTCGATGTCTTCGACGCGCAGCGACGCCGGCGCCAGCTCGGACACGTAGGGCGCGTCGTCGGGCTTGATGCCGAACGAGGTAGCCCACTCGCCCTGGGCGGTGTCGAAGGCGCCCTTGCCGTGGTTCTGCGCGGCGGCGAGCTTCTCTTTCCACGACTGGTTGGCCTCTTCGCCCTTCGCCGTGAGGCGGAAGCGCTGGCTGCGGGCCCACTTGAGGCGGGGGAGCGAAGACTCGGTCGTCATGCCCGTGGCCCTATACCCTTCCCCCTCGGAAAGGGGGATGGACTTGCGCGTGCCTGCCCACCCGGGAGAGACGAGGTGCCGTGACGTCTCCTCCCCGCGCGCCCGTCGATGCCCTCACCGGCCTGAGCGCGGCCCGGCTCGCCGTCTACGTGCACTTCCCCTACTGCCTGTCGAAGTGCCCCTATTGCGACTTCGCGTCGACCGCCGCCAGGCAGGTGCCCGAGGCGCGCTACACGAAGGCGGTGCTGCGAGAGCTCGAGCAGCGGCGCGGTGAGGTCGCCGGGCGCGAGGTGCAGGCCGTCTTCATCGGCGGCGGCACCCCCTCGCTGTGGAGCCCAGATCACGTGCGCGAGGTGCTCGACGCGCTGGGGGCGCTCCTCCCGTTGTCAGCCGGGTGCGAGGTGTCGCTCGAGGCCAACCCAGGCGCGGCCGACGAGGCGCGCTTCGCGGGCTACCGCGCGGCCGGCGTCAACCGCCTCTCCATCGGCGTGCAGTCGTTCGAGCCGGCGACCTTGACGAAGCTCGGCCGCGGGCACGACGGTGAGGCCGCCCGCCGCGCCGTGCGCGCCGCCCGCGCCGCCGGCTTCACCAACGTCTCGATGGACTTCATCTACGGCGTGCAGGGCCAGACGCTCGAGCAGGTGCGCCGGGACGCCGAGGCCGCCGTGTCGCTCGGCACCGAGCACCTGTCGGCCTACGCGCTGACGCTCGACGCCGAGTCGCTGGCCGAAGAGGTGCCGCTGGCCAGACAGCTCGCGCGCGGCGAGGTGCAGCTGCCGGCCGATGAGCTGGTCGTCGAGATGCAGCGCGCCGTGCGAGACGTCTACCGGGGCGCCGGCCTCGAGCGGTACGAGGTGTCGAACTACGCGAAGCCCGGCTTCCACTCGCGTCACAACTCGACCTACTGGACGGGCGGCGACTGGCTGGCGCTGGGCGTGGGCGCCACCGGCTCGCTGGGCGCGCGGCGGTACTCGAACCAGCGCAGCGCCGAGCGGTACCTCGTCGACGTCGAGGCCGGCCGGCTCCCCGAGTCGTCGGGTGAGGCGCTCACCGCCCTCGAGCGCTTCGAGGAGCGCGTCGCCATGGGCCTGCGCCTCACCTCGGGCCTCGAGCTCGAGCGGGTGTGTGAGGAGTACGGCCAGCCCTACGCGCCCCGGCGCCCGTTGGTGGAGCGGCTGGTCGTCGAGGGCCTGGCCACGGTGACGTCTGGCCGGCTCGCGCTCACCGACGCCGGGCTCGACGTGCACAGCGCCATCAGCGCCCGCCTGATGTGAGTGTGGTACCAGTGCCCGCGTGGGCTCGACCTGGCTGCAGTGGATCATCCTCTCGGCGCTCACCGGTTCGCCGCTCGGCTCCGCCGTCTTCCTGTTGGTGTTCTGGCTGGTCGTCGACCGCTTCACGCTCGGCATCCTCCCTGACCCGTTTCGCGGGCTGATGCGCTGGCGCCGCGCCGCGCGCCTGGAGCGACTGCTGCTGGGCAACCCCCACGACGGCCGCGCGCGCCTCGAGCTCGCCGGGCTCTACGTCGACCGCAAGAAGTACGCGGCGGCCGTCGAGCTGCTCAAGCCCAACCTCGAGAAGGGCGACCACGACCCCCAGACGCTCTTCACCATGGGCGTCGGGTGCCTCGGGGCGGGGTACGTCGAGCAGGGCGAGAAGCTCCTCGACGCGGTGGACGACGCGGCCCCGGGGTTCCGGGTCAACGAGGTGGACCTGATGCGCGGGCGGTTCCGGTTGGCACGAAAGGACTTCGGGGGCGCGAAGGCGGCGCTGGAGCGCCTGGTGGCCTCGCGCACCGGCACCATCGAGGGGCGCGTGATGTTGGCGCAGGCGCTCGACGGGCTGGGAGACGACGGCGCGGCGGCGCTGATGCGAGACGCCGCGTGGGCGGAGTACGTCGGCGCGCCCGGCTTCCAGCGCAAGAAGGAGCGCCTGTGGGCGTGGCGGGCGCGGCCGTCTCGGCCCGCCACCTACCTGTTCCTCGCGGTGCTGGGGCTGACCCTCTTCGTCACGCTGGCGGCGCCCCGCATCAACGAGTGGGCGGCCCAGCGGCACCGCGCGGCGGGGGGCAGCTACGTCGACCCCGGGCTGATGGACCCGGACGAGTAGACGATGCTCGAGGCCTTCGACGCGCTGGTGCGGGGGCTGGGGCAGTGGGGCGTGGTGCTGCTCGGCGTCGCCGCGTTGCTCGAGTACGTCTTCCCGCCTTTTCCGGGCGACACGGTGACGTTGCTCGGTGGGGCGTACTGCGCGCGCGGCGACCAGCCGGCGTGGTTGGTGCTCCTCTTCCTCATGGGCTTCAGCCTCGCGGGCATGTGGGCGACGTGGCGCGTCGGGCGCTCCCTGGGCAAACGCCTCGACGCGGCGAAAGAGGGCCCCCTGGCGTTCGGCCTCACGCACGCGCAGCTGCGGCGCGCGCAGGTGGCGATGCGCGACCGCGGCGACTGGGTGCTGGTGCTCAACCGCTTCATGCCCAGCTTCCGGGCGGTCGTCTTCGTGGCGGCCGGCGCCAGCGGCACCCCGCTGTCACGCGTGCTGGCGCTGGGCTCGGTCTCGGCCCTCGCGTGGAACGGGCTGCTCCTCTTCGTCGGCTCTACCGTCGGCGCGCACGCCGGCCAGCTCGAGGCCTGGCTGTCGGCGTACCGCTACGTCGCGCTGGGCGTCACCGCGGTGGTGCTGGCCGGCCTTCTGCTGCGGTGGGCGTGGCGGCGGCGTCGAACGTGACGGGCGCTTCGGCCGCGCCCATGAGAGGATGCCGCCCGCTGTTCAGGGCCGACGGACTCTTCGAGGCGATGCGCGCACTCCCCACGGTGATGAGGTTGGCCCTGTTGGCGGGCGCGCTCGCGCTGGGCGCCTGCCGCTGTGGCAACGACATCAACATGGTCGAGACCCGCTTCCGGGTGGAGCCCGGGGTGGTGGACTTCGGGCGCGCGCTCGAGGGCGCCGTGGTGACGCGGCAGGTGACGTTGATCGCCGAGACGCGCGCGGGCGTGACGGTCGGCGCGACGACGAAGGCGCCGTTCTCCACGGAAGCGCTGGCCGAGATCCCCGGGGGCAGCCAGGTCGAGCACGAGGTCGTCTTCCGCGCGGGCGCGGGCGAGTCGAACGGCGAGCTGGTGTTGACGTCGGGCCGGCAGGAGCTCCGGGTGGCGCTGCGTGGCGTCGGGGTTCGGCCCCCGGTCTGTCTGCCCAGCGCGTCCTGCCGAACCTCGGCCTTTTCGCTCGAGCTCGACCGCTGCGTCGAGACCACCTCGCCCGACGAGACGCCGTGCGACCCCGACAGCCAGTGCCTCGAGCAGGGGCGCTGCCGGGCGGGCCAGTGCCTGGGCGTGGCGCGGCGGTGCAACGACAACGACGCCTGCACCAGCGACGCGTGCGCCAACGACGCCGGCTGCGTGCACACCCGCATCACCTGCCCGCAGCCGGCCACGCCGTGCCGCGTGCCGGCGTGTGACGCCCGCACCGGCTGCGGCGAGGCGATGGCGCCAGACGGGGTGCCGTGCGGCGCCTCGAACTGCGTCAGCTCGCGCGTCTGCTTCATGGGCCAGTGTCAGGAGGTGCCCACGCCTGAAGGCACCGAGTGCGGCCCGGCGGTCGCCTGCTACGGCGTGTCTCGCTGCGAGAACCAGGCGTGCAAGCGGCCCGACGCCGGCCTGTGGCTGCCGACCTGGTCGGCGCGCGTCGAGGGGACGCCGGAGCTCGAGCCGCCGGTGCTGCTGGGCTTCGCCAACGCGCTCTACTTCACGGTCTGCGGGCTGCCGCGGCTCCCGGTCGACGCCGGTGTGGAGGACGCGGGCCTCGACGACGCGGGGCTCGACGACGCAGGGCTGGAGGACGCGGGCTTCGAGGAGGATGGCGGCGCCGATGGCGGGGCGCGCGACGCCGGGCCCGCGACCGAGTGCGCGGTGTTGTCGTACACCTCGACGGGCTTCGACCGCTTCATTCGGCGCGTGCCCGAGGCGGAGCACCTTTCACACGTGGGCCCGGCAGGCATGGTGCTGCGGGTCGACGGCGGGCTCGTCTTTCGCTCCCGCTCGATGGGCACGTTCCTGGGGGGCTGGGAGACGGGCACCCTCGCCGCGTCGCAGGTGGCGATGCTGCGAGACGGCGGTGTGGTGGTGGCGCTCCGCGGTGACGGTGGCACGCAGCTCGCCGTCACCTCGACGATGGCCGTCACGCCGCTGGCGATGGTGCAGGGGCCGGTCTCTCACCTCGCCACCGACCTCGACGACGCGGTGTTCGCGCTCGCGCGGGGCGAGACCGTCTATCGCTTCGGCCCAGACATCGATGGCGGCCTGGCTGTGTCGAGCCTCGCGCTCGACGGCGGCGCCGGGTCGCTGGCCGTCGATGACGGCGTGGTGATCGCAGGCGGCTCGCTCAGCCTCTTCGCAGCCGGGGCGTTCTCAGGCCCCAGGCCCCTCGACGGGCCGGCGGACGCGGGCCTGGTCGAGCGCGAAGTCATCATCACCCCGTCGACCGTGTTCCGCTTCTTCCGTGGCTGCCGGGTGCTGGCCATGTCGTGCCGTCCCGAGGACTCGGTGACGTGGGCGCGCGCCTTCTCGCGAAACACCGGCGTGGTGCTGTGGGAAGACAAGGTGCTGCCCGAGGGCACCGGCGGGCGGCTCATCGAAGCGACGGCGCTGCGCGTTCCCGGCGGCATCGAGAGCGCGCTGGCGGCCATCCTCGAGGGTGACGTCGACGGGGGCGTCATCAACGGGCTCACCGTGACGCTCGACGGAGGCCGCGCGCTCGAGTGCCTCTTCCCCGAGGGCACCGGCAGGTTGGCCGCCGCGGTGTTCACGCCCGGCCAGCTCATCACGCTCGCGACGAGGCCCGACGGCGGGGTGACGCTCGAGGGCTGGGGCCTGGGCGCGTTGCCGCTCGAGTCGTCGGGGTGGGCGAGCCCCGAGGGCGCGTCGGGGCAACGCCGGCCAGCGCTCTGAGTCAGCGCCGCGCGGTCTTGCGGCGCACGCCCTCGAGCAGCCCGAGCGCCACCACCTCTGCCGGCGTGTCCATCGGAACGCCGAGCTGCGCGGGCGTCAGCGTGTGCACCGCCACGCGCTCCTTCACGGCCGCGGCCGCGCCCTGCTGCAGCTCGACGTGCACCTTCAGCACCGCGGCCTGCCGCGACGGGCCGTCGACCGCGAGGTGCTTCGCGCTCACCGCGAGGGCGGGCCCGGCGCCGGGCTGGAGCACCACCACCCGCACCTCCTGCTGCGCCTTCCAGCGCAGGTCGACCAGGCCGACGAGGCGCGAGAAGAGGACGCTCCGCGCGCCCGCGGGCGTCGAGAGCTCCGCGCCGCCGGGCACCGAGGTGACGCGGGTGGTGTGCTCCAGGCGCTGCAGCTCCACGCGCGACACTGCCCACGCGTCGACGTTCACGTCGCGCGCGTCTCGCAGCAGCGCGTCGGCCTCGGCGCCGTCGTCGGTCAGCAGCGCGACGACGGGCGAGGGGCTCTGCAGCGCGGCGGGCTTGAGGTGCAGGCGCGCCGCGGCGAGGAAGACCTCGTCTCTGGCCAGGTGCGCGCCGCTGGCGAAGACGCACACCGTGGTGCTGCCGAAGGAGCGAAGCGACACCGCGTCACTGTCTCACGGGCGCGCGCCGCTTTCGCGTTGAAGCAGGGCCGGCCGGGTTGCATAGAGGCGACGCCGTCTTCCCCCGTCCTGGAGGCCTCCGTGCTTCGTCGCCTGTCCGCTGCCGTGCTCGTGCTCTTCGCCACCGTCGCCCTCGCCGACAAGCCGGCCGCGAAGGACGCGGGTGTTCCCGCCGCGCCGCCGAAGCCAGCCGCGGCCGTCACCTTCTCCGAGGGCCTCTCGACGCCAGAGTCGGTGCTCTACGACGCCGAGACCGACACCTACCTGGTGGGCAGCATCAACGGCTCGCCGCTCGCGAAGGACAACAACGGGTACGTCAGCGAGCTCTCGCCCGACGGCAAGGTGCTCGCCGCGAAGTTCATCGAAGGCGGGCAGAAGGGCGTCACGCTCAACGCGCCCAAGGGCCTGACGCTCTCGAAGGGGCTGCTCTACGTCGCCGACATCGACACGGTGCGAATGTTCGACCGCAAGACGGGCGAGCCGAAGGGCGAGGTGAAGATCGCCGGCGCCACCTTCGTGAACGACGTCTTCGCCGCGGCCGACGGCAAGGTGTACGTCACCGACTCGGGCTTCAAGGCCGGCAAAGAGGGCTTCGAGCCCTCGGGCACCGACGGCGTCTACGTCATCGAGCCGGGGAAGAAGCCGAAGCTGAAGACGTTGCTCAAGTCGAAGGCGCTCAAGGGCCCCAACGGCATCGTCGCGACCGCCGACGCGCTCTACGTCGTCTCCTACGGCGCCAACGAGCTCACCACGCTCGACCTCGCCGGGAAGAAGAAGGGTGAGGTGGTGACGCTGCCCACGGGCGGCCTCGACGGCCTGGTGCTGGTGGGCGACACGCTCTTCGTCTCGTCGTGGGAGGGCAAGTCGGTGTCGTCGGGTAGGGCGGGCGGCCCGTTCAGCGAGGTCTTCACCGGGCTCGAGGCGCCGGCCGATCTGGGCTTCGACTCCAAGCGCAACCGACTGCTGGTGCCGCGCTTCATGGGCAACACCGTCGAGGCGTGGGACGTGAAGTAGCCGCTTGCCTCGCTGTCAGCGGCGCGCGCGGGGTTTGGTGCCAGCGTGTCAGCGGTGGAGTGTCGTCGCGGCTCCAGGCGCGTGAAATGACGTGGTGGCACCGCGCTCGCACTGCGCCCAGCCATGCTTCGTCTGGCCGTCGTGGTGTTGGTCGTCGCGTCGTCGTCGCGCGCTGAGCCGCGCGCGGGCTGTCTCGAGCTGAAGAAGACGGCGCGCTTCACGGTGTACTTCGAGCGCGTCGAGCTCGACAAGCTGGTGCAGACGGTCAGCGACGCCACCTGCAAGTCGTTCATCGTGGCTGACAGCGTGAAGGGCCGCATCTCCATCGTTGGCCCAGAGAACGGCAAGCTGCAGCTCGACGCCGACCAGTTCTACGCCGCCTTCCTCGCCGCGCTCGACGCCAACGGGCTCACCGCGGTGCCGCAGGGGCGCTTCGTGCGCATCGTCGAGAAGCGCACCGCGAGGCAGTTTCCGATTCCGGTGCTCGACGATGACGCGCCGGTGCCCTCTGGCAACGAGGTGCTGACCACGCTCCATCGGCTCGCGCACGTCGAGATCGAGGCGATGCGGCCCGCGGTGACGGCCTTCTTGAGCCAGGGCGGCGAGCTGGTGGCGGTGCCGCCAGACCTGGTCATCGTCACCGACCTCGCCTCGAACCAGCAGCGCGTCGCGCAGCTGCTCAAGCAGCTCGACGTGCCGCGCCCGCCCACCGAGGTGACCCGCCTGGTGACGGTTCGCTACGCCACCGCCGACGCGGTGCTCGACAAGGTCGCGCGCGCGGTGACCTCGAAGACGCCGAACAGGCCGGGCGAAGCGCTGACCGCCCTCGCCGACGAGCGCACCAACCGCGTGTTGCTGGTCGGGCCTCCCTCGTTGGTCGAGCGCGCCGAGCGCCTGCTCGCGGCGCTGGACGTCGAGGTGCCCGGTGACAGCCGCGCCCGCGTGGTGCGGCTGAAGAACGCCGACGCGAAGGACCTGGCCGGCACGCTCGAGGCGATGACGAGCGGGGGCGCTCAGCGCAGAGCCCCGTCGCCGCCCGGCGCGCCGTCGGGCACCACCTCGGGCGAGGTGCGCATCAGCGTCAACGAGGCGCTCAACGCGCTCCTCATCGTCAGCAGCGCAGGAGACTACCGGGCCCTCGCCGACGTCATCGACCAACTCGACCAGCCCGTGCGGCAGGTCTTCATCGAGACCGTCATCATGGAGGTCAACCTGCAGCGCGACGCGCGGTTCGGCATCTCGGTGCACGGCTCGGCAGGCAACGAGGGCGCCGGCGCCGTCTTCGGCAGCCAGCCCGAGGGCGCGGCCTCGTCGCTGGCCATCACCTCGCTCGCGTCGGCCACGGGGTTGCTCTTCGGGTTGCAGGGCCCGGTGCTCAGCCAGGTGGCGAGCCTGCTGGGGCTCCAGGTGCCGTCGTTCGGCGTCACCGTGCAGGCGTCGCAAGGCACCTCTGACGTGAACGTGCTGTCGATGCCCCACCTTCTCACCGCAGACAACAAGGAGGCGGAGATCGCCGTCGGGCAGAAGGTGCCGTTTCAGCTGGGCGTCAACCAGTCACAGCTGGCGGCGCTGCTGGCGGCGGGCAACCAGAGCGCGGCCAGCCTCTCGCAGCTCACCGGGAGCATCTCGCGCGAGAAGGTCGAGCTGCGCCTCACCGTGAAGCCGCACATCGGCGACGCTGGAGACATTCGCCTGGAGATCAACCAGCAGGCCGAGGAGCTCGCTGGCACCAGCAGCTCGGCAGGGCCCATCACCTCGACGCGCAGCCAGAAGACGTCGGTGGTGGCGAAGAACGAAGAGACGCTGGTGCTCGGCGGCATCATGCAGGACCGGGAGATCGAGCAGGTGTCGAAGGTGCCGGTGCTGGGCGACCTGCCGCTGCTGGGCAACCTGTTTCGGCACACCACGAAGACGCGCACCAAGGTGAACCTGCTCGTCTTCCTCACGCCGCACGTCATCGCGGGGCCGGCCGACTTCAAGCGCCTCATCGCGAGGAAGCTGGCCGAGCGCGCCAAGGTGCTGGAGCAGGTGTCGGCGGCGCGGGCTGAGTACGACCCAACGAGCGTCGATCTCGATCGCCGTCCCGGGCCGCTGGCGGCCATCGCGCGGGCGCTGGAGCACGAAGAGAAGGGGGTCATCGAGCCGAGGTGAACGACTCCCATGGCTCAGTTCGCGCCGACCAGTCGACGAGGTCTGGCGCGGTCTGGGCGTCAGGCCGAGGTGCTCAGCTCCCGATCCACAGCTCTTCGTAACGAACCTGGGGCGGCGTCTGATGCAACCGCAACCCCTGCACCGACGCCGTCGCGATCGCGTGAAACCGCTCATGGTACAGCGGCACCAGCACACAGTCCTCGCGCACCAGGTGCTCCGCTTTCCGGTACAGCTGCTCGCGCATGCCGGGGTCGATGGTGACGCGCGCTTCGTCGGTGAGGCGGTCGAGCTCGTCGTTGCGGTAGCCCAGCCCGTAGTAGCTCTGCGCCTTCGAGTTCAGCAGCAGGTGCAGGAAGTTGTCGGGGTCGGCGACGTCGGCGATCCAGTTGCCGCGGAAGATGGCCAGCCGGCCCGCGCGCACCTTGTCCCAGAAGCCGTCGTAGACCGGCTGGTGGTCGAGCTCGACCAGCCCCGCTTCGATGAGCGGCCCGAACAGCACCCGGTCTTCTTCGCGGGTGTCGCGGTCGGGCGGGTAGGGCAGGGTGATGCGCAGCGTCGAGTGCCCCGCCTCGGCGAGCAGCCGCCGCGAGAAGGCCACGTCGGTGCGCGGCTCGTGAATGCGGTCGACCTCGAGCAGGTTCGGCGGCGTGAGGCTGCGCGCCACCCGCGCCCCGGGGTGAAAACGATCGACCGTCGCCCGCACGTCGAGCCCGGCCCGCAGCGCCCGCCGCACCCGCACGTCGTCGAACGGCGCCGAGGCCGCGTTGAACCCGAGGAACCAGCTGTTCGGCGTGTTCACCATCGAGGTGTCGGTCGGCTCGAGCCCCGCGCCCGTCAGGTCCTTCGCGTGCAGGTTGCTCACCAACTGCACGTCGCCCGCGGCGAAGGCGCTCACCGCGCCGTTGCGGTCAGGCAGCTGCTTGAACTCGAGCCGCGCCAGCAGCGGCAGGCCCGGCTTGAAGAAGGTCGGGTTGCGCTCCAGCACCAGAGAGCTCGCGCTGGCCGCCGCGTCGATGCGGAACGGCCCCGTGCCCATCAACCGGCCCTGCACCACCCGCGTGATGCCCGTCGACGGCAGGGCGAGCAGGCGCAGGAAGAAGGCGCGCGGCTCGTCGAGGCGAACGTCGAGCGTGTGCGAGTCGAGCACCTCGATGCCCGACACCGCCTTCGCCTCACCCGCCACGAAGGCCGCGGCGCCGGTGATGTCCTTGAAGAGCGCGGCGTCGGGCGCGCGGGAGTTCGGGTCGAGCAGGCGCTCGAGGTGCTCCTTCACGTGCAGCGCCAGCAACTGCGTGCCGTCGGCGAACATCACCCCGCGGCGAATCGAGAAGCGGTACCGCCGGCCGGTCGGGTCGGCCTCCCACGACTCGGCGAGGTCGGGCATCACCATGCCGTCCTCGAGGCGCACCAGCGTCGAGTAGAGCGACGCCGACACCTCGGCGAGCTGGAGCGCGATGATGAAGAGCGGGTCGAGGCCGCGGTTGCGGTCCCACTCGAGCGGCTGGTGCAGGCCCACCGACAGGCTCCCGCCCGCGCGCGGCTGCGGCAGCTTGAAGCGAAACACCTCGCCGTCGAGCGTCTCGGCCTCGTGTGACAGCTGCTCCACCGTGCGAGAGAGCGCGTCACCGATGCGCACCACCGTGCGGGCGTCTTCGCGCACCTCGGCCACCTCTTCGCCGATGGCCGAGTCGCCCTGCGTCAGCACCAGGTGCGCCGCGCGAATCTCGTCGATGGCGGCGGTCAGGCGCAGCACCGAGTCCGAGAGGTCGCGGCCCACGTCCACCTGGCCCTGCGCGCGCTGGGTGGCGTCCTTCGCGCTGCGCGCCATGTCGTGCATCTGCCGGGCGAGCTCGCGGCCCCACTGCGCCTGCTCCTGCGCCAGGTGCACCACCTGCGAGACGCGGTCGGCCGTCTGCCGGCTTGACTCGGCCACCAGCTGTCCCTGCTGCTCCAGGCGCTGCGTCTCGGCCCGCGTCGCCTCGACCGCCGCCAGCGAGCGCGTCGAGATGACGCGAATGTCGGTGAGCGCCTGGGCGGCCTTCTCGCCCAACACCACGCCCGCCGCCGCCTCGTCGCGGCCCTTCGTCACCAGGTCGACCGCGCGCTGGGTGCCGTCGCGCACGGCCTTCACCTTCTGGCCAATCTCTCGCGTCGAGCGCGCCGTCTTCTCGGCGAGGTTTCGAATCTCGCTCGCCACCACCGCGAAGGCCTTGCCGCTCTCTCCGGCCTGCGAGGCGATGATGGCCGCGTTGAGCGCGAGCAGGTTCGTCTGGTCGGCGATCTCCTGAATGACGTCGACGACGCGGCCGATCTCCATGCTCGAGGCGCCCAGCGCGTCGACGAGCCGGGCCGCGTGCCGAACGGTGTCGTCGATGCGCTTGAGGCCGCGCAGGTTGTCGTTGACGAGCGAGACGCCCCGCTCCGACATGCTCGACACCTCGTGCGCCAGCTCGCCCGTCTCGTCGGAGCGCCGGCGCACGGCGTTGATGGCGCCCTCGGCCGCCGCGACGGCCTCGCGCGTCTGGGTGGACAGGCGCACCAGCGCTTCACCCTCGGTGGACACGGTGCTGGCGCGGTGGCTCAAGGCGTCGGCGCGCTCGGCCAGCTTGAGCGTCGTCTCGTTCAGCCCGCCCAGCGTCGCGGCGACCTGCTCGATGCTCTCGGTCATCTCGGACAGCGCGCCGGTCGTCTCTCGCGCGAAGGTCTCGAGCTGGCCGATTCGTTTGCCCGCGCCGACGAGCGACTCGCCCATCGACTCCACGGCCTTCTCGCTGCGGTCGACGGCCCCGCCCTGGCGCCGCGCAGCCTCGAGCAGCGACCGCGCGCGCTCTTCGACGTCGCGGCTGGTGCGGTGGAGGCTCGCGGTGACGCGCTGCACCTGCCAGATGGCGCGGCGCAGCGACAAGGCCAGCTGCTGCAGCTCGGGGTCGGCCGAGTCGGCCGTGGACGGGAGCGCGGTGAGGTCGCCCTCGACCAGCCGCAAGACCTCGACGCGGCGGGCTTCGGCGCGGCGCTCCATCACCTGCCACACCGACGCCCAGAGCGTGACGCTCACGCCCGCGATGCTGGTGAGGAGCAGGAAGGCCCAGGCCCAGAACGTCGAAGGCTGGCCCGTCAGCGCGAGCAGCACCAGGCCGGCGAGCGTACCGGTGGTGAGGCCTCCCAGCGTGCCGGCGATGACGAGAGAACGGCGGCGGTCCATCTCGGCGCGACCGTAGCGCACCGGCGCGGCCAGGGCAGAAAACCCTTCGGCTCGACGGCGCGGCAGACTGGCCCCAGACTCGTGCCCCCGTGCCGTTCGTCCTCGCTCTCGTGCTCAGCGCCGCGCCGGTGCGCCTCGTGCAGTCGGTGCAGGGCGTGCCCGTCGGGGTGGTGGAGGTCGAGGTGAAGGCCGGCGTGCTGACGTACCGCGCGCGCCATGTCTTTCGCGACGAGGCGCGGGCCTTCGAGACCTCGTGGCCGGTGGACGCGGCGGGGCGCGACGCGGCCGGGCTCTCGAGCGAGGTGCTGGCGCTCTCGGTGCGCAGCGCGCCGGGGTGCCGCGAGGTGCGTGAAGAGCGAACCGGGCGCCGCGAGCGGCTGTGTCTCGACGCCGAGGGCCGCGGGAGCCTCGATGAGGTGAAGCTGCGGGCCGCCTGGGACGCGCGGGGGCGGTTGACGTGGCTCGAGCTCCTCGATGGCGCCGGGCTCGTCGTCAGTCGCTTCGACCGCAGCGCCGCCGAGCCGAAGCCGGGGCGCGACCCCTTCGTCGACGGCTTCCCGGTGACGGGCGACGGCCCCGCGGTGCGGCTTCAGCCCGCCGCTGGGGCGACGCAGGTGGTGGTGGAGGGCGTGAGCGCCGAGGCGGTCAACGAGGGCACGTGCCTCTCGGCCGCCAGGGCGTGGGTCAGCGCGCACGCGGGCGACGTCGTGCAGCTCGGCGTGGTGGTCGAGGCCGGTCGGGCCTGGCCGCACGCGTGGGTGCGGCGCGCGTCGGGCACGTTCGTGGACCCGACCCTCGATGCCGCCTCGGCGGCGCGCTCGGCGCGGCACTACCTCGCGTTCCCCGACGACGTCGCGGGGGCGCTGTACCTCGAGCTCGCGTCGGGCTCTCGGCGCGTGGCGCGGAGCTCGCCGTGAGCGTGGCGAACACCAGGCCGGGGTCCGAGCAGCGCCGTTGCCCGGCGAGAGCCGCCTTCACCGCGCGCGTACGCCGGTGGCGCCCCCAGCGCAGGGTGGGACCGCTGGTCGAGGCCTGGTGGCTTCGGTGAGCGCGGCCTTGGTGGCCGGCGCGCTCCTTTCTGGCGTGGGCCTGCTGGCGCTGCGGGTGCACCGCTTCGGCCGTCGTCCCTTCCACCCGGCTGCACGGCAGGCCATCGTCGTGCTCGGCGCGCGGGTGCTGCCCGACGGCACGCCGTCTGAGGCGTTGGTCGCGCGCGTTCACCACGCGGTCTCGTTGTTCCGTGCTGGCCTCGCTCCCGCGCTCGTCCTCTCGGGCGGAGGGCAGGCAGAGGCCCGCGAGGCCGAGCTCGCCCGGCGCCTGGCCGTTGACGCCGGCGTCCCCACAGAGGCCTGCCTCCTCGAGGCGCAGAGCCGCTCGACCTTCGAGAACGCGCGGCGCTCGGTGGAGGTGCTCCAGGCGCATGGCTTCGACGACGTGTGGCTCGTCACCGACGACTTCCACGCCTACCGGGCGGCGGCGCACTTTCGTCGTGCAGGCGTGCGCGTCTCGGTGGCGGCCGTCACCCGCGCGCTCTCGACCGCGAGCCGGGTGAGGTGGACCCTGCGCGAAGTCGTCGCGCTCGTGCGCCGCCCCTGGTTGCTCCACTGAGCCGCCTGTCGCACACGCCCCGACACCGCATCGGATGAACGGACGTCACCGGCCTGATCGCCTCGGCTCAGGGCTAGAGTCCACAGCCGATGCGACTCCAACTCCAGGTCGTCCTGTCCTGCTGTGCGCTGTGGCTCTCGTCCTGCAGCAGCTGTGGAGGTCCACCACCAGGAACGCCCTGCACCTTCGACAGCGAATGCCCGGGCAGCGACGTCTGCGGGCCCGCGAAGCAGTGCGTGCCTCGCGTGTCGTGCCCCGAGGCCGCCTGCGCGGAAGGTCAGGCCTGCCTGGGAGGCACCTGCTACTCGCGCTCCTGCTCCAACCGCGCCTGCGGAGAAGGCCAGGTCTGCGCGGGCGGGACGTGCACCGACGAGCAGTGCGTCGGCAAGAGCTGTGTCGGCGGCGGGGCGTGCGTGCGGGGCGGCTGCTACGTGCGCAGCTGCGAAGTCGAGAGCTGCAACGGGCAAGAGGTGTGCGTCGGCCAGGAGTGCGTCTCGAAGAAGTGCCTCGGCGTCGTCTGCGCGGGCGACCAGCGCTGCGCGGCTGACGGCAAGTGCTACGACCGCGGCGGCGCAGGCGGCGGCCCCGGCACCGGCCCAGGCCCCGACATGGTTCCCCAGGCGCAGGGCGGAGGCACCGGCGCAGGTAACGGAACCGGAGCGGGCACGGGCGCAGGCAACGGAACCGGCGCGGGCACGGGCGCAGGCAACGGAACCGGCGCGGGCACG
>JACSRE010000217.1 GCA_014879945.1 Myxococcus sp.
AGGGCGGGAAGCTGGCGGCGCGGCTGTGGTTCGATCAGCAGGCCACCAACCGGCTCTGGCAGCTCACCCGCGACGGCTACCAGTTCCGCGCCACCATGGCCGAGACGCTCTTCCCCGACGGCGTGCTCGAGGAGCAGCGCGTCGGCCAACGAGGCTTCGGGCTCGAGGTGCGCGCCGAGCTGGCGCTGCCGGCCAGGAACCGGCTCGCCGTCGGAGTGAACGCCGAGCTGCAGAGCCTCTCGGAGTACGCGCTCCGCTCGAACTACGTGCCGCTCTCGTCGGGCGCCACCTATCGCGAAGGCGCCCTCGCCCGTGGCGTCAACCTCGACGGCTCCGAGGTGGCGTTCCCGACCGAGGCGGCGACGGGAGGGCGCGGGCTTGCGGCAGATCGGCTGGGGTTCGGCCTCTACGCCTTCGACACCTGGGCGCCCTTCGAGGCGCTGACGCTGCAGGCGGGCCTCCGGCTCGACTTCACCCAGCTGCCCTCGCAGGCCGACGGCGCCTTCGCCGGGACGACGATCGTCCCCTCGTTCGGCCCTCGGGTCGGCGTGGCGCTGGCGCCGATCAAATCGGTGGTGTTGCGCGCCAACTACGGCCGGGCCTTTCGCGCGCCCACGCCCCAGGAGCTCGCGGAGAGCGCGATCAACTCGGACTTCAACCAGGGCCGCTTCGTCGGCAACCCCAGGCTCGAGCCCGCGTACGTCGACGCCGTGGAGCTGGGAGGCGAGTGGGTGCAGAGCCTGGGCGACGCGCGCTTGCGGCTCAAGGGCCTGGGCTTCTTCAACCGCTTCACCAACCCCATCGCGGTGGTGGACTCGACGGGAAACCTCGCGCCGTACGTCAATCGGCCCCAGGGCGTGCAGGCGTTCGGGCTCGAGGGCGAGGCGCGCCTCGAGCTGCTGAGCCGCTCGTCGGCCTGGGTCAACTCGAGCTGGTTTCGCGTGGAGGACCTGGGCGCGGCGCAGAACGGCCGGCTCCTCACCGATCAGCCGCAGGTGCGCTTCAACGCCGGGTTCTCGCTGCCTTTGGGGCCGTTCTTGAACTTCGACCTGATCGTCCGCCACGCCTCGGAGCGCCGGAGCGACGCCCGCACCGCCCTCGAGCAGCGCCGCCGCTACCTCTTGCCGCCCACCATGCTGCTGGCCGCGCAGCTGCGCACCGAGGCGCTCTTCGACCGGGTCGAGCTGATCGTGCTCGGGCAGAACGTCTTCAACCTCGACTGGGCCGACGACGCGGCGCGGCCTGACCGAATGCCCGGCGGCGTGCCGCGCGAGCCGTTTCAGATCTTCGGTACCATTCGGGTGAGCCTGTGATGACGCCTCGACCCGTCGCCCCGCTGGTCCTCGTGCTCCTGGCCGCCTCGGGGTGCATCGCCTTCAACGACGACTGCCAGGCCCTGGTGGACAACCCCAACGAGCGGGTGGCCTTCGTCGCGAAGGGCACCGAGATCTTCCTCGACAGGCCCAACGCCCGGCACGCCAACAACGCGCTCGCGCAGGCCGCCGCCGACTCCTTCGTCTGGGTGTTCAACTCCCAGCCCGACGTCACCGCGCCGGTCAGCTTCGGCATCATCAACGGCGGCTCGGTGCGCGATCAGGGCGCGTGCGTGCTGCGCAGCATCGTGCGCGAGGGGCCGCTGACGCGCGGGGTGCTGGGCGAGATCCTGCCGTTCGAGAACCCGATTCGGGTCGTCGATCTCTCGGAGCAGGAGGTCTTCGAGGTGCTGGAGCTGTCGGTGTCGAGGCTCTTCACGGCGCCCACGCCGATCAGCTCGCCCTCGGGTGCGTTCCTGCAGGTCTCGAAGGAGGTGTCGATGGAGGTGGACTGCACGCGCACGGCGAACGCGCGCATCACCTCGCTGCGCATCGGCACGCAGACGATCACCCCCGGCGCGTTCCGGCCCTTTCCGGCGACGAAGTACCGGGTCGCCCTGCCGGGCTTCATCCTCGCGGGCAACGACGGCTACATGCTGTTGGCGGGCAAGGGCGACGACCCTTCACGAAACCCCGGTCAGGCGCAGCGCTTCGGCGGCATCGACTCCCGCATCGCGATGGCCTTCTTGCTCCAGAGCGAGTTCAACCAGACGATCGAGAACGGCCTCAAGGTCGACGCCAACCGCGTTCGGCTGACCAACTGCACGGCGCCCTCGCGGCCGCTGCAGTAGCTGGGGGAAAGACGACGCCCCCCGCAGCCGAGAGGCCGACGCGGAGGGCGCACGGAAAGACGACGGCTGTTCAGTTACTTCAGCGGCGCGTCGAAGACGTCGTTCGGCGAAGGCATCTTGCGCAGATCGGTGCGGCCGATCTTCCAGGCCTGCTGCACGATCCACGACAGGGAGCGGTCCTGGCGCTGGGCCTCGAACTCGATCTCCCTGAGCATGTCTTCAGGGAAGTACAGCGACTGCTTGCGCGCGTCGGTCGTCGACATCAGCGCTCCTCGCGCGAGTCGGGGGCGCCAGCGACGTCGTTGACGGCCGGGAACGACTTGATGCGCTCGCGGGCGATCTTCCACGCTTGCTGAACGACCCACGAGAGCGAACGGTCCTGGCGGTTCGCCTCCTCCTGGATTTCCTTCAGCATATCTTCGGGAAAATACAGTGACTGCTTGCGCTTGTCGGTTCCAGACATGTGCTGAATCTCCGGGGGCACTACGACGAACAACGAGTAGGGCGGAAATATCCGACAGGGCTCCAGCGGAATCAACCAATTCATCAAATCCCGCTAAAAGGCGCGGCCATGCGCACAGTCCACCTGCTCGTCGCGGTGCTGGTGTCAGTCGTCAGCAGCTGTCGATGTGGGGAAGGCGTCAGCACGGTCAAGCCGTCGCTCAGCGTCGCGCCCGCCAGCGTCGATTTCGGCCAGGTGAAGAGCGGCGATCGACAGGCGCGCACGCTCACCTTCGAGGCCAGGACCCAGACGGCGGTCAGTATTGCCTCCATCTCGCTGGAGCCAGGCACCGCGCCGGGCGGCGTCGAGGGCTTCGTGCTGGGCACCAGGCCGATGAGCGTCGACGCCTTTGGGAAGGCGACGCTGCCCATCACCTTCGCGCCCACCCAGCTCGTCCAATACCAGGCGACGCTGGTGGTGACCTCCAACGACGCCGACAAGCCAGTGGTGCGGGTGCCGCTGGTCGGTGAAGGCGCCAGGCCCATCATCTCGATCACCCCGGTCTGCGAGCGGGCCCAGCAGTGCACCGGCAGCGTGGTGGTGGCGCCGCCCGCGATCGACTTCGGCCTGGAGCCCCTGAGCCGGCCGGTGGTGGTGCCGGCCAGTCAGCTGCCCGGGGTGGTGATCACCAACGACGGGCCGGTGCCCCTCTCGGTGACGAAGGTCGCCATCGAGGGCGCCGACGCGGCCGCGTTCACCTTCGCGCGCACCGAGGCCACGCCGTGGGAGCTGATGCCCGGCGAGGGCCGCACGCCCCAGCTCCGCTTCACGCCCACCAGCGCGGCCCAGATGACGTACCAGGCGCAGCTGATCGTCGAGTCCGAGGACCCTGATCGCGCGCGCGTGGTGATCGAGCTGCGCGGCGCGTTGCTCCCCAACCAGCCGCCGCGGGTGTGCTTCAACCTCACCCGCGTGACGCCGCCACCCGAGGGCGGGGGCCCGCGCGACTACGCCGCGCAGGCCCTCTGGGCGCCGCTGCTGACGCCTCCCGCCGGTGGCTACGACTTCACGCTCAGTCGCGACGTGCGCCCGGGCGAGCTGGTGCAGTTCAGCGCGCTCTCGGACCTGGTAGACGCCAGCACCTGCACCACCGACCCGGAGTCGGGCCGGGCCAACCTCACCTATGCGTGGCGGCTGATCCGCGTGCCCATGGGCGCACGGGTGCCGACGCTCTCGAGCGCGAGCGCCGCGACCACCCAGCTGCGCCCCGTGGTGACCGGGGACTACGTCGTCGAGCTCACCGTGTCCGATGGCCAGGCGAGCACCGTCGTCACCGGCCGCTTCGCCTGCGCGATCAAACAAGACCTCGTGGTGCAGCTGGAGTGGACGGGCTTCGACGGCGTCGATCTCGACCTGCACCTGGTGCGGCCCTCGGCGACCAGCCCCCAAGATCCCTTCAGCGGGGCGTTTGAGTTCTTCGACGCGCCGCTGCCAGACGGGGGCGCCAGCCAGACCTCGGGCGATCTCAACGGCTACGCCGCGCGCACGGTGTTGCCCACCATCGTGGGCGCGAACTTCAACTGGGGCGACCCCAGCGCGCTCGACGACCCGAAGCTGAACCTCGACAACACCGGCAGCTCGGGCGCGGGGCCCGGCGGCGATCTGATCGAGAACATCTCGCTCGACAACCCCGAGCACGACGCGACCTGCGCGACCGCGCCCTGCACCTACCGCGTCTTCGTGCACGCCTTCCGTGACGAGCGCATGTCGGCGCCGCTCGCGTGCACGGTCGACGGCGGCACCGGCTGTCGCGACGGAGAGCGGTGCAGCTGCGCCCTCGCGACCGAGCGCTGCGTCGCGGAGTCCGCGCCGATCGGCGACGCAGGCGTGGGCGCGGGCAAGTGCTACGTCGCGCCGACGCCCATGGTGCGCATCTTCGTCAAGGGCGCGACGACGCCGGCCCGGGTGATTCCGCTCGAAGGCCTGACGCCGCCCGACGCCGTGTTCCTCGGGGCGCCGTGTCAGATGTGGGCGGTGGCCGAGATCGGCTGGCCGCCACGATCGCAGCTGGGCACCTTGCCAGACGGAGGCACCCCGCCGCCGACCATCGTCGTGCCAGGCACCGGAGGCGGAGGTCGCCTCACGAGCCCGGTGCTCGGCCGCTTCGGCTACCGGCCGTCGGGAGGGAGTCTGCGCTGCACGCCTGATCTGATGATCAACGGCACCGCCTGGTACGGACAGAACCCATGACGGAGGAGCGCGAAGAAATGGGGCGCTCCAACGCCGGTCCATCGGAGCGCCCCCAAAAGAGAGACAGGTCGGACGAACCGACCTGTCCCGTGAGCCCTGAAGGGGAGGGGGGGACTTCAGGGCCCAACGTCGATGTGCTGCCTTGGTCGATAACCGGGTTCCCGCTGCTCCATTCCCGGCACGGCTGAAGCAATAGTAAGGCCTCCACTGCCCGCGAGCAACCCGACGTCAAGTGAAAAACGACCCGATTGAGGAGGAGCGCTTCACCGCCGACTTCGAGCGCCGGGTCGTTGCCGGATTTCAAGGGCTTGGCCGATCGTTGGTGGCGGTGTCGGGCGGCATCGACTCGCTGGCGCTGGCGGAAGCGGCGCACCGGGCAGGGCTCCAGATCGAGGTCGCGAGCCTCGACCACGGGTTGCGGGCCGAGGGGCCGCGAGACGTCGAGCTGGTGCGGGCCTGGGCGGCGGCGCGCGCGGTGGCCTTTCACACCCGATCGTTGGGGCTCGCGCCGGGGCCAGGAGTGGAAGCGCGGGCGCGGCGCGCGCGCTACGACGCGCTGCTCGACATCGCGCGCGCGGGCGGCCTGGGGGCGATCGCCACCGCGCACACCGCGACCGATCAGGCCGAGACCGTCTTGATGCGGCTGACCCGCGGGGCGGCCGGGCGCGGCGCCTCGGGCATCGCCGCGCGCCGGGGCGATGGCGTGGTTCGACCGCTCCTCTTCGCGACCCGCGGCGACACCGAGCGCTACCTCCGGCTCCGCGGCGTGCGCGCGGCCATCGACCCGATGAACGACGACGCTTCGTTTCTGCGGGTGCGGGTTCGGCGCGACGTCTTGCCAGCGCTGGAGCAGGCAGTCGGGCCCTCGGCGGTGCCGGCGCTCGCGCGCTTCGCCAGCTACGCCGCCGAAGACGACGCCTGGCTCGACGCCGAGGCCCAACGCGCGCTGGCCCGGGCCCGCGTCGAGGGCGGGCTCGACCGGCTCGCGGTTCGCGCCATGGGCGCTCCCATTCGTCGGCGCGCCGTGGCCGCCTGGCTGCTCGAGCACCGCCTCGAGCTCGACGCCCACCACCTCGACGACGCCCTGCAGGCCATCGAGGACGGCCGCACCGCCACGCTCCCCGCCGAACGGCTGATGAAGGTCAGCCGGGGCCACCTTTCCATCTGCGCAGCCCCACCGCGACTTCACGGAACTTCATCGAGTGATGACGGGCGCTCGCCGAAGTGATGAGTTATAACCAACCAGTTCCGACGGCCCTTTAACGGGGGGCCACTACCGCGAATCGAAAGGCGTTCTCCACCGTGCGCTCGAGCTACAAGACCCTGATCCTCTGGGTCGTTCTGATCTTCCTGTTCGTCGGGTTCTACAAGATCTTCCAGACGACCCAACGCGACGAGAAAGAGCTCTCGTTCGCCGAGTTCCAGGACGCGGTCGAGCAGGGCCACATCACCAAGGTCGAGATCAAGGGCAGCCGCTACGAGGGCGTGCTCGCCAGCACCAACGAGAAGTTCCGCACCATGGGGCCGGCGGCCGACGCCCGCATCCTCGAGCAGCTGCGCAACAAGAAGGTGAACTACAACTTCGTGCCGACCGACGAGAACGGCTTCTGGATCAGCATGCTGACGCAGTTCATCCCGATCTTGATCCTGTTCCTCTTCTTCCTGTTCTTCATGCGACAGCTCCAGGGCACCGGCGGCAAGGCGATGACGTTCGGGAAGTCGAAGGCGAAGCTCTTGTCCGAGTCGCACAACAAGATCACCTTCGCCGACGTCGCCGGCATCGACGAGTGCAAGGAAGAGCTCGAAGAGATCATCGCCTTCCTGAAGGACCCCAAGAAGTTCACCAAGCTGGGCGGTCGAATTCCCAAGGGCGTGCTGATGATGGGCTCGCCCGGCACCGGCAAGACGCTGCTGGCCAAGGCGGTCGCGGGTGAGGCCGGCGTGCCGTTCTTCAGCATCTCGGGCTCCGACTTCGTCGAGATGTTTGTCGGCGTGGGCGCCAGCCGCGTTCGCGATCTGTTCGAGCAGGGCAAGAAGAACGCCCCCTGCATCATCTTCATCGACGAGATCGACGCCGTCGGCCGTCACCGCGGCGCGGGCCTCGGCGGCGGGCACGACGAGCGGGAGCAGACGCTCAACCAGCTGCTCGTCGAGATGGACGGCTTCGAGTCGAACGAGGGCGTGATCATCATCGCCGCCACCAACCGCCCTGACGTGCTCGACCCCGCGCTCCAGCGTCCGGGCCGCTTCGACCGCCGCATCACGGTGCCCAGGCCCGACCTCAAGGGGCGCCTGGGCATCCTCAAGGTGCACACCCGCCGTGTCCCGCTGGCCGACAACATCGACCTCGAGACCATCGCCCGCGGCACGCCGGGCATGACCGGCGCCGACCTCGAGAACCTCGTCAACGAGGCGGCCCTCTACGCGGCCCGCAACAACCGCGACCGCGTGCAGATTCAGGACTTCGAGAGCGCGAAGGACAAGGTCTTCATGGGCCCCGAGCGCAAGTCGATGATCATGAGCGACAAGGAGAAGCGGAACACCGCCGTGCACGAGGCCGGTCACGCCCTGGTCGGCAAGCTCCTGCCGGGCTGCGACCCGGTGCACAAGGTGAGCATCATTCCCCGTGGGCAGGCGCTCGGCGTCACCTGGTCGCTCCCCGAAGAGGACAAGGTCAACTGGTACAAGAAGAAGATGATGGACGACCTCTGCATGATGCTCGGAGGCCGCATCGCGGAAGAGCTCGTCTTCGGAGAGCTCTCGTCGGGCGCCGCCAACGACATCGAGCGCGTCACCAAGATGGCCCGCGCGATGGTGATGCGCTGGGGCATGAGCGAGAAGCTGGGGCCGCTGTCGTTCGGTGAGCGTGAAGGCGAGGTCTTCCTCGGCCGCGACTTCTCGTCGAGGCCCGACTACTCCGAAGAGACGTCGCGGCAGATCGACGCCGAGGTGCGCGGCATCGTGATGGGCGCGTACGAGCGGTCGAAGAAGCTCCTCAGCGAGCACATGGAGGCGCTCAAGCGCATCGCCGACGCGCTGGTCGAGTACGAGACCATCGACGGCCCCGATCTCGACATCTTGATCGGTGGCGGTGAGCTCAGCCGCGAGAAGCCGCCGCCGCGCGTGCAGGCGCCCCCGAAGGACGACAAGAAGAAGGACAAGCGCATTCTCGAGGCGCTCGAAGGGCTGCCCGGCAAGATGGAGCCCGGCAGCGCCTGAGCCCCGCGGCGGTGCGTTGAACCCCGGCCCCTCCGCCACCTGGTCGAGGGGCCGCTCCTTTCCCGATGATCCTCGCGCGGCGCCTCTTTCTCACCCGTGAAGTCGATCGCGAGGCGCTCGCCCTTCGATCGGGCCGCCCGGCGCCGCCCCTCGGCGCGCAGGTGGTGCTGCTGACGGGGCTTGGCCCTGAACAGGCGGCCGCGCTCGGGGGCGACGCCGACGCGGCGGTCGTCGAGTCGGTCGAGTCGTTGCCGCCGGCCCTCCGCGAGGCGGTCAACCCACCGCCCCCGCCGGCGCTGGCGCTGGCCGGACGGCGGTGGGCGTTCGATCAGCGCCCCACGATCCTCGGCGTCGTCAACGTCACGCCTGACTCGTTCTCCGACGGGGGCCGCTTCGCCACCACCGAGCTGGCCGTGGCGCACGGGCTCCGGCTGATCGACGACGGCGCCGACTGGCTCGACGTCGGGGGCGAGTCGACCCGGCCCAACGCGGCCCCGGTGTCGCTCGACGAGGAGTGCGCGCGGGTGCTGCCGGTGCTCGAGGCGCTCCGGGCCCGCGCGCCGAGCGTGCCGCTGTCGATCGACACCTCGAAGGCCGAGGTGGCGCGCCGCGCGCTCCAGAGCGGCGCCAGCCTCGTCAACGACGTCTCGGCCTTCGCCGACCCCGCCATGGCGGCGGTGGTGGCCGAGGCCCGGGCCGCCGCCTGCCTGATGCACATGCAGGGGACGCCGCGCACGATGCAGGTGCAGCCCCGGTACGCCGACGTGGTGCAGGAGGTGGGCGACGCCCTCGAGGCGGCCATCGCGCGAGCGGTCGCGGGCGGGGTCGACCGTTCGCGCCTGCTGATCGACCCCGGCATCGGGTTTGGGAAGGCGCTCGAGCACAACCTCGCCTTGCTGCGTCACCTCGAGGCGCTTCGGGGCCTGGGCGTGCCGGTGCTGCTGGGCACCAGCCGCAAGTCGTTCCTCGGTGCGCTCACGGGCGCGCGCGAGCCTGAGCAGCGGGTGCTGGCGAGCGCCGCCTCGGTGGCCATCGCCGCCGCGCGGGGCCAGGCCGACGTCTTTCGCGTGCACGACGTCAAAGAGACCCGTGACGCGTTGGCGGTCGCTGCTGCCATCGGCGCGTCGCGGGGTGGGGCGACGCGGTGGTGACGGCGGCGGGGCGCGACGAACAGGGGCGCGACGAACGCTGGTGAGCCCCGTGCGCTGACGCTATGAGCCGCGCCCATGAAGACCGCCGCCCCGACCCCCACCGCTCATCCCCGCTTGTTCGGCACCGACGGCGTGCGCGGGGTGGCGAACGTCTTCCCCATGACGGCCGAGATCGCGATGCAGCTGGGCCGCGCGCTCGCCTACATCTGCCGCAAGGGCAACCACCGCCACCGCGTCATCATCGGCAAGGACACGCGCCTGTCCGGCTACATGATCGAGAACGCCCTGGCGGCGGGGATCATGTCGATGGGCGTGGACGTCGATCTGGTCGGCCCGCTGCCGACCCCCGCGATCGCCAACCTCACCACCTCGATGCGCGCCGACGCCGGCGCCGTCATCTCGGCCTCGCACAACCCGTACGAGGACAACGGCATCAAGTTCTTCGGTCGCGACGGCTACAAGCTGGCCGACGAGATCGAGCGCAAGATCGAGACGCTGATCTTCGAGAAGGCCCTCGACTCGCTCAGGCCCACCGCGACGCGCATCGGCGGCGCCGTTCGCCTCGACGACGCGCGCGGCCGGTACATCGTCTTCCTGAAGAACACGTTTCCACGTGAGCTGACCCTCGAGGGCCTCAGGCTGGTGGTGGACTGCGCCAACGGCGCCGCCTACCGCGTCGCGCCCCAGGTGCTCGGCGAGCTCGGCGCCGACGTGGTGAGCCTGGGCGTCGAGCCGAACGGGAAGAACATCAACGCCAAGTGCGGCGCGCTCCACCCCGAGGCGCTCCAGAAGGCGGTGCTCAAGCACAAGGCGCACCTGGGCATCGCGCTCGACGGCGACGCCGACCGGCTCATCGTCGTCGACGAGCAGGGCCAGCTGGTCGACGGCGACGCGATCATGGCCATCTGCACGCAAGAGATGGTCACGCGCAACGCGCTCAAGAAGAAGACGCTCGTCACCACCGTGATGTCGAACGTCGGGCTCGAGCGGGCCGTCGGCGCGTGGGGCGTGAAGGTGGTGCGCACCAACGTCGGCGATCGCTACGTCGTCGAAGAGATGCGCAAGCACGGCTACGTCTTCGGCGGCGAGCAGTCGGGCCACCTGGTGTTCCTCGATCACGCGACCACGGGAGACGGCACCCTGGCGGCGCTGCAGGTGCTCGCGCTGATGGTGCGCTCCCAGAAGCCGGTGAGCGAGCTGACGAAGATCTTCTCGCCCGTGCCCCAGGTGCTCCTCAACGTGATGGTGAAAGAGAAGCGGGAGCTGGCGAACCTGCCCGACGTGACGAAGACGATCGGGCAGGTCGAGAAGAAGCTCGGCAAGGAAGGCCGGGTGCTGGTTCGCTACTCTGGCACCGAGTCGAAGGCGCGCGTGCTCGTGGAGGGCACGGACGCGAAGCGGATCAAGCAGTACGCCGAGGAGATCGGTGCCGCGCTCCAACGCGCACTGGGATGAATGCCGATTCACTTTCGCGATGAGGGGCAGGGCGAGCCGATCGTGCTCATTCACGGCCTGGGCGCCTCGCACCGGGTCTTCGATGGGGTGATCACCGAGGGCGGGGAGCGCCACCGCTTCCTCGCCGTCGATCTGCCGCGCAGCGGGCGTTCACGACACTGGGCCGAGAACACGCCCGACGCGATCGCCGACGCGCTCGAGCCCTTCCTCGTCAACCGGGGGCTGACCCACTTCCGCCTCTTCGGGCACAGCTTCGGTGGGCTGGTCGCCCTCTCGTACGCCGCGAAGTTCCCCCACCGGGTGTCGGCGCTCACCGTCGCCAGCGCCCCGGCGCTCGGCCTGCCCCCAGAGGCCCGGCTGTTCCTCGAGTCGCCGCTCGCGCCGATGTCGACGATGTGGATGGCGGCGACGCCGATGTGGCGCCCGATGGTGAAGAACTACCTGCGCTGGCTGTGGGGGCCGAAGGCCGCGTTCAAGGACGAGACCGTCGAGCACTACCTCGAGTCGCTCCGCGCCGACGGCTTCGTCACCGGCATGCTCGATTCGCTGCGCTCGGTGGGGCGCTTCAAGCTGCGCAGCGAAGCGCTCGCTGCCGCCACGTTCCCCAGGCGCGTCATCTGGGGCGACCGTGATCCCCTGGTGCCGGTGGTGCAGGGAGAGCAGCTGGCGGCGGCGCTGGGGGCCGACTTCCGGGTGCTCGAGGACATCGGCCACTGCGTGCCCGAGGAGCACCCCACCGCGGTGCTCGACGCCATTCGCGAGCCCTGAGGGCCCGTCAGAAGAGCCGAACGTCGGCGCCCGCGAAGCCGACCCCGATGCGGCCGTCTGGCTGCGGCTCGAAGGTGATGAAGAGCTCGAGCTTCGACAGCACCGTCACCAGCTCGTCCACCCGCAGCCCCGGCGCGCGCCCGTTTCTCAGCTCGCCGATGGCGTCGGTCGGCAGCCCGAGCCCCACGCCCAGCACCACGTTCGAGGTGCGGAGCCCGGCCAGCACGTTCTGAACGTACTCGGCCAGCTCGGCGTGCACGTCGCGCCAGGCAGGTGACCCGACCGCGACCCCGACCCGCTGGGAGAGCTCCTCGCTGACCATGCGGCCAGACTACCGGAAAGAGGCGGGCCAGAGGGCCCGGGTGTAGATCGGGGCCATGCAACGACTCGGAGTCAACGTCGACCACGTCGCCACGCTGCGCCAGGCCCGCAAGACCACGTACCCCGACCCCGTGACCGCGGCGGCCCTCGCTGAGCTGGCGGGCGCCGGGCAGATCACCATTCACCTGCGTGAAGATCGCCGGCACATTCAGGAGCGCGATCTCAAGGTGCTCCGACAGACCGTGCAGACGCTGCTCAACCTCGAGATGGCCGCCACCCAGGAGATGGTGAAGATGGCCTACGAGTACAAGCCCGACCTGGTGACCCTGGTGCCCGAGCGCCGCGAAGAGCTCACCACCGAGGGCGGCCTCGACGTGACCTCGCAGAAGGACCTCGTGACCAAGGTCGTCAAGAACCTCAAAGACGGCGACATCGTCGTCTCGCTCTTCATCGACCCCGACCTCGATCAGGTGAAGTCGTCGCACCGGGTCAGCGCCGATCGCATCGAGCTCCACACCGGCCGCTACTGCGAGGCCCACAGCGACAAGGAGCGCCAGCGCGAGCTCTCGCGCATCATCGACGCCGCCAAGGCCGCCACCAAGCTGGGCATGGGCTGCGCCGCCGGGCACGGGCTCAACTACGACAACGTGCGCCCCATCGCGCGCATCGCCGAGATCGACGAGCTCAACATCGGGCACGCCATCGTGGGGCGGGCCGTGCTGGTGGGCTTCGACCGCGCCGTGAGAGAGATGGTGGAGCTGCTGAGGAACCCGTGAAGCGCGCGCTCTCGGCCCAGGAGATGCGCCGGGTCGACGCCGCGGCGGCCGATCACGGCACGCCGGGCTCGGTGTTGATGGAGAACGCCGGGGCGGCGCTGGCGAGGGTCGCGCTGTCGCTCGCTGGCCCTCAGGGCCGCTTCTTCGTGCTCTGTGGCGCGGGGAACAACGGGGGCGACGGCGTCGTCGCGGCGCGCCACCTGGCCATCGCGGGGCGCTCGGTCTTCGTCGAGCTGCTCGGCGACGCCAGCGCGCTGCAGGGAGACCCAGCTCGGAACGCCCGGGCCATGACGGCGTCGGGGCTGTCGTTCGCCCCCATCGCCGAGGACATGCCGATCGGCCTGGGTGACGTGGTGATCGACGCGCTCTTCGGCATCGGCCTGAACCGCCCGCCAGAGGGCGCCTTCGTCGACGCCATCGGGCGCATGTCGGTCTGGCGCGCGGCGGGCGCGAGGGTGGTGGCCGCCGACGTGCCCTCGGGGCTGCACAGCGACACCGGCGTTCCCTACGCCCCGTGCGTCACCGCAGACGCCACCACGGCGTTCGGCTTCTTGAAGCTCGGCCAGGTGATCGAGCCCGGCGCCTCGCGCTGCGGCGCCCTCGAGCTCATCGACATCGGCATTCCGCGCGCGGCCCACTCGGTGCTCGCCAGCCAGGGCACCTTCCTGCTCGAGGAGTCGGACGTGCGAGGCCGGTTGCCGCTCCGCCGCGCCGAGTCGCACAAGGGCACCTTCGGCCACGTGCTGGTGATCGCGGGCTCGTGGGGCAAGACGGGCGCCGCGGCGCTCGCGGCCAAGGCGGCGCTCCGGAGCGGCGCCGGGCTCGTCACCGTCGCGACGCGGCCCGAGTCCCTGCAGCCGGTGATGCAGTACGCGCCCGAGATCATGGGGGTCGAGCTGGTGAACGACGGCCCGCTCTGCCTGGCCGACTTCAACTCCATCCTCGAGGCGGCTGACGGGAAGCAGGCGCTCGTGATCGGCCCCGGCATCGCGCGAGGCGACGAGACCGGCCGCCTCATCGGCGCGCTGCTCGAGGAGCTGGCGATTCCCTGCGTGCTCGACGCCGACGCGCTCAACGCCATCGCCAGCAACCCGGCGGTGCTCGACAAGGCCAGGGGCGAGATCCTGCTGACGCCTCACCCGGGCGAGATGGCCAGGCTCATCGACAAGACGACCGCCGAGATCGCCGCCGACCGCGTCGGCATCGCGCGCGCCTTCGCGACCCTGCACTCGGTGGTGCTGTTGTTGAAGGGCGCGCGCACGATCGTCTCTCGCCACGACGGGGCCGTGTTCATCAACCCCACCGGCAACGCCGGCATGGCGACGGGCGGGAGCGGCGACGTGCTCGCGGGGCTGCTCGGCGCGCTCCTCGCCCAGGGGCTCTCGACCGAAGACGCCGCCGTCGTCGGGGCCTGGGCCCACGGGGCCGCGGGCGATCTCGGGGCGGCCCGGCGCGGGCAGCTCGGGCTGATCGCGTCTGATCTGATCGACCACCTCGGTGACGTGTGGACGCGCTGGCACCGGTGACGCGGCGGCTCGAGTCGCGGTCCGTCGAAGAGACGTTCTCGCTCGGGGAGCGGCTGGGCCGGGTGCTGGAGCCGGGCGACTTCGTCGGCCTCGATGGACAGCTGGGCGCCGGGAAGACGCTCTTCGCGCGAGGAGTGGCCAGCGGCGCCGGTGTGCCGTTGGACGACGTCTCGAGCCCCACCTACTCGATCGTGCAGAGCTACGCGGGCCGCCTGGCCTTGCACCACGCCGATCTCTACCGGCTCAGCGGTGAGGTCGACCTGTTCGCCACGGGCTACTTCGATCTGCTCGAGAGCGAAGGCGCGATGTTGGTGGAGTGGGTCTCTCAGGTGAAGGGCGCCAGGCCTGATGACGCGCTCTCGATTCAGCTCGAGGTCTTGCCGCTCGACGCCCGCCGGTTCTCGATCTCGGCCGTGGGCCCGCGCGCGGCGGCGCTGCTGTCGCGGTGGTTGGGGCCGGCGCCGACGGGGGCGTGACTTTGCGCGTGCGGTAGCGCGGCGACGGGGCTACTCGGAGCGCCATGACCGTCTCGACGATCTTCAACCCCGCTCGCTGGCGCGAAGTCGAGGGCCACGGCTTCAAGGACATCACCTTCCACCGCGCCGTCGATCAGGGCACCGTTCGCATCGCCTTCAACCGGCCCGAGGTGCGCAACGCGTTTCGCCCGCGCACCGTCGACGAGCTCTTCCGCGCGCTCGACGCCACCCGCTTCATGACCGACGTCGGCGCCGTGCTGCTCACCGGCAACGGGCCTTCGAAGAAGGACGGCGGCTGGGCCTTCTGCTCGGGCGGCGATCAGCGCATTCGCGGCAAGGACGGCTACCAGTACGAGAAGGACGACAAGGCGTCTGACCCCGCCGGCCTCGGGCGCCTGCACATCCTCGAGGTGCAGCGGCAGATCAGGTTCCTGCCGAAGGTGGTGATCGCCGTGGTGCCGGGGTGGGCCGTCGGCGGTGGCCACAGCCTGCACGTGGTCTGCGACATGACCATCGCGAGCAGGGAGCACGCGGTCTTCAAGCAGACCGACGCCGACGTCGCGAGCTTCGACTCTGGCTATGGATCTGCGCTGCTGGCGCGGCAGATCGGCCAGAAGCGGGCGCGAGAGATCTTCTTCATCGGGAAGAACTACTCGGCCGACGAGGCCTTCCAGATGGGCATGGTCAACCTGGTGGTGCCGCACGCGCACCTCGAAGACGCCGCGCTCGAGTGGGCCGCCGAGATCAACACCAAGAGCCCGACCGCCATCAAGATGCTCAAGTACGGCTTCAACCTGCCCGACGAGGGGCTGGTCGGCCAGCAGCTCTTCGCCGGAGAGGCCACGCGGCTCGCCTACGGCACCGAGGAGGCGGCCGAAGGGCGTGACGCCTTCGTGCAGAAGCGAAAGCGCGACTTCAAGAAGTTCCCGTGGTCGTACTGAGGAACCTCAGCAGCTCGGCGTTCACCTCTTCCGGCCGCTCGCTCTGCACGAAGTGGCCGCTGCCTTCGATGGGCACGATCTTCAGCCTCGGCGCGTACGCCTCGGTGCCCGGCACGAGGATGTCGAAGTCGAGCGCGGGGTCGGCGTTCCCCCACAGCAGCAGCGCGTCGGTCGTGATGGGTGGGTAGGCCGGCGGGCTGAACGGCCTGCTGAACCCGTCGCGAATGGCGGTGCGGTACCACCCCAACATGCCGCTCGCCGCGCCGGGCCGCAGAATGGCGTCGCGGAAGGGCCGAACGTCGTCTTCGGTCCACTGCGCGCGGTCGCGAGAGGCGCCCTTGAGCGTGCGGGGCATGAGCTCGGCGTCGTTCCGGGTGAGGAAGTACTCGGGCACGAGGGGCAGCTGGAAGAAGAACATGTACCAGGACTTCTTCAGCTGGGCCCACGAGAGGTTGCTCAAGAGGGCTTTGCGCATCACGGCTGGGTGCGGGCAGTTGAGCACCGCCACGCGATCGCAGTGCTCCGGCCGAAGGGACGCGAGGTGCCAGGCCACCGCGCCACCCCAGTCGTGCCCGACGATCTTCACCCGGCGCTCGGCGCCCAGTGACTCGATCAGGTGGCAGATGTCGCCCGCGAGGGTGTCGAGATCGTAGGGCCCGTGCTTTCCGGTCTCTCCGTAGCCACGCTGATCGGGAACGATCACCCGGAAGCCGGCGTCGGCGAGCGCGTCGATTTGGCAGCGCCACGACCACCACATCTCGGGGAAGCCGTGCAGCAGCACGACGATGGGGCCCACGCCCTTCTCGACGTAGTGCATGCGCAGACCTGGAAGGTCGACGAAGTGGTGGGTGACGGCCAGCTCACTGAGCTTCATCGTGCCCCCGAGGCCCGGCGTCGCCGCAACAGCAGGCTGGCCCCGGTCACGAACAACCAGAGCGACGAGGGCGCGGTGGTGCAACCACAGCCCATCGGCGTCACCGGTGTTCCCGTTCCTCCGTCGACCGGAGGTGTCGTTCCGGCATCTGCCACGGCCCCGGCGTCCATCACGGCGCCCGCGTCGGTCGCCGCGCCCGCGTCGATCGCCACGCCCGCGTCGGTCGCCACGCCAGCGTCGGTCGCCGCGCCAGCGTCGGTCGCCACGCCCGCGTCGGTCGCCACGCCCGCGTCGGTCGCCACGCCCGCGTCGGTCGCCACGCCCGCATCAGTCGCCACGCCCGCATCAGTCGCCACGCCCGCATCAGTCGCCACGCCCGCA
>JACSRE010000370.1 GCA_014879945.1 Myxococcus sp.
GCCACCATTGCCGCCGAGGCCGCGCTGAATGCGGTTTCCGGCGATCGTCGGCCGACTGGCCATGAGGGTCGGCGCGCCGATGAAGACGGCGATCGACGCGCCGCCCTGCGCGCCCGGTGCGCCGCCGGCGCCGCCACACGCGCCCGCGCCGCCGCCGCCGCCGCTCGCGCCGATCTCCCACGCCTGGCAGCCACCGCCGGTGAACTTCACCACGCCGGAGCCTGCGCCGCCGCCGCCGCCCGGGAGCCCCACCGCGCCGACGAGCCCCCCGCTGGCGCTCGCCGCAGCCGGAGACCAGAGCCCGCCGACGACGCTCCCGAAGCGCGCCGACGACGGGGCGCCCGCGCCGCCGGGCCCGCCCATGCCGTCGGGCCCCTGCAGGCCGTCCTGCCCGTCGTTGGGCTGGATGCTCGAGGGGTAGCCGCTCTCTTGCACCTGGCTGCAGGTCGGCCGCGAGAGGTTCGAGAAGGTGCGGTCGAACCCGCCCCGGCCGTCGCGGCTGCCCATGGCCGGGCCGGCGAACTCCTGCTGCGCGCCGGTGTTCGTCACCATCGAGTACGACGGGCACACCACGCCGCCGCCACGCGGCCCGTTGCCCGTCGGACACTGGGGGTTGAGCCCTCCGGCGCCGCCGGCGCGGTGGGCGGCCGCCGAGCACGCGCCGGTGGGGAAGTGCTCGCTGTCGACGCCGCGCTGCCCGTTGAGCACCGTGGCGCCCTGCCGCCCGAAGCCCTGATCGCCCGTGCGGCCGTTGCCGCCCTGCCCGCCCCGGCCCGCGATGATGTCGTTGCCGCTGACGACGACGCGCGCGCCCACGTTGAAGAGGTAGAGCGCCACGCTCCCCTGCCCCGCGGTGTCCACGGCGGCGGGCGGCGCGTTCCACCCCACGATGGTGAAGCCGGCGATGACGGTCTCGGCCGCGCCCAGGCCAGCGCTCTCGATGTGCACGGCGCCCGCGTTGGCGGCGGTCGGCTGCGCGCCCTGAATGAAGGTGGTGTGGAGGAGCGGGTCTCGCTTCAAGAAGTCGCTGGAGTAGCCCCCGAAGAGCTGCTGCCCGTCGGTGAGGCGCACGTTCTCGCGGTACAGCCCCTGCGCGACCAGCACGTACCGCTTGTTGAGCGGCGTCAGCGCCGCCAGGCCCTGGGCGATGGTGCGGAACGGCGCGGTGCGGGAGCCGTTGCCCACCATGGGCCCGGTGGCCGAGACGAAGACGGCGTCTTGCTGCACCCCGTCGATGCCGTCGCAGTTCTCATCGACCCACGAGGCAGCGGTGCCCGCGCCCCGGGCCCGGTCGGGGAGATCGACCGTCAGGTTGCCCTGCACCCGCCGGCACTCGCAGCCGTCCGAGGGGTCGGCGTTGACGTTGACGTACTCGTAGGTGGTGGCCCCGATGGTCTCGGTGAGGCACGGGCCCATCACGCAGCTCGGCATCGCCTGGGCGGTGTCGCAGACGCCGTTGGTCTTCTGCAGCGCGGGCGACCAGATCTTCGAGCAGTCGTTGTTGCAGAACCCGCAGTGCTGGAGGGCCTCGTACTTGCCCGTCGCCGCGTTACGGAACCCCTCGTCGACGCGCCCGTCGCAGTTGTTGTCGCGGCCGTCGCAGATCTCGGGGTTGAACGAGGTGACGTCGCAGGCACCCCACGAAGGGCCCGGCGCGCGGCAGGTCTCGAAGCCGCGGCACGTCGCGGCGCCCATGGGCTCGGTCACCGTGCAGGAGCGCGTCGAGTCGATGGTTCGCACCGAGCAGGTGCAGGTGTTGGTCGAGGGCACGCACTGCTGGGTGCCGGCCTGGCAGACATACCCCGAAGGGCACGCCGGGCCGTGCGCCGAGGTCGGGGAGCAGTCGCGCCCGCAGACGCGCTGGCCGTCCACGGTGAGGCAGCGGGCGTTGGGGCCCACGCAGTCGGCGTCGAGCTGGCAGGCGCGACAGAGCGTGTCGGGCAGCTCCTGGCAGAAGGTGCGATCGGTCGAGGGGAAGAAGCCCGCCGCGCACGCCGTCACCTGGCACCGGAAGGCGCCCTGGGCGTCGGCGGCGCAGGTCGTCGCCGTCGCGTTGGGGATCTTCCCGCAGTCGTTCGCGCAGCGACCGCAGTGCGCCAGCTGCGTGTAGCGGCCCTGGCTGTCGCGGAAGCCGTTGTCGACGACGCCGTCACAGTCGTCGTCGCGCGCGTTGCAGGCCTCGGGCTCGGGGTCGAGCGCGGTGCAGACCAGGCCCGCGGTCGCCAGGCACACCTGCGGGCCGCGGCAGGTCCGCATGCCCACCGTCTTGGTGCACTCGGGCGCGGTGAGGTCGTCGATGCGGCCGTTGCAGTCGTCGTCGACGCCGTTGCACGTCTCGGCGAGCGCGGCGGGCGCGTCGCAGGGCGTGAAGCCTCCGTCGGCCTGGCAGGTCTGGTTGCCCTGGCAGCGGCCGAAGGCGTTGGCCGGCCCCCGGCAGCCCTTCTCGAGCCCCAGCGTCTGGGGCGTGCAGTCGCAGGTCCGCCCGTCGGGCACGCACTGCTTCGCGCCGTCGGGTCGGGTCTCGCACCGGTAGCGCGACGGGCACCCTTCGAAGGAGCAGTCGCGGCCGCAGAACGCGCCGCCTTCGAGCGCGAGGCACTTGTCGCCGCCCGAGGCGCCACACTCGAGATCGCGCTGGCAGTCCTGGCACAGCAGCGGCTGAACCACCGCGCAGAGGGCCCGGGTCTGCCCGGCGTCGGCGCGCTCGGCGTCAGGCACCGTCTTGCAGGTGTAGGCGAGGGGGCAGCCCGCGTCGGGCTCGCTCCCGCAGGGCCTCGAGCAGAACGCGCCCTGGGGGCCGCCGAGGCAAAAGGCCGACGCGCACTCGGCGCCGGCCGCGCACGGCTCTCCGAAGCGCTTGATGCCGCCGCGCGGCCCCGCGTCGACCTCGTCGAGCACCCGGCACTGCTGGTTGACGCACCGCAGGCCCGTGGCGCAGTCGCTGTCGAAGACGCACGCCTGCTCGGGGATGACGAAGAGCGTGCGGCCGCACGCCGCCGAGAACAGCACCCCCGCCGCCACCAGCAGTGAACGCGGCGACATCAGAACACCCCCAGCTGCAGCACCAGGCCCGGCTGCCCGTCGCCACCCTTGGACGAGGCGCCAGCGGGTGAGGAGCCACCGAGGCCACCGGCGCCTGCTGCGTTCATCGGCGTGGGGGCGAACGTGTTCTGCGCCGCGAGCGACGGCAGCACCCGGCCCGCGATGCCGTAGACCGAGCC
>JACSRE010000100.1 GCA_014879945.1 Myxococcus sp.
ACCCGTCGCAGCGCCACCACCCGTCGCAGCGCCACCACCCGTCGCAGCGCCACCACCCGTCGCAGCGCCGCCGCCCGTCGCAGCGCCGCCGCCCGTAGCGCCACCACCCGTCGCAGCGCCGCCGCCCGTCGCAGCACCGCCAGCTGCCGCGCCAGCGTCAACGTCGGCGGGCTGAGCCCCGCACCCGGCCACCGCGCACACCACGAGCACTCGAAGGACTCGGCTCATCTGAGGCTCCCCCTGCCCGCGCGTCACAACCCGCTGCGCTGGCGTTTCAGGCTGACGTTGACCAGCAAGCCGATGCCGATGAGCACCGACACCATCGAGCTACCACCGTAGCTCAGCAGCGGCAGGGTGATGCCGGTGATGGGCAGCAGGCCGGTCACCATTCCGATGTTCTCGAACACCTGCCAGAAGATCATCGCCGCCACGCCGACGGCGACGAACGCCCCGAACCGATCTTTCGCGCTCGCTGCCACCCCGAGCGCCGACAGCAACAGGCCTGCGTACAGCACCAGCAGCCCGAGGCTCTTCAGGTAGCCCTGCTCCTCGGCGAAGACGCTGAAGATGAAGTCGGTGTGTTGCTCGGGCAGGTAGCGCAGGCCCGTCTGGGTGCCCTGCATCCACCCCTTGCCCTCCATGCCGCCCGAGCCGACGGCGATCTTCGACTGCATGGCGTGGTAGTTCGAGCCCTTCAGGTCGGTCGTCGGGTCCAGCCAGCCGGTGATGCGGGCGTCCTGGTGCTTCTTGAGCTTGTGGCGAATGACGGTGAACCGCTCTTCGGTGGGCTGGGGGCGCAGGTAGTCGTTCCACAGCACCCCCGCGCCCGCGAGCGCCAGCACCCCGAGCACGATCAGCACCGGCAGCGACGGCCGCGCGAACAGGAGCACCGTGATGGTGGTGAAGGCCATCATCAGCGCCGTACCGAGGTCGGGCTGCACCAGCACCAGCGCCGTGGGGATCAGCGCGATGACGGTGGGCGGAATGAGCCGCAGGAAGCCGTAGGTCGGCTGCTGCGGGCGGTAGTCGTCGTGAAAGTACTTCGCCATCATCAACAGCATGCCGAGCTTCATGAACTCGGCCGGCTGCACCCGCACGGGCCCCAGCACGAACCAGCTCTCGGCGCCCTTGGCCTTGTGGCCGAAGAACTTGAGCGCCACCAGGGCCCCGAGGTTGACGAGGTAGATGGGAATCGCGAGGCGCTCGAGCACCCTCGGGTCGATCCACGCCACCACCGTGGCGATGGCGGCGCCGACGAAGAAGTAGGCGATCTGCGAGGCCCACATCGGCGCGCTCGGCGGGCGCGAGGCGCTGGCCAGGTTGTAGATGCCGACCGCGGTGGTGAGCACCGTCATCAAGAGCAGCATCCACGGCAGCTGGGCGACGCTGCGCCGCTCGGGTGAGAGCGCCATCATGGCGTCGTCCCCGGCTTGGCGGCCTGCACCGTCGACTCGGGAGGCGGCGGCACGTCGGCCAGCGCGGGCTCGCTCTGGTCGGCCGGCGCCGCCGCGGGCTTCGCGAACACCACCGGCTTCGGCGGTCGCGGCGGCACCCACTCTTCGCCGAGCGCGAAGCTGTCGGCCTTCTTGAGCTCGAAGTACTTCGCGAACACCGCCGCCGCGGTCGGCGCCGCGTCACTGCCGCCGTGGCCGCCGTGTTCGTTGAGCACCACGATGGTCAGCTCCGGGTCTTCGGCGGGCGCGAAGGCGGCGAACCAGGCGTGGTCGCGCTCCAGGTACTCCATCTGGTCCTTCTTCAGCCGCACGGCGCCGAGGCGGGCGACCTGCGCGGTGCCCGTCTTCCCGGCGATGGTGTACTCGGTCGAGCGCGAGCGCGTCGCGGTGCCGCCCGGCTCGTTCACCACCGACACCAGCGCGTCGATGAGCAGCCGGTGCTGCTCGTCGGTCATCTCGACCTGCCGCGTGAGCTTCGGGGCGTACGCCTCGACGACCTTGCCCTCAGGCGTCTCGATGCGCTGCACGATCTGCGGCTGCAGCACGCGGCCCTTGTTGGCGATGGCGGAGTACAGCACCGCGAGCTGGAGGGGCGTGACGTTCACGTCGCCCTGGCCGATGGCGGTGTTGAGCGCCATGCCCTTGGTGTAGCCGCCGGGGGTGACGCGGTTGTGGTACGCGCTGTCGGGCATCACGCCGGGCACCTCGGCCGCGACGCCGAGGTTCACCGGGCCGCCGAGGCCGAGCTGCTTGCCCATCGCGGCGATGGGGTCGATGCCCATCAGATCGGCCGCCCGGTAGAAGTAGGTGTCACAGCTCACCTGAATCGCGCGCCTGGCGTCGACCACCCCGTGACCGCGCTCGTTGTGGCAGCGCCACCGCCGCGAGCCGAGCGTGTAGCCGCCGTTGCAGACCGCGGTGCTCGAGGGCGTCACCACCCCCGCCTGGAGCGCCGCCAGCAGCGTCACCACCTTGAAGGTCGAGCCCGGGTGGTAGTGCTCCGCGCCGGCGCGGAAGACCATGGGCTGCAGCACGTCCTGGTTGAGCTGCGCCACCCGCCGCGGCGAGACGCGGCCCGTCATCTCGTTGGGGTCGAAGGCCGGGCGGCTGACGATGGCGCGAATGAAGCCCGTCCTGGTCTCGATGGCGACCACCGCGCCCGCGGTGCCGGGGAAGGCGCGCTCGGCCTCGGCCTGGAGCCGGGCGTCGAGCGAGAGCACCACGTTGTTGCCCGGCAGCGGGGTGACGCTGGTGCCGCCCTGGAGCAGGTTGCCGCGCGCGTCGCGCATCACCTCGCCTCGGGCGTTCACCACGTGCTTCACCCAGCCGTCGGTGCCTCGAATGGCGTGCTCGAAGCTGCGCTCGACGCCGCGGCGGCCGATGTAGTCGCCCAGGGCGTATGGCGGGCGCTCGGTCGAGCCGTTGAGCTTGGTCAGCTCGTCCTGGGTGATCTCGTTCATGTACCCGAGGATGTGGGCGAGCGTGGGCCCGGCCCGGTAGCTGCGGTGCGGCACCGGCTCGAGATCGACCCCGGGCAACAGGAACTGGCGGGCCAGCAGCTGGTCGAACTCCTCCCTCGAGATGTCGACCGCCGCGATGAGCGGCTGGTACCGCTGCGGCCCGTGCGCCGCCTTGAGGAGCGCCTCGACGCGCAGCCGCTGCTCCTCGTCCCACTGGAGCACCTCGGCGATGCGCGGGAGCACCTCGGCGGCGCACTTCTGACAGAAGGCCGGCGTGATGAAGACGTCGAGGCTGGGCCGCGCGTCGACCAGCACCTCGCCGCGGCGGTCACGAATCAGCCCGCGGGGCGCGCGCAGCCGCACGTCCTTGAACTGGTTGTCGACCGAGAGCGCGTTGAGCTCTTCGTAGCGCACCACCATCAACCGGTAGAGGTTGACCGAGAGCACCAGCAGACCCGCGACGAAGAACGCCGCCAGCCCGACCAGCCGCGGCCTGAGGTCCTTCGCGTCGCTCTGCTGCCCGAGCTTGATCATGCGTACCGCCCCACGTCGACCCGCTCGCCGGGCTCGATCTTCGACAGCAGGGGGAACAGGAGCGCGGCCACGACGCCGGTCAGGAGCGCCTGGGCCGGCGCCGCCGACAGCGACAGCACCCGCCCGTCGGCGTCCTTCGACGTCAGCCACATCAGCAGGAAGGCGACCAGCGAGTGCCCCACCGTGGCCGAGGCCGCGAACAGCGCGTAGCCCAGGCGCGACTTGCCATCGAGCAGCTGCGCCGCCGCGCGCGCCAGGAGGAACACCAGCACCGCCAGCGCCGGGTACAGCCCCGAGGGCCGACCGGTGAAGACGTCGACGAGGTAGCCGATGGCGAACGAGGTCAGCGCGCCTTCGATGGTCTTCGCGCGCACCGCCACGAAGACGATGATCGCGACGGTGACGTCGATGCGCGTCACCTCGAACCCGAAGGTCCGCACCAGCACCGCCTCGATGGACAGCAGCACCAGGGCCAGGGCCGTCAGGAGCGCGCCCTTCATCGTCGCGGCTCCGGCGCGCGCATGGCAGAGAGCTCGACGGCGGGCAGCACCAGCACCTCTTCGACGCGCCCGAGGTCGACCGCGGGCTCGACCTGCCCGATGAGGAACAAGCCGACGGTGGGCCGCGAGACGCCCTTGACCGAGCCGATGACGAGCCCCCGCGGGAAGACGCCGTCGGTGCCCGCCGTCACCACCACGTCGCCGTCGGAGATGTCGTCTTCGCGGCGCACGAAGTCGAGCAGCATCTTCTGGCCGTCGCCGGCGCCCACCACCGTGCCGCGCACCCGGGTGCGCTGTACCAGCGCGCCGATGCGGGACTTCGGGTCGAGCATCACCATCACGTCAGCCGAGCCGGCGACCGCCCGCACCACCTGCCCCACCACGCCCCTCGGCGTCACCACCGGCATGCCCACGCGCACGCCCTGATCTTCGCCGCGGTCGATGCGGAACGACTGGAACTGAGGGCTCGCGTTGAGCCCGATGACCCGCGCCATCACCGAGAGGGCGCTGCTCGACTCGGTGAAGCCGAGCGCCTCGCGCAGGCGCGCGTTCTCGGCCTTCGCCTCGGTGAGGGTGTTCAGCTCGGCCTGCGCCTCGGCCAGCTGCGCGCGGCACACGCCGGCCTCTTCGTGCGCGCCGCGGAGCGCGACGTAGCCCTGCACCGTCGAGCCGACGCCCGAGAACACCGCGGTGAGCGCCGACTGCAGCGGCGACGACACCGCCAGCACCGCGCGATCGATGAAGTTCGGCTCGCGGCCCCGCCCGCCCCGCGACAAGAAGCTGATCAGCGGCACGATGATCAACGCTGCCACCAGGAGCGGCTCGCGGTATCGATTCAGGAAGGAAAGCAATGGCGTCGAAGACCCAACGGGCGACAGGCGGCGTGGCTTTCCGGCCCGTGAGGGAAAGCCCTTGCATGTTGTGGGGACCGATCCTACAGGTCAAGCGTTCGATTTAGCCAACCCCCCGAAAGTCCATGAGTAATTCGATCTCCTCGACCCCTGAGACCTCTGCTCCGAGCTGGCGCCGCACTGGTTACTACGCCCTCATCATCGCGTTGGCGGTGCTCTTCGGCCTTCAGTGGGGCCCCGGCTCGTCGGGCTGCGACCGCTTCGGCGCCCTGCAAGACGCCAAGGGCGAAGCGGCGGCGACGGTCAACGGCGTCACCGTGCCCCTCAAGGAGTTCGCCCAGGCCTACGGCAACCAGGCCTCGAACTTCCGCCAGCAGGGCATTCCGGCCGACCTGCTCAAGCAGTTCGGCGTGCACAAGCAGGTCATCGACCAGCTGGTGAACACCGAGCTCCTCGCCCAGGCCGCCGAGGCCGAGGGCATTCGCGCCTCGGACGACGAGGTGGTGGGCCTCATCCTCAAGGACCCCTCGTTCCAGAAGGACGGCAAGTTCGACACCGGCCGCTACGAAGACATCGTCAACCAGTACGAGGGCACCACCACGGTGCAGTACGAAGAGAAGCTCCGCCGCCGGCTCTCGGCGCAGAAGCTGCTCCAGCTGGTCGAGGCGTCGGTGGCGGTCAGCCAGGACGAGGTGCAGGCGCGCTACCAGAAGGAAGGCAACTCGGCGAAGGCCACCTTCGTGCGCTTCACGCCCTCGATGTACGCCGACAAGGTCGCCGTGCCCAAGCCCGCCGAGCTCGAGAAGTGGGCGGCCGCCAACGGCGACCTCATCGCGAAGGACTACGAGGCGAACAAGTTCAAGTTCTTCATCGACGAGCGCGTGAAGGCCCGCCAGATCCTCCTGCGGGTGCCGCGTGAGGCCGACGCCGCCGTGAAGGACGACGCGAAGAAGCGCCTCGAGAACGTGCGCAAAGAGATCGTGGACAACAAGAAGTCGTTCGCCGAGATGGCGACGAACTTCAGCGAAGACACCGAGACCAAGGCGAAGGGCGGCGACCTCGGCTTCGTCGAGCGCACGCAGCTGCCCGGCGACTTCGCGGCCAAGCTGTTCGCCCTCAAGCCGGGCGAGGTCTCTGAGGTCACCGAGTCGCCCATCGGCTTCCACATCGGCGTCGTCGAAGACCGCAAGGCCCCCGAGACGCGCCCCCTCGAGGCCGTGAAGCTCGAGCTGGCCGGTCAGCTCTTCACCAAAGAGAAGGCCAAGGAGCTGGCGAAGGCCGACGCCGAGAAGACGCTCGTCGAGCTGAAGAAGGGCAAGACGCTGGTCGAGCTCTTCCCCTCCGATGCGAAGGAAGAGAAGAACTTCAACTTCAAGGCCGAGACGCGGCCCGAGGTGAAGGAGACGGGCGAGTTCAACGCCAGCGCCGAGGCCGTGCCGACGCTCGGTGGTGGGGCCAGCGTCTTCTCGCTGCTGATGGACCAGAAGGCGCCGGGGCTCATCGACCAGGTGGTGACCGTCGACGACGGCCCGGCGGCGTCGACCTCGGGGCTCGCGGTGATCGTGCTCGACGAGCGCAGGACGCCGAGCGACGCCGACTTCACGACCCGCAAGGAGCAGCTGCAGATCGAGGCCATCAAGGGCAAGCAGTTCGAGGTGCGCGAGGCGTTCCTCAAGGCCATCAAGGCCCGCGCCGAGATCAAGACCAACGAGAAGGCCATCGACAAGGTCCTCGAGGGCTGAGGTGGCGGCGTCGTTTCTGCTCGCGTCGGGCTCTCCCCGCCGGCGCGAGCTGCTGGGGCAGCTGGGCCTGACGTTCGACGTGCAGGCCGCCGAGCTCGACGAGGCGGTGCAGCCCGGCGAGGCCCCCAGGCGGTACGTGGAGCGGCTGGCGCGTGAGAAGGCGGCGGCGGTGCGTCAGCGCCGGCCCGGCGCCGTCGTGCTGGCGGCCGACACCTCGGTGGTGGTCGACGACGTCATTCTGGGAAAGCCCGGCAGCGAGGCCACCGCAGGCGCCGCGATGCTGCGCGCGCTCTCCGGCCGCACCCACCAGGTGATGACCGGCGTCGCCGTGGCGGGCGAAGCGGTCGAGGCCGTCGTCGTCACCAGCGACGTGGTGTTCCGCCCGCTCACCGACGCCGAGATCGCCTGGTACGTCGCGACGGGCGAAGGCGCCGACAAGGCCGGCGGCTACGCGCTCCAGGGGCGCGCCGCGGCCTTCATCTCGGCCATCGTGGGCTCTTCGACGAGCGTGATCGGCCTGCCGCTGGCCGAGTCGGTGGAGCTGCTGCGGCGCGCGGGCGTGCGGCTGCCGTGGGAGCAAGCGTGATCTCGGCCGCAGACCTGTCGGCCAACCTCGCCGACGTCGAGCGGCGGGTGGTGGAGGCGTGTACGCGCGCGGCCCGGCCCCGCGCGGCGGTGCAGCTGGTGGCGGTCACCAAACGCCACCCGCCCGAGCTGGTGCGGCTGGCGTGGGACGCGGGCCTGCGCCACTTCGGCGAGAACTACGCCCAGGAGCTGCGCGACAAGCACCAGGCCCTCTCGAGCTGCGGCGGCGTTCGCTGGCACGCCATCGGGCCGCTCCAGCCGAAGAACGCCAAGTACGTCGCGAAGGCCGCGCACGTCTTCCACGCGCTCGAGCGGCTCGAGGTGGCCCAGGAGCTGTCGCGCCGTCGCACCGGCGCCCCGCTGCAGTGCTTCGTCGAGGTGAACGTGGCCGGCGAGGCCTCGAAGGCCGGCCTGGCGCCCGCCGAGGTCGCCGCCTTCATCGCGCAGGTCCGCGCCCTGCCGAACCTCGAGGTCACCGGGTTGATGTGCATGCCGCCGCTCGACGACGACCCCGAGGCCTCGCGGCCGTCGTTCAAGGCCCTGGCGCAGCTGGCCAGGGCGTTGGCCCTCGAGCACCTGAGCATGGGCACCACGGGAGACTTCGAGGTGGCCATCGAAGAGGGCGCCACCCACGTGCGGGTGGGCACCGCGCTCTTCGGCGAGCGGCCGGCCTAGATCTCCTTGAACTTGAAGCGCCCCTCGTCAGACGTCGTGATGCGGAACTCGGTGCCGCAGTAGTTGCAGCGCAGCTCGACGCCCTTCTTCTCGGGCACGAACTCGTCGCTGGGGTTGTTGGCGTGACAGTCGGGGCAGTCCCAATCGCGCAGGCGCTTGCCCGCCGGGCCCCGCTGCCGCTCGTCGTCGTCTTCCTGGTACTTCAGCCCGCCGCCGCTCATCGGTCGTCCTTCGCGTTCACCATCGGTTGAGGAAGTCGGTCATCTCGTCGAGGGCCTTGAGCCGCTCGGAGTGGAGCGCCGACAGCCACCGCTCCAGCGCCTCGGCGGCCCCCGCTTCTTGAAGCACGGCCCGGGGCAGCTCGACGAACTCCACCAGCTCGTTGGCCACCGCGCTCATCGCGCGCCTGCCCTCGGCGCCGGCCGCCTCGCCGATGACGTCACCCGGGTGCGCGACGCCCAGCTCGACGGTGTCGCTGGCCTTGCGCGCGAACAGCCGCACCGCGCCCGAGAGCACGAAGAGCAGCGAGTCACCTTCGTCGCCCTGCTGAAACAGCACCACCCGCGCGGCGGCCCGCTTGGCGTGGCCCCGCTTGAAGACCTCCCGCCACTCGCTGCCGAGGGTGTCGACGAGCGGAGAGCGAAACAGCGACGAGTCCCTCGAAACCCGCTCCGTCACGTCGGCCCGCTGGAGGTCGACCTTGAGGACGGGCTTCTCGCTCACCGGGCGTCGACCTCGGCGGCGGGCTGCGTGCGGTAGGTGGCGTCGACGTGGTCCATGAGCTCGAAGAAGGCGTCTCCGTACCGCGTGCCGTCTGACGGGGTGTAGCCCTTGCGGTTGATCCAGAACGTACCCGAGTTGCACTCGCGCGCCCAACCCGGGAGCGACCGAAGCTCGCGCCCCATGTCGTCCGTTTCGCGACAGTCCTTCTGCCCGGCGGCGTTCACCCAGCAGCAGCGCCCGTAGGGGAAGACGTAGATGAGCGGCCTGAGGGCCAGGGGGCTGGCGACGTAGGCGTCGGCGATCAGCACGCTGGGCACGAAGGAGCCGGGCTCCATGCCGTACCCGTGGAGCATGAACACCACTGGGTAGCGGCGCTGCGCGTTCTCGGGGTCGTGGTAGCCGGCGGGGAGCGCCACGGCGTACTCCCACTTCGCGCCCAGGGCCTTCGAGTCGAACCACGCCCTCTGCTGCTCGCCGTTGACCAGCGCCGGCACCGGCGGCTTGTCGAGCGAGGGCCAGAGCGAGGCGGCCCAGTTGAAGACGGTGGCGAAGCGGAAGAGGGCCTGCTCGTTGGTGCCGACGTGGTCGCCCTCGCCGTCGAGGCGGTCTTGATCGGTCGGGGTCGGCTTGCCGTAGAGCGTCACCAGGTCGCGCGGCATCTGGCTCCAGCGCTTGGTCCATGGGTCGAAGCGCCCCTGGCGATCGACCATGCCTGGCATCTCGGTGAAGCCCCGGTACCAGCCGACGTTCTCGGCCCCCAGCGCCGAGCGCACCGCCGAGAACAGGTGCTGGGCCATCAGCCCGAGGTTGAAGACGTCGCGCGCGCCGCCATCGGCCAGCACGTGCAGCCGCCGGCGGCCCTGGGCGTCGAGCTTTCGGTAGTTGGAGCGGCCGTCGTAGGCCTTGAGCGAGCGCCGCCCCAAGGACTCGTCGAAGCGGCCGTTGCCCTCGCCGAAGTCGCCGGTGTTCGGCACGCCGTCGAGCCCCAGATCGCGAAACGGCTCACCGTCGTCCCACACCCAGTCCTGCTCGGTGCCGGCGGGGTTGGCGTCGAGGTCGTAGTTGTCGCCGTTGGGGTCGCTGCCCTGGGCTGACGGCGTCGTCAGGCACCCGCCCTTCCCGTCTTCGAACCGGTCGTCGCAGCCGTCGGCGCCCACGTCGTCGAAGCGCTCGCGGCCGTTGTTGATGATGGGCTCGCCGTAGTCGCGCCGGCCGTTTCCGTTGAAGTCGACCGCGAGGAGAATGCCCTGGGGGAGCGTGGCCTGCCGGCAGGGGTCGCGGAACCCGCCGTGATCGAGGAAGGCCAGCTGCTGCTCGGGGCTCTGCTTGCCCGCGCGCTCGGCGCCGCCCTTCGTCGCGCAGAAGCGGTTGGCGAACGCCTCTTCGGCGGTGCTGGCCAGCGGCCGGGCCACGTTCGCCGGGTCGGAGCAGAAGTCGACGCGCTCGCGGGTGGCGCGACAGAACCAGGTGGTGGGCTCTCCATCGCAGAAGGTGATCGCGTCGTAGGTGCCCTCGGGGTTGTACTCGGCGTTGAAGGCGCCCTTGACGCGCACCGGGTCGCTGCAGAAGTCGCTCGCGAAGCGCCGCACCTTCTCGGGGTCGACGCCCGGAGGCGCCACCGCCGAGGCCGGGTTCTCGCTGAAGAAGCTGCCGTAGGCGAGCGAGAGGTCGGTCATCATGTCGACGTAGGACTCGCGATCGAAGGTGCCGCCGCTCACGGTGACGTGCAGGTGGTTGAAGTCCTGGCTGTGCTCAAGCGGCAGCGTGGCTGGGCGCCTCGAGCAGGCCGCGAAGGCCTGTGGGTCGTTGAGCCGCGCCGGGTCTTGCCGCAGCACCGCCTCGATCTCGGCCTTCGAGCAGAAGCCGCCCGAGAAGAACCGGTCGAGCGAGCGCGAGAAGAAGGCGTAGTCGAGCGGCCCACCCAGCGGGGCCACGGCGTCGAAGCGCTCGGGGTTGGTCAAGCCCAGGGCGGCGCTCCCGATGCCGCCCATCGAGACGCCGGTGATGACACGGTAGGTGGTGCGCAGCTTCTCGGCCGGGGGCGGGTCTGACTTCACGGCCGGCGAACACGAGACCAACAGCAACGCCACGACGAGACGACGCAAGGCAGACTCCTTCGGCGAAGGGCGAAGAGTCTAGGTCACCGGCGTCATGGCCGACAGGCGCAGCCCGCTGATCTCCCTGCTTCCTTCGCGACGAGCGCCGGTGCTGAATAGGGTGGACAGGGTGACGTCGTTGTCATGCGGCGCACGGGCGGACTCCATGGTGGGCTCCGTCTGCGCCGGCACGAAGGACCAGCCGAGGAGCACCGCTTTGAAGACCGCCCTCATCACGCTCACGCTCGCCTCGTCGGCCGCGCTCGCGCAAGACGGCGGGGTCGCGAAGGTGATCTCGCCCTTCCCCACCGACGCCCAGTGCGTCGCCCTGGGCAACATCAAGACGCCCATCTCGTTCGGCCCGGGTGAGACGCTCGAGTTCGACCTCGACGCCCTCGGCGCGCGGGCCGGCACCATGACGATGCGGGTGCTGCCGGTGCGAGAAGGCCTGATGCCCATCGAGGTGCACGCGAAGACGAACACCTTCTTCTCCAAGGTGCGGCGCGTCGATGGCACCGGCACCAGCTACCTCTCGCCCAGGACGCTGCGGCCGACGCGCTACTACGAAGACGCGCACGAGAACGAGTGGCACCGCGTCGCCGACGTGTCGTTCCGCAAGAACAAGACGGCGCGCCTGCTGAGCACCATCAACGGCCAGTCCTCGACGATGGACCTCGCCACCGGCAACGACGTCAGCGACGTGGCGGGCGCGATCTTCTTGATGCGGCAGCTCGAGCTCAAGGAGGGCAAGCGGCTGTGCTTCGACGTCTACGGCATTCGGCGCATCTGGCGGGTGTGGGGCACCGTGCAGCCGAAGGAGCACGTCTCGCTGCCGGTCGGCGAGTTCGAGACCTGGCACCTCGCGGGCGAGGCGGCGCGCCACGACTGGCAGGACGCGCGGCGAGACATTCACGTGTGGATCACCGCCGACGAGCGCCGCCTGCCCATCGCCGCGCTGGGGAGCATCGACCTCGGCGCCGTGCGCGCCACGCTGACCAGCTTCGTGCGGCCCGGAGACAAGGCCGCGAAGGCCGAGAACAAGGGCAACCTGAAGTGGTAGGGCCGGGGGCATGCCCCTGCTCCTGAGCTACGCCGGCTGCAGCACCTGCAAGAAGGCCCTCTCGTGGTTGAAGGCCCGGCAGCTGGCCGTCACCGTGCGCCCCATCGTCGATGAGCCGCCCACCCGGGCCGAGCTGGCGAGGTGGGTGCCGCAGAGCGGGCTGCCGGTGAAGAAGTGGCTCAACACCTCGGGCTTGAGCTACCGCGCCCTGGGCAAGGCGAAGGTCGACGCGGCCACCGACGCCACCCTGGTGCAGTGGCTCTCAGGTGACGGCAAGCTGGTGAAGCGGCCGGTGCTGGTCGACGGCGCCACCGTGTTGGTGGGCTTCAAGGAAGAGGCCTGGGCCGCCCACTTCGCCAGGCGCTGACCCGGGCGTTTTCTTGCCGGGCCGCTTCACGCCTGTAGCGTGCTGATCATGCCCGCGACGCACACTGCCCGCTCCGCCGTCCCGCTGTCCCGCTCGGTTGACGCCATTCGGGAGTCGGTCGAGCGCCTCGAGGAGTGCCTGCCCCGCCGGGAAGACAGCGCGGTGCTGCTGGACTTCCTCGAAGACGACCTGCGCGAGGGGCTCGACGCCATCGCCGACGTCGAGGCGCACTTCACCGACGTGCTCGACCTGCTGCGCAACGACGCGCCGTCACCCATTCGGCTGCTCGACGCCGCCGAGGACTTCCGGGTGCTCAACCGCCTCGAGTACCTGATGGTGGTGGTGGCCCAGCTGCGGCGCCGGCTCTCGCAGGCGGCCGGCAAGCTGCGCGAGGGCTGAGACGACTCGGGGAGCGCAGCGGACCGGTCGGTCCCCTGGCTCCCCGTCGCGAAGGCGTCACGCCTGGGTGGTCAGATGAGGCCGCGCGCGCGGCGGATCTGCTCGAGCGTCTTCTGGTACTCGATCTCGTAGGCGCCGGTGCCCTCTTGCAGGTGCTTGAGGCGGCCCCGGGCCTCGCGATCGATCTCTTCGTCCACGTCGAGGTGCTTCTTCATCACCTGGAGGATCTTCGGGCGCATCTGGTTGTCGTCCGAGAACACCTCTTCGACGTTCCGCGAGATGAGCAGGAACTCGAGCATCTGGTTGATCACGAACTCGATGCCGTCGTCGCCGACCTTGAAGCCGCGCACGTCGGCCATCTCGCGCTTGACCTGGTTGAACTTCGAGAAGTCATAGCCGCGGCGCTCGAGGGCCTCGCGGGTGGCCTGGTTCACGCGCTCCTCGTTGGCGAGGTACTCACGCATGATGGCCGACATGTCGAGCTCGGCGTCGGACATGCGAATCGCCTCGACCTCGATGTCCTTTTCTTTCGCAAGGCGGTCGATGATCTCGCGCGCAATGAGCGGAACGAGCTTGGGATACAGCCGCATGGTCATCCTTCGGGGTTGGGGCTGAAAACGACAGAGTGTGTATGTCACCGCCGCGCGGGGCCGCAACGAAAAATCAAGACGTTCTGTGTCTTTGCGCCGCCGTGGGAGCTCAGGCGCCGCCAGCGTCGTCGAGGGAGGCGAGGCGAATGGCGTCGTCTTCCCTCGCTTCGGAGGACCTGACCTTCGGCGCGTGCAGGTACGCGTGCAGGCGCTCGGCCACCGCCGGCCCCACGCCGTCCACTTCGGCCAGCTCCTCGATGCTGGCCTCCCTCACGCGCTTGAGCGACCCGAAGTGGCTCAACAGCGCCGTGCGCCGCCCCGCCCCCACGCCCGGCACCTCGTCGAGGGCCGACGAGAGCCCCCGCTTCCGGTTGAGCTTTCGCTGGAAGGTGATGGCGAAGCGGTGGGCTTCGTCACGGAGCCGGGTGAGCGCGAAGAGCTCCGGCGAGGTCTGGGGCAGGACGATGGGGTCTTTGCGGCCCACCACGAAGACGCGCTCGGGGCTCCGGTCTTGCTGCACGTCGGGCGCGGGCGAGTCGAGCTCGCGGCTCTTGGCCAGCGACACCAGATCGACCCCTTCGACGCCCACGTCGCGCATGGCCGCCCACGCGCTGGCCAGCTGGCCCTTGCCGCCGTCGATCACGATCAGATCCGGCAGGTCTTGGTCTTCGAGGCCCCGCGTCAGGCGCCTGGTCAGCACCTCGTGCATCGAGGCGAAGTCGTCGTTGCCCACCACGGTCTTGAGCTTGTAGTGGCGATAGCGCGACGGGTCCGGCTCGGTGTCGAAGCTCGAGACCTGCGAGCCCACCAGCGCGGCGCCCTGGAAGTGCGAGATGTCGAAGCACTCCATGCGACGGGGGAGCTTCGAGAGGTGCAGGCGCTCCTTGAGGCGCTCCAGGGTCTGCGCCACCTCGTCGGCGCTGCGCTTGCGCTCGCTGAAGGCGCGCTCGGCGTTCTTCGAGGCCAGCTTCACCAGCTCGGTCTTCTCGCCCCGCTGCGGCACCAGCACGCGCACCCGCTCGCCTTTTCGCTCCGACAACAGCTCCGCGAGGGCCTCGGGCTCGTTGGGGCTGCCCGCCAGCAGCACCTCCTTGGGCACGAAGGCGTCGTCGGCGTAGTACTGGTTGACGAACGACGTCACCAGCTCGTCGTCGGGGAACTCGCTCTGGAAGTGGTGGGCCTGGCCGCCGGTGATGCGGCCGCCGCGCACGAAGAGGCTGTAGAGGGTGATGCGATCGCCCTCGCGGAAGAGCCCGAAGACGTCCTGGTCGATGGCCTCGGTGGTGGCGATGGCCTGCCGCTCGACGCTGCGCTCGATGGCGATCACCTGATCTCGCAGCCGCGCGGCCTCTTCGAACTCGAGCTTCGCCGACGCGGCCTTCATGCGGCCCCGCAGGTTCTCGAGCAGCGGCCCGCTGCGGCCCTCGAGGAAGAGCGCCACCGCCTCGACGTTGCGTTGGTAGTCGGCGGGGGCGATGGGCAACACGCACGGCGCCGGGCACCGCCCGATCTGATGCAACAGGCAGGGGCGCTTGCGGCTCTCGAGCACGTGATCGGAGCAGGTGCGCAGCTGGAAGAAGCGGTTCACCACCCGCACCGTCTCGCGAATGGACGACGCCGAGGCGTAGGGCCCGAAGTACCGCGCGCCGTCACGCCGGGGCCGGCGCACCATCTCGAGGCGCGGGAAGCGGTGCTCACCCGACAGGCGCAGGCAGAGGAACTGCTTGTCGTCGCGCCACTGCACGTTGAAGCGCGGGCGGTGCTTCTTGATCAGCTCGTTCTCGAGGAGCAGCGCCTCTTTCTCGCTCGACACCACCAGCGTCTCGAGCGAGCCCAGGAGGCGGTCGAGCAGCGCCACGAAGGCGCGCCGGTCGGAGGTGCCGGGGTTGAAGTAGCTGCGCACCCGGTTGGCGAGGTTGACGGCCTTGCCGACGTAGAGGACCCGCCCCTGCTTGTCCTTCATCAGGTACACGCCGGGCTGGTTCGGCAGCTGCGCGAGGCGCTGTTCGAGCTCGACCGGGGTCATCAGCGTGGCTGTCTGAACGGTTTGACGACCGCGCGCAACGAGTCCATCGGGCGCGGTACACTGCCCACGTGGCTGGGTTGAGCGCCGAAGACGTCGAGCACCTGGGCGAGGCGGGCTTCGTGGTGGGCTCGGGGTTCCTGGGCGAGGGGCTGGCCCGGCGCGCCCGCGTGGCGGCCCAGGAGCACCTCGCCCTGGGCCTGCTCAAGCGCGCGGGCGTGCGGCGCGGCGGCGATCACCAGCTCGACGCGGCGGTGCGCGGCGACTCGATTCAGTGGCTCGACGACCAGGTCACCGGCCCGCTGCTCGAGGTGTGGCGGCGGTTCGAGGGGCTGCGGTTGCAGCTCAACGAGCTGGCGTTCCTGGGCCTGCGCCGCACCGAGCTTCAGCTGGCCCACTACCCGGCCACCGGCGCGGGCTACCAGCGCCACCGCGACGCCTTCCCCGGCGACGACAACCGGCGCGTCACCGCCATCGTCTACCTCAACCCCGACTGGCAGCCGGCGCACGGCGGCCAGCTCGCCCTCTTCGTTGACCCGCCGCGGGCGGTGGCGCCGCGGCTCGATGCCTTCGTCCTCTTCCGCTCGGAGCTGATCGAGCATCAGGTCGAGCCGTCGCACGCCGATCGCTTCGCCATCACGGCGTGGTACTCGGCCCGATGAGGGCGCCAACGCGCCGACGCACGAGGAAGGCCCAGGCATGCGAGGCGTAGAGCAGATCCCCTGGCTGTACGACGCGATGTGCGCGGTGATGGAGTGGACGGGGCTGTCGCGGTGGCGCGCCTGGCTGGTGCAGGGCGCCCGCGGGCGAACCCTCGAGGTGGGCTGCGGCACCGGGCGCAACCTGCTGCGCTACGACGCGGCGCTCACCCTCATCGGGCTCGAGCCCGACGCCCACGCGCTCGACCGGGCACGGGCCCGCGCGCCTGGCGCGTTGCTGGTGCGTGGCTCCGCCGAGGCCCTGCCGTTTCGCGAGGGGGCGTTCGAGACCGTGGTGTCGAGCCTGGTGTTCTGCTCGGTGCCGCGCCCCGAGGTGGGGCTCCACGAGATCGGCCGGGTCCTCGCGCCCGATGGGCAGCTGCGCATGCTGGAGCACGTTCGCCACGACGCGAAGGCCGTCGGCTGGCTCCAGGACGTGCTGCAGCCCGCGTGGACGGCGGTGGCCGGAGGCTGTCACCCCAACCGGCGCACCGAGCTGACGGTCGAGGCCAACGGCTTCTCGATCGCCGCCGACGGCAGGCGCTCCGACGGCACCATGCGGCGCTTCGTGGCGGTCAAGCGCGTCGGCCCCCGCTGACGGGCGCGCGCCTCTAGAACCCCAGGCCAGCGGCGACGCCGAGCTGAACCGTCCTCCGGAGCGGGTTGAAGGCCAGCGCCTCGACGAAGCCGCTCAGGTGCAGCACCACGCCGTTGCCCTCGAGCTGCGCGCGCTGGCTCGTCGAGGCGTTGAGCTGAACGCCGCCCCTGAGGCGAAAGACGCCCTCGGCCCAGGTGGAGCCCCCGGTGAGCGGGGCGGACGGCACCACCACGTACGCCACCTGCGCCGAGAGCTCGCCGAAGTAGAACCGCCGCACCCGCACCACGCCGTCGGCCCGCGGAACGCCAGACGCGTTGGCCACAGCCTGCGC
>JACSRE010000438.1 GCA_014879945.1 Myxococcus sp.
CGCGCCCCTGCACGCCGCCTCGGCACTCGACCCTTCCCCCCGTTTCCTGCTTTGTTCTTCTTCTGCGTGCGGCGCGGGCCTGGTGATGACGGAGATGACCGACGTCTCGCCCGAGGGCCGCATCACGTATGGGTGCACCGGGCTGTGGAACGACGCGCAGACCCAGGCGTGGAAGCGCATCGTGGACTTCGTGCACCAGAGCTCCAACGCGCGCATCGGCATCCAGCTCGCGCACGCGGGCCGGAAGGCGAGCTGTCAGCTGCCGTGGGAGGGTGATGGACCGCTCCAGCCGCACGAGCGGCCGTGGCAGGCCATGGGCCCGTCGGCGGTGCCGTTCGGGAAGGGCTGGCCGGCCCCGAGGGCGATGGGCTCCGAAGACTTGCAGCTCGTGAAGCAGCAGTTCGTCGACGCGACCCTGCGCGCGGAGGCGGCCGGCTTCGACCTCGTCGAGCTGCACATGGCGCACGGGTACCTGCTCTCGTCCTTCCTCTCGCCGCTGTCGAACCACCGCGCCGACGCGTACGGCGGCTCGCTCGAGAAGCGCCTGGCCTACCCGCTCGAGGTCTTCGAAGCGGTGCGCGCAGTGTGGCCGTCACACAAGCCGCTCTTCGTGCGCGTCTCCGCCTCCGACTGGCTCGGCGACGAGGGCACCACGGTGGAGGACACGGTGGCGCTGGCGAAGGCGCTCAAGGCGCGCGGGTGCGACCTCATCGACGTCTCGTCCGGCGGCAACGCCGAAGAATCGAAGCCCGAGTACGGCCGCATGTACCAGGTGCCCTTCGCCGAGGCGGTGAAGGTGGGCGCCGAGCTGCCGGTGATGGCCGTCGGCGCGATTCAGGGGGCCGACCACGCCAACACCGTGCTCGCCGCCGGGAGGGCCGACCTCTGCGCGCTCGCCCGGCCGCACCTGTCCGACCCCTCGCTCGTCAACCGCCACGCGCAGGCGGAGGGCGTCGACTCGGTGTGGTGGCCGAAGCCGTACCTCGCGGTGAGGCCGACCCGGCGCCCTCCGAAGACGGAGTAGCGCTCCGTCAGGGCCTGACGACGCCGCTCACCACCGACGCGCCCGCGTAGGGAACGCCCACGCCAACCGAGCTCAACGCCTGCAGCTCAAGGACGTAGGCGCTCCCCGCGACGAGGATGTCGCCGGGCACCGTGACGGAGGTGTTGGGCGTGAGGATTCGCCAGAAGTCCGTCGGCCGGCTCGTCCCATTCAGCCGGGTGATGCTGAGCCTGTACGCGACCGCCACCCCGGTCGTCGGGGCGCGCCACGAGACCGTCGGCGTCACCGTGACCCCGGCCTGGTCGTTCAAGAAGTCGCGTCCCTGAATGAGCGGCGCGACGACTGGCGTCAGCTTCGGGGTGATGGGGCCCGAGAAGGCCGCGGGCACGTCGGCCATCGCGAGCGAAGGCCAGAACGTCGCAGGGGTGCCGCCGTCCGTGGCGCGCCGGGCTTGCGCCGAGGAGTAGAGCACGGTCGCGAGCGGTGACCACGACGCGGGGAACGGAGCGCCCAGGGCCAGCGATGGAAAGGGCTCACCTTCGGCCAACTCGGCGCTCAGCAGCGACACGCCGTGTCCCACGAAACGCGCGGGCCCAACCGCTGGCGAGGTGGTGACGATGACGCTGTAGACCCCCGGCCCGGGTCGCGGCCCAGCGTGTGGCGGAGCGCCGCGAAGGCGCCAGTGTCGGGCGCGAAGGGGAACGGCTGCGACGGTGCGTCCGTCAAGGTCGCGAGTACGTCGACGGTGCTCCCGTGAGCGAGGGTGACGGGCGGGAGCGGCGTCGCGCGAAGGAGGGTCGAGACGGAGCCGCCATCGGTCGGTGTTGTCCGGTACTGGAGGGCGTAGCCCATGTCCCCCTTCGAAGAGTCGGGGAGCCCGTAGCCCAGGGACGCGCTGATCGGAGCCCAGTCCACGTCGCCCTCGACGCTGGTTGCCCCAGCCGGGCTCGGAGGCTGAGCGAGCTCGGCCACGTCGGAGAAGGGGCCCTGGGCCTGCGTGAAGAAGAGCGCCACGAAGTCCTGCGCGCGCAGTGGGTCGAGGCCACGCAACGTCAGCCGGAGCAGCGACTCGCTGGTGGCCTTCGGTGCGTCGAGCCGCCCACCCACCTCGTCGTCGATGGACAGCCGGCGCTCGCTGGTCACGAAGTACCGGCGGTCGAGCTGCACCATCACCTCTCCAGCGGGCACCTCGCGCACGATGAACGTCCCGTCGTCGCTGGCGAAGCCCCGGTGGAAGGCGAGCGTGCCCCCGTCGAGGTACCAGATGCCGACCTTCGAGCGGCTGAAGCCGGGGGTCGTCGCGCTCCGCCCGCCGTCGCCGTCCCAGCCCCAGACGTCCTGTCGGGTGCCGGTCAACACCGTGGGGTTCGCCATCGTCGTGCCGGCGTCGGCGGCCGGCGCGGCCTCGCATCGGCCCGAGGGCGCGCAGACCTGCGAGGCGACGCAGGTGTCACAGGTGCGCCCACCTGCGCCGCAGACAGCGCTCGACGTGCCGGGGTCGCAGGCGCCGGCCGCGGTGCAGCAGCCCTCGCAGGTCGCCGCGCTGCAGGGCCGCGCCGGGGCGCAGGCAGCCGCCGCAGTCAGGGAGAGGACGACGAGAAACGACGAGGCGCGCATGCAATGCTCCAGGAAGAACGACGAGGGGGGGGAGGCTTCTGGATGTCCGGCCCGCCTCCGAGGCCTTTTCGATGCGTCGACCCGCGCAGCGCGAGCCCTCGCCGGGGCGTTCGTTCAGTCCTTCACGTCCATCGGTGCGCACACCACCTGTTTCTGCTTCGAGGACGCCACGCGGCCGCTCTCCGTCTCCGTGTAGGACGCCTTGCTGAGCCGGAGCCGGCCGTCGACGAAGAGCACGCACTCGTTCTTGCCGAAGTACCAGGCCTCGGTCGTGGGGCCGTAGGTCTCGACGCTCGGCTTGTAGCCGCCGAGGAGCGCGCGCGCCTCGTCGAGGGTCTTCGCGTTCTTCACCGAGGCCCACGGCGAGGCGCAGGCGGTGGCCAGGAGGGCCGGGAGGAGGTGGGTTCGGCGCATGGGCGCGCCCCCTACTCCAGGACACGCCACAAGTGCCTGCGTTTCGTTCGAGGTGCGCCGGTGGGATGAGAGAGGCGCTGGCGGCCGGGCGGCTGCTAGAGCGCCGATCAGGTTTCCGCCCGAGGAAAGTCGATCGCTTACGGGTGCGGTCGACGCCGCGG
>JACSRE010000280.1 GCA_014879945.1 Myxococcus sp.
CTGCCTTCGATGTCCCTCGTGTACCGCCAGTCCGCCGCAAACTTCCCCTGCCCCAGCGCCTCCACCTGCCCCCACGTCGTGTCCGTGGGGTTGAGGCCTCCCGTCGGCACCGCGTCCGCCAACTCCATCACTGCCTCGAGGGCCCCGCCCTGCTGGTACTTGTACAGTACCCGCGCCACGCCTTGTCGTCCGCCTGGCCCGGCTCCGAGAAGACTCGGTTGGGTGCAGATCCCATTTCACGCGGCCTCCCTTCGTGGCGTGGCCTCGTACGGGCGCGCGGGCAAGGGTGATGCTCGCAGCTTGAGCGCGGGGGCGCGCGCGACGTGAGCGGAGAACTCGTCCCACAGGCCGCTGAGCAGAACGCACCGCAGGAGCAGGACACGCTCGGCGCGATCGCGGCCCCACCGCATGCCGGGGCCATCGAGCCGGAGTTCGACGAGGTTGCGCACCGCGCCCTCGGCGGCGCCTGTCCCGATGACGAGGTCGCGAGCACGCAGGGAGTCGTAGCGCATTCTGTGTCGATGGGCGGTGAGGTACCTGATGGCGTCGGCCAAGCGCTTGCGCTTGCCCTTGTTGCCCGGGCCCGTCTTCGGCGTGGAGCGCAGCGCGGCGGTGAGTTCGCGAATGACGGTGCGGACGCGCCCGTTGCGAAGCAGCTTCTTGATGCGGCCCACCCAGAGCCGAAGGGCCAGCGAGCCCGGCCGGTGGAAGGCCTGGCCTGCGTCCCACATCTTCTCGATGACGTGGAACCAGTCGATGCAGCTCTCGGCGAGCGGCAGGTATTCCTTCTGCAGGCGCCAGATGTGGTCCGAGCCGTCGGCGAGAAACAGGCAAGGCTTGACGCCGTAGCCGCGCTTGATGGCTTCCCGCCGCAGCCAGATGAAGAGGGCCTCGTGGCTCTCAAAGGTGGCGATGAGGCGTTTGTTGATGGGGCCCTCTCGCCCGTTGGCGGTGCGCCGCAAGGTGTACAGCACGGCGACGAAGGCGCCCTTGGCGTTATTGCTCTTCTCGCCCGACTTCCTCCGGGGCTTCGCTCGGGCGCGTTTGAGCTGTCGACGGTGGTGGCGCCTCGTCGAGCCGCGCAGCTTCTTCCGAGAGGCCTTGCGAAGCTGATGTTCGGCGGGGCCAATCATCGGGGCGCCGCGTGCGTCGACCTCGATGACGAGCACATCGCCGTCGCCGAGCGGTGCAGGCAGGTCCTCGAGGAAGGGCCGGGCAGGGTCCCCGACGGAATCGACCATCCGCAGGACAGCGCGAGAGCTGGGCGTCCATTCGTGGAAGTAGCGGAATGTCCCGCGGGCCTGGCCGAAGGCGAGCTGGGCGCACAGGCGCGTGACAGCCATCACCAGGCCGACGCTGAAGCCCGCGCAGAGGCCGAGCTCGCGGTCGACAGGCAGGTCCGCCACGCCGCGCCCTGCCGCGTCGCGGCGGCGGCCGAGAGGCCGCAGGAAGGACACCTTGCCGAACCGCGTGCCCAGCGCTGAGACGCGCTCGCCCCTGAGCACGAAGCGCTGCCCAGCGTGCAGGTAGTCGACCGGCCGCTAGCGCGCGGCCTGCTGGGCGAGGAACAGGCTCACCAGGGCACGCCCCAGGGCGAGGACCGTCGTCCACAGCTCGCGCTCGAAGTCGCAGAAGCGCTGCGGCCGCGCGGAGTCCGCGAGCTTGAGAGCACGAGCGAAGGCGCACTGGACGTCGGCGCGCGCCGAACCGATACTGCGTTCCATTCGGGACTTCTCGTGGACAGCGAACCAGCCCTCGACAAGCCGGTTATCTGCCGCGAGCGAGTCCCGATGTTCAAGTCAGGCCCCTCATGCCGTGCTCAAGTGATCGATCTTGCTGCGGTCCCGCACGCCATCACGACACCAGATCGGGAACTGCACCCGACTCGGTTCGCCGACACCACCCGCCCCACCCTGTCCCGGTGCAGCGACGTCGCGTACACCGGCCCCGGCCCCGTCTCGTACGTCGTGCCCCGCAGCTGCCCAAGGCCGTCTCGCTGCAGCACCCGGCTCAACGTGCCGCCGAGGCCGATGTCGTGCCCCTCGTGCACGCCCAATTCGCCCAGGTACTCCCACTGCGAGGATGGCGAGCCCTGGCAGAGGCACGTCTGACGATGAGCCAAAGGCTGTCACCAGTGCGTCACGGCCTACTGCTTGGGAACTCGCTCGGAATCAGTCGTGCCCTCATGCAGCACGCCTTCGGCATCATTAAGAGGCCTTAGATTCGTCCAGCGAAGAATAACCAAGTATGATTTCCCCTCGTCGATGATATTGAGCTCGTAGCCTCTTGAGTTGACCGGAACATCACCCCGGGCCCCATGAAACTTCACGCCCGGAAGCCGGCAATGCTCCACCGGCAGGCCAGTCAATTCGCCGGGCTCCTTTCCAAACAACACCAAAACATCACTAGCCCCCGCATCAGGCGCAAAGTACTTGGAACGCTGACCCTTCTTTCCGAAGAGCAGTCGCGCGACCTCCTCGCAGTCTGGCTTGGCCGCGCACGCGGTTGCCGATCCCAGAGCCAGCCACAATAGCGCCACTACACCCAGCCTGTTCATATCAGTTACCTCTCTGCCCTACTCGTGCCTAAGAAAATCGGCCTGAACCCGGACTCCAGAATTCGGGTCCACTCGACCGTTCTTTACCTCAATCTGGAGTCGACTTGCCCCCTTTGTCCCGTCCACTTCTGTCTCTCGTCCTGTTGCAGCATTGAGGCCTTCCACGAGTCCTGATCCTACCGCGTCACAGCCAATGACAATCAGCGACTTTGGTTCAGCGCCCGCCGCTTCCAACTGCGCAGCGATCTCTCTGGGACTGTACGACGGGTCATCGCCGGAGACCGAACCAGCCGGCGTCAAGTCGCCGCCTCTGGTCGCATGGGAATAGATCACAACTCTTTGAATCCCTTGCAGGCCGGCCCGCCTCCCGCCTGGATCAAGGAACATCTTGCCATCCCAAACGACCAACAGAACATCGTCATCCGCCCCAAACAGAGGTGACGAGGAGAATTGAGGATTGGTCGCGGATGGAATCCGCTCTTTTAGTGCATCTCGCAATTTTGCGTCGAACCCCTTGATGGCATTACGAAGATTCACGCCGAAGGTACTCCTGTCCTCAAGACCTGTCTCTTATACACATCTGACGCTGCCGACGACGGA
>JACSRE010000264.1 GCA_014879945.1 Myxococcus sp.
CGGCTCCGCGTCGGCAGGCGGCTCCGCGTCGGCAGGCGGCTCCGCGTCGGCAGGCGGCTCCGCGTCGGCCGGTGGCTCAGCGATGGGCGGCGGCTCCGCAACGGGTGGCGGCTCCGCCGTCGGAACCGAGCTGAACCTGGGGTGGATCGGCGGCGCCTGCACCAGCGCGTCGAGCTGCAGCAACGCCGCGTTCACCTCGGCGGCGCGCTGCGAGACCAACGGCTTCCCTGCTGGCTTCTGCACGCAGGCCTGCACGCTCTCGGGCTCCACCTCCGTGTGCCCCGACGCCTCACCGCTCGGTGGCGCCAACCGCGTCACCACCACCCGCTGCATCAGCGCCAACGGCACGCCGACCTGCGCCGCCGAGTGTGACTTCACGCTCTCGGCCACCGGCTGCCGGCCCGGCTACGCGTGCGTCACCCGGCAGCGCTTCAACCAGAGCTCACGCACCTTCAAGGTCTGCCTCCCCGAGCCCGGTCAGCGCTGGCCGGGAGAGCCCGCGCCCGCCAACGACATCGGCCAGGCCTGCGCCAGCTCGGCGTCGTGCGCCCACAACGTCTGCCTCTCGATGCCCGGCGGGCTCTGCTCCAAGGCGATGTGCGACTTCACCGGATGCCCCGCGGGCTCCGCCTGCTTCGGCATCGGGAACGGTCAGACGACCTGTCTGCCGACGTGCTCGAGCGCGGCGCAGTGCCGCCAGGCCGAGGGCTACACCTGCAACTCCATGTACGGCGCGTGTCTGCCGGGCCCGGTGATGACGGGCAACGGCGGCTGGAACCCGGCGGTGGGCGCAGGCGACTGCTCGACCATCTGGGGCAACGGCGGGAGCGGCCTGCATCGCTGCGACACCGTGCGAGACGACTACGTGGTGGCCCGCAAGAGCGCCCGCAACGTCGCGCTCTGCCGCAGCGGGGCCCTGGTGCAGAACTTCCGCATGGGCCTGGGCTTCGCGCCGACCGGCCACAAGCAGCAGGAGGGCGACGGCAAGACGCCCGAGGGCACCTACTTCGTCGGGCTGAAGAACCCGAACTCCAGCTATTACAAGTCGCTGTTGGTGACGTACCCCGACGAGCAAGACGCCGTGCGCGGCGTGATGTCGGGGCTCATCACCCAGGCCCAGAAGAACGCCATCGACTCGGCCCTCGCCAACTGCCAGGCGCCGCCGCAGACGACGCAGCTGGGCTCGTGGATCATGCTGCACGGCTCCGGGAGCAGCTCCGACTGGACGCTCGGCTGCATGGCGCTCGAGAACCCCGACCTCGACGCGCTGTGGGCCGCGCTCGAGACGCGCGACACCATCGTCGTGCTGCCCTGAGCGCCGCGCTCGTCCGGGCCGCGCTCGAGACGCGCGACACCATCGTCGTGCTGCCCTGAGCGCCACGCTCGTCGGGGCCGCGCTCGAGAGGCGCTCCACCGTCGTCGTCGCGCACTTCTCTCGAGCGCTCGCGCCGCGCCGCCAGCAATCACACTTCTTCCTCTGGGTGCTCGACTCGGTGCCCGCGGTCGCGTCTCGCCGAACGTGCCCGACCGCCGAGGTGCTCGGGCGGTGGGTCGCCGGGGTCGGCCCTGGGCAGCTCGGTGCATCACCGTCGTTGGAGTCGCCCTGCTCTTCGCCTCATCCTGGCGGCGAGGCGCGCCGCTCACCGGCAGTAGCCCGAGGGCTGGCAGGTGCTCCCGGCGCCACACGGAATCGACTGACAGCGCGGCAGACAGACGCCTTGTGAGCCCGAGCCGCCCGAGAAGTCACACACGTACCCGGTGCGGCAGGTGGACTGGCCAGTGCCCGGCGCGGCGCACTTCTGAAGGCACGTGCCGCTCACGCAGTACCCCGGCGCGATGATGGGCAGGCCGCCGCAGTCGTAGCCGTCGAGTAGGCACGACGAGGTGCAGTAGCCGCCGGTGGGCCAGGTCGCGCGGCAGGTCGCTGGCGAGAAGGTGCCCGAGTAGCACTGCGACGCCGTCGCGCACGGAGCGCCGGTCGGCCGCGGGGTGTCGACGCAGGCGGCGCTCTGACACTGCTGGTACTGGCCGCACACCTGGCAGGCGTTGCCTTGCTGCCCGCACGAGGTGTCCTCACCGCCGCCCAGGCACTGGTTGTTGAGGCAGCACCCCGTCGGGCACCGCGCAGCGTCGCACGTCACCTGCGCGCCGACGGTGGCGGTGATGGTGAACGGGCCCGCGGAGCTGCCCTGTGACGAGTCGACGATGACGTAGGCGGTGACGGTGTTGGCCGAGGCGTTGTTCCAGAAGGCGACGTCGGCGGCGCCTGCCACGCCGGTGTTCGCGCCAGCCACGCACTGTGAGGCGCACGAGGCCACCGCCGTCGCGATGGAGATGGACGTGTCGAGCATCGCCCCCTGCGGAGCGACTCGCACGTCGAGCCCTTGCCCCGGCCCGACGCTGATGGCGTAGACGACGTCGGCGCCCAGGCGCCCCTGCGACGCGCACGAGACGCCTGCGGTGTAGTCATTGGTGAAGCCGAAGGTGGTGCCGGCTCGCGCGACGCCTGACTGCAGCGCCAGCGGCGCCTCGCAGCGGTCGCCCGTCGTCAGGGGCTGAAGGCTCCAGCTCAGCGTGAAGGCGCCCGTCGAGCTCGAGGAGTCGACCACGACGTAGACGTCTTCTCCTGCCGTCGCGAGGTCGAGGGTCTCGGCGTTCCCCGCCGTCGCCGCGTCGACTGCTGCGTCGCAGGTGCGCGGCGTGGCCTCGCAGCGCGACAACGCGCCCACCGTCGCGCTCAACGAGACGTCCCACGAGGTGGAGGGCGTGACGGTGACCGAGACCCGCGCCGCCATGCCCACCTGCAGGCGGTAGACGAGGTCGGGCCCAGGCGCCGACACGCAGCCCGCCCCAGCGCCGTAGTGGTTCGCCGCGCCGCTCAACGTCCCGCTGCGAGAGCCGGGCGAGGTCAGGAGGATGGCCGTCGCGCACGTCTCGCCGTTGCCAGAGACCGCGCCGCCGCCGCCCGTCGCGCCGCCACCGCCCGCGATGCCGCCGCCCGTCGAGCCGCCACCACCTGCGACGCCACCTCCCGAGGAGGAACCACCCGCGATTCCGCCGCCCGTCGATGCGCCACCACCTGCGATGCCGCCGCCCGCCGAGCCGCCTCCACCTGCGATGCCGCCGCCCGTCGAGCCGCCTCCACCCGCGATGCCGCCGCCCGTCGAGCCGCCTCCACC
>JACSRE010000395.1 GCA_014879945.1 Myxococcus sp.
GCGACGCGGTGGAGCGGCTCGAGCGAGAGCACCACCTGGGTGTCGGTGATGAAGGCCTGCCCGACCTGCACCGTGCGGGGGCCTCCGTCGGCCACCACCTTCATCATCAGGGGCACCAGGCGCTCACCGGGCATGGCGGGCTCCGAGGCGCGCGCGGACGGCGGCGATGGCGTCGTCGGTGCGGACGTCGTCGTGGAGCACGAAGCCGTGACTCGACGGCCACGGCCACCACGCGACCGGCGCGCTCGTGTAGGCCTGAATCGTCCACAGCGAGCCGGTCTTGAAGTTCGAAAGGCGCGCGGGGTTGAAGGTGCTGGCGCTCGTCACCACGCCGCCGAGCACGCCGGTGGGCCCCGACACCACGTCGAGGGCGCAGCCCGCCAACACCAGGCCAGCCTGCGGCACGTCGTTGCTCGTCAAGGTGCAGGTGCCCAGGGCCGTGTACCGGCCCGAGGGCAGGTCGAAGACGGCGTAGAAGTTCTGCTGCAGGCCCGGAGGGAAGAGGAAGTTGGTCAGCTCGACGCAGGCGGTGGCGCGGCCCACGCGCAGCACCTGCTCCACCAGCACGCGGCCGTCGACGGGCCGGGAGAGCTGGCTCCACAGGCTCGCGCCCAGCTTCACGTTCACCCGGAAGGGCGCCTGCGCGCAGATGGTGTCGTCGGGCGGGAAGGCCGCGTCTTCGACGGAGCGGAACTGGTAGGTGACCTGGTCGGCCAGGGCGGCGGCCGACGAGAGGAGCACGAGGACGGCGAAGAGGGTGCGCATGGTGTCAGCTCCAGGAGACGTCGTAGTCAGCGTCCATCAGGCCCACGCGCGTGCCGACGACCTTCGCGTCGCGGCCGCCGACCAGCGTGACGACGCGCTCGAGCACGCCCTCGTGGTACGCGTGGGGCATGAAGTCGCGGCGCATGGAGAACAGGCAGTGCGTCGGCCCGTGCCAGGTGACGGTGCGGCTGCCGTAGCTGACCGCCGTCTTGTAGCCGCTGGCCAGCGAGTTCATCAGCCGGCGCGGGTCGCTCCCTGACAGCAGCAGCAGCGTCTTGCCGACGGCCGTGGCGAGGAAGTCGTCGGTGGCCTGCCGGCCGATCGACCTGATGCCCTCTTCGAGCTGCTCCGGCGAGGCGCCCCCGCCCACCACCTCGGCCGCCAGCCACGCCAGCGGCAGGAAGTCCGAGATGGGGTAGTTGAAGAAGTCGACGAACTTGCGCGACGGCGACGCGGCCTTCAGGCGCGCGAGGCCCTCTTCGCCGCTGGTGGCCCCCACCGCCATGAAGAGGCCGTTGAAGAACATGCCCTTGCAGGTGTCGTTGCTGGTCGCCTGCAGCAGGCGCTGCGCCAGGTCCTCCGCGTCGAAGCGCAGGGCAGGGGTGCCTTTGGGTGGGACGGCGGCGAGACGGGGTCGAGAGACGGGTTCGATCACGAGTGGGCTCCTCACAAGACGATGAGCTGCGCGCCGGCGTGCACGTTGGCGCCGACCGCGGCGATGACGGCCAGCTGCCCGGCCCCGAACTGCACCGCGCCTGAGCGCAGGTCCTCCGACAGCAGCACCAGCATGCCGGCGGCCGAGATGTTGCCGTAGCGGTCGACGTTCACCGCCACCTTGTCGGGGTCGAGCCCCTGGTGTTCGGCGAACGAGGCCAGCACGCGCTTGTTCGGCTGGTGGAAGTAGAAGCGGTCGACGTCGGCGGCCAGGCAGCGGCCCTCGTCGAGCACCGCGTTGAGGCAGCGCCCCATCACCTCGGGGTAGCTGCGCGCCACCTTCTGCCCGTCGACGATGAAGGCCAGCTCGGCGTCGCTGGCGCGGCCCTGGTGCATGTGGCGCAGGGCGCCGCCGCCGCGGCGGAGCACCAGCTCCTCGTACGAGTTGTAGGCGGTCGACGCGATGAGGCGGCCGTTGAGGCCGTCGTCGCCGCGCAGCACCACCGCGCCCGCGCCGTCACCGAAGACGTACATCGACAGGTAGCCCGACAGGCCCTTGACGCCCGGCGCCGGGGCGAGCTCGGCGGTGTAGGCGCGCCGGTTCACCAGCGGCGAGGTGAAGGCCGACGCCACCACCAGCACCGTCCGGAGCGCGCCCGCCTCGAGCATCTTCCGCGCGAGGTCGATGACGTAGGGCGTGCCGCCGCAGCCGTCGTCGAGCACCATCGCGTAGGCGTCGCGCCGCATGCCCAGCCGCTGGTGCAGCTGCATCGCGTCGTGGCTGAAGTTCAGCTCGTCGGGCGTACACGTCACCATCAGCAGCGCGTCGACGCTCGACGGCGACAGCTGCGCCATCTGCAGCGCCTCGCGGGCCGCCACCTCGCACATGTCCGAGTTGTTCGCCGGGTACACCCGGTCGTCTTGCGGAGGCGCGATCGCCACGCCCTCGCCGTCGAAGTCCCACAAGAAGCGGCGCTCTCGAATGCCCGTCTTCTCTTCGATGCGCTCGGCCGACCACCCGGGGATGGCCTTCGCGATGCGCTCGTTGGTGATGACCCGCTTTGGAATGAAGTGCCCTGCGCCGACGACCCGTGCATGTGCCACTGTGCAACCTCCGCGGCGACGCCAGAGCAGCCGCCGGGCCAGCTTCGAAACCACTGAAATCATTGACGGTCGTCCAGTGCGGGATTTCAGGTCTGACACCTCCTTTCGGCGCTCGGGGTGGTGAAGGCATGCTTCGAAAATGAAGCATGAGATTCAAGAACGACATCTGCGGCGGCCGCTGCATGTGCGGGTGGTGACGACGCCGGCCATCGCGCGGTGCTGGAGCGTGAACATCAGCCAGTCGGGCATCGGGTTGATCGGCAGCCCGCGCGCGTCCGAGGGGCCGCTGGAAGGGCAGGCGGTGGAGCTCGAGGTGCGGCTGCCGAACGACGAGGCGCCGCTGGTGGCGCGCGGCGAGGTGCGGTGGCGGCACGACGCCAACAACCGGGAAGAGGCGTCGACGGCGTTCGGCATCGTCTTCACCGGGTTCGAAGACGACGGCGCCGTTCGGCTCGCGCGCTACCTGGCGGGGCCTCCGGTGCGGGTGGCGGTGGCCTTCGCCGACGAGGCCACCCGCGCCATGCTCGAGGCGGCGCTCGCCGACCAGGTGCAGCTCGAGTTCGGCTCCGAGAACCCGCAGGTCGAGGCCATTCTCGCCCGGGGTGACGTGTCGGCGCTCGTCATCTGCGGCGACGACGAGGTGCGCGCGCTGCTGCTGGCCGAGCTGGCGGCGGCCGTCACCGAAGACAACCTGACCTTCGAGGGGCGGCCCCGAGACCTCGCCGCGCGCGTGGTGTTCTGCGCGAAGGCCGACCCGGCGCACGTGGCGAAGCTCTTCGACGAGAAGAAGATCCACCGCCGGCTGCCGCCGCCCCTCGACGCGGGCGAGGTGCGCGCCGCGGTGATGGACGCGTGCTCGGCCCACGCCCAGCGCCTCGAGCAGGAGCGCATGGCCCAGGAGCTCGAGCGCAACCTCTTGCGGGAGCGCTCGCTGCGCGCCGGGCCCCAGCCGCGCGCCATCGAGGCCGGGCCGGGCTTTCAGAGCGCGCGCATGCAGTCGGTGCTCGAGCAGGTGCGGCTGGTCGCGCCGTACAAGGTGGCGGTGCTCCTGCAGGGTGAGACGGGCACCGGCAAAGAGGTGCTCGCCCGCATCGTGCACCGCATCTCAGACCGGCGGGACAAGGCCTTCGTGGTGCAGGACTGCGGCGTGCTGACCGAGACGCTCCTCGAGAGCGAGCTCTTCGGGCACGTGCGCGGCGCCTTCACCGGCGCGGTCAACGACCACCCCGGGCTCTTCGCGCTCGCCGACGGCGGCACCGTCTTCCTCGACGAGATCGAGAACACCACGCCCGCGCTCCAGGCCAAGCTGCTGCGCGTGCTCGAGACCGGCGAGGTGCGGGCCGTCGGCGGCACGCAGACCCGGCGCGTCGACGTGCGCCTCGTCACCGCCAGCAACCGCGACCTCTCGCACGACGTGAAGGCCGGGCGCTTTCGCAGCGACCTCTTCTTCCGCCTCAACACCTTCATCGTCGAGGTGGCGCCGCTGCGGGAGCGCCGTGAAGACGTGGTGCCGCTGGCCCGCTACTTCGTCGACCTCTTCAACCACCAGCACGGCAAGGGCGTGATGGGCCTCTCGACGGCCACCGAGCGCGCGCTGCTGGCGGCGCCCTTCGCCGGCAACGTGCGAGAGCTGCGCAACGTGGTGGAGCGCGCGGTGCTGGTCTGCCCGACCGGCGCGCTGGTCGAGCCCGAGCACCTGCCTGCCAGCTACCGCGGGGCCGCGCCGGGCGACGGGGGCACGCTCAAGGAGCGCCTCGAGCAGGCCGAGCGTGAGGCGCTGACGCAGGCCCTGGTGCGCCACCGCGGCATCGCGCGGCGCGCCGCCGTCGAGCTGGGCATGGACCCGGTGACGTTCGGGCGACGGGCCCGGCGGCTGAAGGTGCCCCTGCGCGCCGAGCGGTGAGGCCCCTCGTCAGTGGTTGTGCCCGTCGTCGTTGGCGTTCTTCGGGCCCGCGCCGAGCCGGGCGCAGCCCTCTTCCAGCCCGCCAAAGCAGGCGAGCTTGTAGAGGCGCCTGGCGGCCTCCTGGTTCTTCGGCACCAGGGCGCCCTGGTCGTAGAGCTGCCCCAGCACCACGCACGCCCGCAGCGAGGGAAACGCCGCGCCCTTCTTCACCGAGTCGCCGCAGGACTTCTCGAGCAGCGTCAGCGCGCGCTTCTCGTCCTTCTTCACCCCCACGCCCTTGAGCACGTTGATGGCGTAGTTGGTACACGCCGGCAGCACCTTGAGGGTGCAGGCGTGCTCGTAGGCGGCCGAGGCGGCCTCGAAGTCGTTGGCGGCGTCCTTCACCAGCGCCAGGTGCAGGCAGCCGGGCGCGTTCCCTCCATCGCAGGCCTTCTTCGCCACCTTCGCGGCCTCGACGAGGTTCTTCGGCGCGCCCCGCGCGTCGCGCAACATCAACGCCAGGTTGCTGCAGGCCGGGAGCGCGTCTTTGGCGCACGCCGCGCGGTACACCGTCACCGCCTTCTCGGGGTCGGGCGCCTCGAGGTTGAAGCCGTAGTCGGTGCACGAGACCAGGTCGCCCTTCGCGCAGGCCCTGGCGAGGTCTTCGAGGGTGATGGTGGGCGGGGCCGGCGCAGCAGGCTGCGCGAGGGCGCCGAAGGCCACCAGGGGAAGCAGGAGCATCACGCGCATGTGCGCCTCGTAGCGTCGCGCAGCGTTCTCGTCGAGCCGGGAGCGCTCCCGACGATCGGCCTGGGCGACGAAGCCCGCGAAACTACGTCGCGTCGCGCGGAATCGAGACTCGCACCGAAGAAATCACGAGGTCGCGGGTATCACTGCGCACGTCCCGCCGTTCCCTGGAGCCTCCATGCGTCTTCCCGCCCTGGTCCTGTGCCTGTCGCTCACCGCCTGCCCCGCCACCCCCACCGCCGACGGCCGCACCCCAGCGCTCGTGCTGCGCAGCTACGAGGTGCCTCCCGGCAGCGGCCAGCGCCTGCGCTCGGTGCTCAAGGAAGTGCTCTGGTTCGGCTCCGAAGGCAAAGACGCCAACACCTACGTCGGCCGCGTCGACGTCTCGCCCGACGGCCAGCTCCTCGTGCTCGCGCCGGCGTCGGTACACGAGGGCGTCGATGCGCTGGTGGCCTCGGTGAAGGCCAGAGGCCTGAAGGAGCCCGAGACCGTCACCCTCACGTACTGGGTCGTTACCGGCACCCCGGGCGCTGAGCAGAGCCAGCCCATGCCCGAGGTGATCCAGCCCGCGCTCACCGAGGTGACGAAGGCCGAAGGCCCGCTCGGCTTCACGCTCGCCGAGCAGCTCAGCGTGTCGTCGCTCCCCGGCGAGCGCGGCGAGATGAACGGCCGCGACACCTCGGTCGACCAGTTCGTCTCGGCCGTCGGCGAGGCCCTGATGGCCGACCTGCGCCTCGAGCGCCTCGGTCAACGCATTCGCACCCGTGTGCGGCTCTCGCCCGGCAAGGTGGTGGTGCTGGCGTCGTCGGGCGCGCCCGAGAAGAACTCGGGCGATGCCTCGAAGCGGGTGTTCTTCATCGTGAAGGCCGCGACGAGCGCCGGCGATGGCCGATGAGTCGTCGCTCGACCAACGTCGGTTCGAGGTGCTGTACCTTCGGCTCGAGAAGCCCGTGTTCAACGTCGTCTACCGCTGGCTGTGGAGCGCCGACGACGCGCGCGACGTCACCCAGGAGGCCTTCATGAAGGTGTGGGCTGCGCGGGCGCGGGTGAGGCCTGAGACGGTCGAGCCGCTGGTCTTCAAGAGCGCGCTCAACCTCGCCTCCAACCGGCTGCGCGTGAAACGGGTGCGGCGCTTCTTCTCGCTCGACGACGCCGCTGACGCGGTCGACCTCCGGGCTGACGCCGTCGCCAACCTCTCGTCGGCGCAGCAGCGCCTCGCGGTGAGGAGGGCCATCGAGGCGCTGCCCACGAAGCTGCGAGAGGTGGTGGTGCTGTGTGAACTCTCCGGCCTGTCGACGTCGCAGATCGCCGAGGCCCTGGGCATTCCTCCTGGCACCGTCGGGTCGCGCAAGCACCAGGCGATGGCGCTGCTCGAGCAGGCCCTGGGGCCGATGGTCGAGGAGGTGTCGTGAAGAAGCGCGAGGTCTTCGAGGTGCTCGAGCCTCCGCCCTTCGGGCTCGAGCGGCTGCGGGCGCGGCTGTCGTCGCGGCGTCGTCCGGTGTCTGCGCTGGTGCTCGCGGGCGCGGCGCTGGGTGCGGTCGTGGTGCTGATGGCGTCGCCAGGCCGCAGCGGCGTCGACCTGGTGTCGCTCGCGCGAGGCTCGGCGGCGGCGGCGATGGTGGCTGACGTGCAGGTCCCCGAGGTGGTGGGCCTGGGGCAGACCGGCGCCCTGCGGGTGCCGACCCAGAACGACGACGTGGTGCTCTACCGGGTCGCCTCGCTCGACTCTCTGCAGTGACGGTCCTGTTGCAACCACGACACCGAACGGGCGATGAAGGCTCATCGTGTTCCCCCGGCTGCTGCTGCTCGTCCTCTTCCCCAACCTGTGCTTCGCGTGGGGCTTCGACGGGCACCGTCGGCTCGCTTCGATGATGCAGGAGCCGTTGCCCGCCAACCACTGCCTCACCGCCTGGTTCACCGCGCGGCAGACGACGGCCCTGCAAGACCGCGCCTGCGACCCCGACCGCAACCGCGGCACCGACCCGGCCGAGGCGCCGCGGCACTACCTCGAGATCGACTGGGTCAACCCGCCGGCGTCGTACCCGCGCGACTGGCAGCAGGCGCTCGCCGACCTGCGCCAGAACGCCACCCGCAACGGCACCGTGCCCTGGCGCGTCGAGGAGCAGTACGCCGGCCTCGTCGACGCCTTCCGCGCCCGCGACGTCAACCTCATCCTCGACCGCGCCTTCTTCATGTCTCACTACGTCACCGACGCGTTCTCGGTGCTGCACGACACCAGGAACTTCGACCCCAACGACGGCCTGCACGCCCGCTGGGAGTCGGACATGTTGAACACCCCGGCCAACCTCAACGCCATTCGAGACCAGGCCCGCACCCTCTTCGGCACGCCGGGGCGCCTCGACCCGCGCTACGCGACCTTCGACATCGTGCTGGTGGGCAACGGCCTGGTGTCGCAGCTCATCGCCGCCGACGTCGCCGCGGGCGGCCTCGACGCCGGCGGTGGGGGCTACCAGCGCACGGTGCTCTTCACCCAGTCTCGCGACCTCACCGCGCGCCGCTGGGCTGACGCGCTGACGGTGATGGCCTCGCTGCTGTGGATGGCGTGGGCCGACGCGGGCTCGCCCGACCTGCCCGGCTTCACGGCCGGCTGCGCCCGCACGGCGCCGCTGGCCCCCGCCACCCTGCGCGGCTTCCCCGTGCCCAACGGGTGGACGCCGACGCCCATGGCGCCCGACGCCGGCGCCCCTGACGCCTCGGTGCCCGACGCCTCCGTCGCGGCCGACGCCTCCGTCATGACCGACGCCGGGAGCGACGGCGGCTCTGGGGGCGGCGCGGGCGGTGGCGGCGGCGGCATGTTCAACGTCGGCGGCGGCGACATCTTCGCGCCCTTCGACGCCGGCCTGCCCACGCGCATGGAGCCGGTCGGGTGCCAGTGCCAGAGCGCTCCGGGGTTCTGGGCGCTGCTGGCCTTCGTCGCCGTCTTCCTCCGTCGCCCGCGCGTCACGTGAGGCGGGCGCTGGCACTGTCGGCGGCGTTGGCGCTCGCGGCGTGCCCGAAGGGGCCGGGCGACCCGTTCACCGAAGCGAAGGCGCGGCACCTCGCGCTGGTGTCGAAGGGAGCGCGCCCCGACTCGAAGGCCTTCGACGAGGTGCTGGCCTTGCTGGCCGCGGTGCCCCCGTCGAGCCCGCACGCCGCCGAGGCCGCGAGGCTCAAGGCGGCCATCGAGAACGCCCGGGTTCGCCCGCGCCGGCCCCTGGCCAGCGTTCACGCCGACGACGGCGACCTGCCCGAAGACATCAGGGCCCAGACGCGCGCCTGCGCCTCGCTCGCCGAGCTGTTCGCGCGCGACGGGGGCGCGACGCCGAGCGTGATGAAGGCCCTCGACGACTGCCGCCGGCGCATCGAGAAGCTCGACAAGGCCTACCACGACGCCCACGAGCCGCCGGCCGACGACGTCTCACAGCGCCTCGAGGTGCTGCTCGACGCCGGCGCTCGCTGACGCTGCGATGGCCGAAGGGGCGTGGTAGGCAGTGTCCGTTCCCCGGCGCCTTCGCGCTGCGGAGACGAAAGCCCCTCATGCGAAGCTCCTTGTCCCTGTGTGCCCTGGCCCTGCTCTGCGCCTGCCCTCCTGCTGCGCCCCGGTGTGAGGCTGACAGCGGCACCCCGGCCTCCGCCGCTGACGCGGGCGCGCCTGGCTACGACGTGCAGCTCCGCGTGGTGAACCTCGGGCGCGAGCCGGTGCGCGTTCGGCTGGACGGAGAGGACGGCGGGCAGCTCATCGCCCCGCTCTCGTCGCTGGCGAAGACTGGCCACATCACCCTCATCAAGCAGCGGGGCTTCGTCGAGGCGCGCAACTTCCTGGAGGACGGCGGCCGCGAGAACGTCACGCTGCCCTTCGAGTTCGACGCAGACGGCGACGAGCCCCTCACCGTGGTGGTGAAGGACACCACCCCCGCGCGCAGCTCGATGAACGTGACGGTCGCGAAGCAGACCCAGGGGGCGACCTTCGGCGAGCGGATGCAGCAGGGCCTCGCCGGCGTCTCGCTGGCCGCCGGCGTCGACACCGATGGTGACTGCCTCGCCGACGCCGCGGGCGCGCTCGGCAGCCCCGCGCGGGTGTCGCTGCGAGACGAGCCGCCTCCCCCGGGCGACGCCGATTGCCCGGGCACGGCCGACGACTTCTTCGTCAGGCCCGCACAGGCGCTCCCGGAGTCGACGCCGTACTTCGTGCGCGGGCCCGAGGGGGCGCTGCAGGTGGCCTGGGTGGGGAAGGCGAACGCCGGCCTCCACGCGGCCGGGAGCGCCGTCGCGCGAGGCCCCGGACTGCTGGGCAACGCGGTGCCCGGCGCTGGCATCGTCTCCGCGGCGATTCGATCGCTCTACGTCCTCAACGCGCACCGCAGCGGCCTCGAGGCGACCGTCTCCATCGAGGGCGTCGAGGTGGCGAGGGGCCTGGCGCCCGGCGCCCTGGTGCGGGTGCGGCCCGCGCTGGTGGCGGCCGTCGCGCGCAAGGGCCTCAACGACGTCAACGTCAGCCTCGGCCGCACCGTCGTGCTGTCGGTCGGCGCCGAGACCAGCAGCTTCGTCATCGGCGGCGGCGAGCCCCGGTGCCAGTCACCGCTGGTCTGCGACTTCGACGACGGCGAGGCCACCCTGCTGGTGGTGTCAGAGAACCCCGCCAGCTCGGCCACGGTGCTCAAGAGCCGCGATGAGCGCGCGTGGCGCCCCGCCGCGAACGTGCGGCGGCAGATCGCCTTCGCCACCACCTCCTCCATCGAGAGCCACGGGTGTGTCCACCTCTTCGCGGGTGACGACAGCTGCGCCGTCGGCGCCGCGGTGGTCGGCGCCGTCGCTCCAGTCATCGGCGGGCCGTCGTCGTCAGCCTACGCAGCGACGGGCCGGCTGCTGTACCCGCCGCTCGCGCCAGACCCGCAGGGCACGCCGACCATCGCCCAGGTCGATGAGCTCGGGGTGGTGGCGCGGCGCTTCACCTTCGCGGACCCGCCGGGCCTCACTCCGGTGGCCGGCAAGACGGCGGGCGGCTTCGCCATCGTCGCCGCGGGCACCGTGTTGGACGCGACGGCCGTCGATCAGCGAGCCCTCTTCTTCGTCGACACCAGCGTGAGCCCGTGGACGGTGTCGCGCGCCCTGTCGCGCTGACGCCGCGCCGGGTCAGGTGCCGCCGAGGAGCGCGGCTTCGACGGCCGCCTGGTCTTCGGCGCGAAACTGCACCCGCAGCCGGGGCCCCGGCGCCCGCTCCCGACGCGCGAGGCTGTCGGCCAGGCACTCGAGGTACACCCGCAGCTCGCGCGGCGGGAGGGCTGGCAGCGCCCGATGCGCGACGACCACCTCGGGCGCGTCGATCCACTCCAGGTCGCTCAGGCAGTCCACCAGCGCGTCCCAGTTCTCGCCGAAGTAGTCGGGGAACGAGAGCGCGCGCGCGAGGTGCGAGAGGAGCTTCGCCTTGCTGTCGAGGCCGGCGTCGATCACCGCCGCCGCGTGCGCGAGCTGCTCGCGAAACTCGAAGTGCTCCGTTCGGGTCGTCATGGTTCAGTCCACGCTCCTGAAAGCGCGTGTCGTACTTCTCGCCGCCGTGGCCCACCAGCGGGCCTTCTTCGGCTGGGTCGGCGACCTCGCCTACGACGCGGGCCGCCCCAACGCCGTCGTCAGCGTCGCGCCAGGCGGGGTGACGGGGGAGCGGCGTCTTGTCGGGCCCCGGGCACGAGGCCGCGAACGCAGAAGGCGCGCGCGACGAGCTCGAAGGGGCGGTCGGCTCCGGTGCCCAACAGCTTCGCGCGCACCCGCGCATGGACGCGCGCTCTCGCGGGCGCCTCGAGCGCGGCGACGTGCGCCCCGGCCGGGCCCACCCCGTCGAGAACGGGCGCCAGGAGTCGTCGAAGGACCAGGCCGGCTTCGCGCCAGACCTCGGCCAGTTGGCCCTGTCGGCTGAGCTTCATCGTCTGCTCGCTCGAGGCGACCAGCGCCGCGTCGTCGGCGATGCACCCAGAAGACGTTCAGCATGGAGGACTGGACGGGTCTGCTCCCCGGCGGTGCCGGAGCGCACCGCGCCGCCTCACACCTGCGCGCCCGCCTTCGGTGCTCGATGCTGGAGTGCGGTGAGCGGCTGTGCTTTTCCTGCGCGCATGCTCCGGTCTCTCGGCCTCCTCGCGTTGATCAGCACCACGGTCTTCGCGCAGGTGCCCGCCGCCGATCTCGAGCAGGTCTGGCTCGAGCCCGCTGGCCGGGGCTCCCTGTGGGTCGGCGATGGGCACACCCTGCACGCGGGTGAGTTCCGCGGCGGCGCCTCGTTGACCTTCGGCTACGGGCCGATGCGCTCGGCGAGCGCGGGGAACCAGGCCCTGGTGTCCGACCGCTTCGGGCTGCAGGTCTTCGCGGCCCTGGGCGTCTTCGACTGGCTCGAGCTGTCGGCCGTCATCCCCGCCATCCTCTACCAGCGCGGCTCCGAGACGCTGCCGGTGGCGCAGGCGGGCCTGGGCAACCCCTGGGTCAACGTGCGCATCCCCATCTGGAACGGGCACGACAAGCCGGTGCTGCTCTCGGCGGGCCTGGGCGTCGGGGTGCCGGTGGGCACGGGGCTGGCGCTCGGCAACGGCGGCGTCGCGTTCGCGCCGCGCATCAACGCCGGCCACGTCTTCCGCGACGTGCAGTTCGGGCTCGAGCTGTCGGGCGTGCTGCGCTCCACCGTCGACTACTCGGCCCGAACGGGAGAGGCCCTCGACGTCATCGGCTCGCAGGTGTCGCTCGCGGCGATGCTGACGTCGGTGACGCTCGATGGGCCGCGCGGCGAAGGCTCGGTGCGGGTGTTCACGCCCCTCACCGGTGGCCGCATCGGCGTCGAGGCCCTCATCGGCGTTCGCTGGCCGATGGGCGACGTCGAGTTCTTCGCCGCCGCCGGGCCAGGGCTGTTCGGAGAGCCGTCCACCCCGCAGGCGCGCGCCTATCTGGGCGCCTCGTTCTCGAACGTGAAGCCGACCCGCGCCGCGTGCATCGAGGGCCTGCCCTACGAGCTCGCCGAGTGCCCCGACCTCGACCAGGACGGCGACGGCGTGCCCAACGTGCGCGACGAGGCGCCCCTGGAGGCCGAGGACCGCGACGGGTTTCAAGACGGCGACGGCAAGCCCGACCCCGACGACGACGGCGACGGGGTGCTCGACGTCGACGACGCCTGCCGCAACGAGCGGGGCCCCGTCGAGAACCGCGGCTGTCCCGACCTCGACGGTGACGGCGATGGGTTCGTCGACCGCAAGGACGCCTGCCCGACCCAGGCAGGCCTGCCCGAGAACGGCGGCTGCCCCGACGTGGACCTCGACGTCGACGGGGTGGTCGATCGGCTCGACCGCTGCCCCGGCGTCACCGGCGCCACCGAGAACGCGGGCTGCCCCTGGCCCGACACCGACGGCGACGGCGTCATCGACCGAGAAGACAACTGCCCCAGCGCCTCGGGCACGCGCCTCAACCAGGGCTGCCCGGTGGAGCAGCGCCAGCTCGTCATCCTCACCCCCGAGCGCCTGGCGACGAAAGAGAAGGTGCTCTTCGACGGCACCCGCGCGACCATTCAGAAGCGCTCGGCGGCGCTGCTCGACAACGTCGCGGCGGTGCTGGTGGCCCACCCGGAGTTCACCCGGGTGCGCGTCGAGGCGCACACCGACAGCTCCGGCAAGGCCGAGGCCAACCGCGCGCTCTCGCAGGCCCGCGCGAACGCGGTGCGAGACGCGCTGGTGCAGCGGGGCGTGGCGGCCGGGCGCCTCGAGGCGGTCGGCGCCGGCGGCGAGCAGCCCCAGGACACCAACGACACCCCGGACGGGCGCGAGAACAACCGCCGGGTCGAGTTCCTCCTCATCACCGCGCCTTGAGGGAACCAGCGGCCCTCGCCGTCGCTCCAACCGCCGAAAGGACGTGACCGGTGACGCCCCTGAGACTGCTGCTGCTCCTCCTCCTCGCCGCGCCCGCCGCCAGGGCTGACGTTCCTTCTCCCGCGCCTCGGTGCAGCAGTGACGCGGACTGCGTCCTGTCGGACTTCCAGGGCTGTTGCCCCCAGTGCTGCCCGAGCGAGCAGCGGGCGTGGCCACGGGCGCAGCTCGAGGGCCAGCAGCGCCGCTGCGCGGCCGTCGACTGTGCCCCGCCCGAGCGGTGCGACATTCCGTGTGCGCTGCCGCCGCAGCGCAGGCTGGTGGCGGTGTGCCGCGCCGGCCAGTGCCTGGCGCAAGCGGAGCCCAGTCGAAGAGACCCCGACTTCTGTTCGGCCGACACCGACTGCGTCTCTTCCACCTTCACCTCGTGCTGCGGCTCGTGCTGCCCTGCGCAGCCGGTGGCCGTCACCCGCGCCCGCGCGCAGCTCCAGCAGCAGTCGTGCGCCTCGAGGCGGTGCGCCGCGCTCGACTGTTCCCGGGTGGCGTGCGCGCAGTTCGTGCCCACGCCGATCCGCCCTGTGTGCCGCGCCAACCGCTGCGTCGCCGTGGCGCCCGACCTGGTGCCGCCGCCTCCGCCGCCTCCTCCCCCGCGGGAGTGCGCCGCCGATGCCGAGTGTGGCGTCGACCTCAACCCGCCGCCCGGGAGCGCCTGCTGGGCTTCGCCCTGCGGCTGTTGTCCTTCACCGCGCGCCGTGCCCATCGAGCAGGTGCGGCCGCCGCCGGTGAGGCGGTCGCCTTCGACAGGGCAGGGCGCCCCGTTCGGCCTCTCGCAGGGCGGCGCCCAGCGCGCGCCGTCGTGCGGCCCGTGCCCCGCGCCCTCGGCCCGGTTCTCGGCCGGCTGCGCCGCGGGCCGCTGCGTCCTGCGCTGACTTGTTCACGAGGCGTTTCCGCTGGTAGGAGCTGATCCTCTCGTCCCTCCGGAGGCCTCGTGCCCGATCGCGTTCGAAGCAACCCCACGCCCGTCATTCCCACCACGACGCCGAACCGCCCGGCCACCACGCCGCAGGCCCCTGCCGCTCCGGCCGCCGCCGACGCCGGCTGGGCGCCGAAGTCGAATGACAAGGTGTTGTTCGTCGCCATGAACAACTCCGCGGCGCACCGCTCGACGCTCGAGTCCGACGCCCTCAAGGCGCGCGGTACCAACGTCACCGTGCTCCAGGACCTGAAGGTCAACGACACCATCACCACCCGCAGCGCCTCGGGCGAAGTCGCGACCCACAACCTCGCCACCCCCGAGGGCGCCATGTCGTTCGCCCTCACCCTGGGGTTGCCTGGCGAGCAGACCCGGAAGATCGCCGACGTGCTGCTCAAGGGCGGCACCGACGCGCGTGACGAGCTGGCGCAGATCGCCCAGCAGTGGGCCGTCGCCGAGAAGGGTGGCCAGGCGCCATCGCGGCTGGTGCTCTCGGGCCACCACGTCGGCGCGGGCGTCTACGGCGAGAACAACGGCAAGCTCGACTGGCCCACGGTGGGCGCGCTCGCCGAGGCGATGCCCCGGGGCGCCAAGTCGGTCGAAGACCTGCTGATCGCCGGCTGCTACTCGGGCGGCCAGAACATGATGGAGAAGTACACCGCCATGTTCCCCGCCGCGAAGACCATCGTGGCCTACGACGGCTCCTCACCCGGCGCGGCCTCGGGCGCGACGGCGCACCAGAAGGCCTGGGAGGCGGCGACCCGCGGCAGCGGCGACGGCATCAAGCGTGAGATCTTCCAGGGCATGCGCAAGGGCGAGAACGTCACCGTGTGGACGAAGACCCGCGGCTTCGACGACGGCAAGCCCCGCGCGACGGTCGACGAGCTCAAGCAGCGCCGCACCTCGCTGGAGTCGGGCTTCAAGGACGCGTGGGCCGGCGGCCCGATTCCCGACACCCAGCGCGGCCCGGTGCGCGACTACTACAACGCGACCCAGCGCCTCATTCAGCACCCCGACACCACGCCCGCCGAGCGCAAGACCCTCGAGGCGCAGCGCGACCAGACGATTCGCCTCATCTTCCACGGGCCCGTCTCGGCGAAGTTCCAGGAGGTGTACGGCTCGAAGCTCAGCGCCGGCTACCAGGCGCTGGGGCTGCCGGCGCCCGACTTCAAGGCGATGAACCGCGCCCAGGCGCTGGCGTCGATCGCGCAGTTCGAGTCGAAGCTCGCGGCCACCCCGGGCGCGGGTGAGGCGGCGACGAAGCTCGCGCCCATCCTCCGCGACTTCGCCGAGCTCAAGAGCTCGCTCATCCCCGACACGTGGATCTGAGTCGCTGGCGCTGACCGAGGCCGCGCCTACTCGCCCCAGACGAAGCGCTGGGCGCGGCCCCCGACATACCCCACCTTGCGCGCGATGCTCGCGAACGCCGAGTTGGCGTCGTCGACGCGCACGGTGAGCCGGGGCAGCGACGACAAGAGGAACCGTGAGATCTGCCCCAGGCACAGCGTGGCCAGCCCTTTGCCGCGCGCCTTCGGGGTGGTGAAGATGCCCTCGAGCTCGGCGCCGAACTGGGAGCGGCTGCCGATGTCGAGCTTGAACACCAGCTCGCCGGCCTCTTCGAGCACGTAGGTGCGTCGCGTCATCACGCGCTGCTTCACCCGCACGGTGAAGCCCTCGGGGTCGTCGGCCATCGGGTCGCGCTCGTGCATCTCCTTCACGCAGGCGGCCGCCAGCGGCACCAGGCGCTCCACGTCGGCCTCGGTGGCGACCCGCAGGAGCGGGTTGGTGAAGGGGCCCAGGTCGTCGGCCGAGACCGAGAACAGGCGCTGGAGCTTCGAGAACTTCACCTGGGCGCCGAGGTGCTGCACCAGCACGTCGACCAGCAGCTTCTCGCCGATGCTCGACTTCAGCTGCACCGTGGGGGCCAGCGAGCGCGCGAGGTCGGTGATGGCCGAGAGGGTACCCGCCGACGGAATGACGAGGCCGCCGGTGCCGCCGACGAAGATGGCGGCGCACAGCTCGCCGTCAGAGAAGCGGCCGTGGAAGGCGAAGGGCGCGCGGGCCGGGTCGCACACCAGGCCGAACTCCTCGAGCACGCCCAGCAGGTAGAGGTTGTGCGTCGGGTCCTTCGCGAGGAGCGCCCGCAGCGCCTCCAGGTGTTTCGGCCCGAGCTGCTCGGTGGTTTGCGGCATCGGAGGGAGGTGGCGACTGTACCGTCACTCCCCCCTCAGCGGCGCGCCTTTTCACGCTGGCGAAAGACGGCCGCGAATTCGGTTGGTGGGCGCGCCGCCGCGTCACAGGCTCGGGCCCTCTTTGGGGGAGCCCATGCCGACGCTCAGGTGGAGTTTGTTCGCCCTTCTCGTGGCGTGCTCGGAGCCGACGGCCGTCCGCGGAACGCCCATCGTCTTCACGGCGCTCCCACGCGCAGAGGCGCCAGCGCAGGCCGTCGACCGCTCCCGGCCTCGCCATGACGCGCTCGAGACGACCTGGCCTGACGGCTCCGAAGCGGTCGCGCCGCCGACGCCCCACGAGCCCGGCCCCGCGGTGGGGTTGAACTTCGTGGGCCTGCCCTTCAGCGCCGCGGGGCTGCCCCCCGACACCATGGGCGCGGTCGGGCCCAACCACCTGATGGTGACGCTCAACTCCGAGGTGCGGGTGCTGACGAAGGCGGGGACGCCGCTGTCGACGGTGACGCTCGGCGCCTTCTGGACGCCCACGGGCGCCACCGCGCCCTTCGACCCCGCCGTCGCCTTTCACCCCGGCCTCAACCGCTGGCTCACCATCGCGGTGTCGAACCGGCGCAGCGCCGCGGCGTCACTCCTCATCGGGGTGAGCCAGACGACCGACCCGACCGCCGGGTGGAACCTGTTCCGCATCGACGGCGACCCGGGCGACACCACCTGGCCCGACTACCCGCGGCTGGGCTTCAACGGGCAGTGGGCGGTCGTCGCCGCCAACATGTTCGGCAACCCGACCGGCTCGCCCTTCGTGCAGTCGAAGGTGTTCGTCTTCTCGCTCGCCGACCTGCAGGCCAACCTCGCCGCGCCCACCGTGCTGACGTCGCCCTTCATCACCCTGGTGCCTGCGCAGGTGTTCGACCCGGCCGCGCCCGACGTGGTGGTGGTCGCCACCGCCAACACGCCGCTGGGCCTGGGGCTGGCGCTGCCGAGGGTGAGCGGGCCGCTGGGCGCGCCCACCTTGACGGCCTCGACCGCGGCCGCGCGCCTCGCCTCGCCGCTGCCGTACAGCTTCTCGGTGGTGCCCGCGCCGCAGCTCGGCTCCACCACGCGCGTCGACGGCGTCACCTTCAACAGCTCCGAGACGCAGACCGCCGTGGTGCGGAACGGCAGGTTGTTCGCGGCCCACCAGGTCGGCCTGCCGCAGACGAGCCCCACGCGCACCTCGCTCCAGTGGTGGGAGGTAGACACCCAAAGCAACACCCTCGTCGCCGTCGGCCGGGTCGACGACCCCACGGGCACGCGCGCCTACAGCCACCCGGCGCTCGCGGTGAACCGCGCGGGAGACGTGATGCTCGGCTACACGCGCTTCGGCACCGACGTCTACCCGTCGGCCGCGTTCTCGCTCCACCTCGCCAACGACCCGCCCGGCTCCCTCCGCGACGAGGTCGTCTTCAAGGCCGGCGAGGCGCCGTACACCCGCACCGCGCCGACGGTGATTCGCTGGGGCGACTACTCCGCGTCGGCGGTGGACCCGAGCGACGACTGCACCCTGTGGACGATTCAGGAGTACGCCGCGCTCGCCAACACCTGGGGCACCTGGTGGGCGCAGGTGCCGATGCCAGACCAGCCGCTGCGGCTCTCGGTGCCGCCGGTGGCCCCGGTGCCTGAAGACAGCGCGCCGGCCTCGGTGTTGGCGACCGCGCTGAGCCGGGTGGTGGCGTGCGTTCGGCCCGCCGCGCCGTTGGTGCTGCACGCGACGGCGCAGACGCCGACGTTGATGGCCGTCGACGCCGGCGCGCCGACAGGCTCGCTCGCGCCCGTCTCGTGGGCGCTGGTGCCCAACGCCAACGGGCCCGCGGTGCTGCGGGTGACGCTGGCCGACGGCACGGCCACGACGAGCGCCGACCTCGCGTTCACCGTCACCGAGGTGAACGACCCGCCGGTGGCCGTCGCCGACGTGGCCACCCTCGATGAAGACACCGTCACGTTCCTCGGCGTCACGGCGAATGACGCACCCGGCCCGCCGAACGAGTCGACCCAGGTGCTCCGCGTCTCGTCGGTGCCAGCGACGACGGCGCAGGGCGGGGCGCTGGCCATCGACGGAGGCGTGGTGCGCTACACGCCGCCGCCAGACTTCAACGGCCTCGACTCGTTCACCTACACGGTGACCGACGACGGCACGACCAACGGCGTCGCCGCGCCAGCGAGCGCGACGGGCACGGTGTCGCTCACCGTCGCCGCGGTGAACGACCTGCCCAGGCTGAATCCGCTGACGCGCACCACGCCGGAGGACACCGCCCTCGTGCTGCCCGGCGCGCAGGCCTTCGCGGGCACGCCCGGGCCCGCGGACGAAGCGGCGCAAGGGCTCTGGCTGGTGGCGGTCGAGGCGAGGACCGACGCCGGCGGCGCCGCGTCGCTCGACGGCGGCGCGCTCGTCTACCTGCCGCCGCCCGACTTCTTCGGGTTCGACTCGGTGACGGTGACGGTGCGCGACGACGGTGTTCCTCCCGCCGCGGCCACGGTGCGGCTCGACCTTTCGGTCACCCCGGTGAACGACCCGCCGCTCGCGCGCGAGGACGCGCTCACCGTCGTCGAAGACACGGCGGCGTTCGTGGCCGACTCGATGCTGTTGGCGAACGACTCGCCCGGGCCCCTCGAGAACAGCCAGGCGCTGCGGGTGGTCGCGTTCGACGGTGGCGGCCGGGCGACGGCCATCGATGGAGGCGTGCGCCTGCAGTGGCCGCCCGACTTCAACGGCGCCGAGCGCTTCGTCTACCGCGTCGCCGATGACGGCGCCCCGCCGCTCGAAGCCGAGGGGGGGCTGCTCGTGACAGTGACCGAGGTGAACGACGCGCCCGCGCCGAGGGATGATGACGTCACGGCCTCGGCGCGACAGCCGCTCACGCTCGCGGCCTCGGCGCTCCTCTCGAACGACGCGCCGGGGCCGGCGAACGAGGCGTCGCAGTCGCTCACCGTCAGCGCCGTCGCCCCACGAAGCCTGAGGGGCGGCACCGTGCAGCTCGCCGGGCGCGACGTCATCTACACGGCGGCGCAGGGCTTCTCAGGCGCCGACAGCTTCACCTACGTGGCGATGGACGATGGCACGACCGCAGGCGTGGCGGACCCGCGCTCGACGACCGCCACCGTGCGCGTGACGGTGACCGACACCAACGAGGCGCCCGTCGCGCGCGACGACCAGGTGCCCGCGCGGGAGGACACGCCCCTCGTCGTCGACGTGCTGGCCAATGACGCCGCCGGGCCGGCGTTCGAGTCGCTGCAGCGGCTCACGCTGGTGCAGGTGCCGGCGACGAGCGAGCAGGGCGGGGCGCTGCGACACGATGGCGGCGTGGTGTCGTACTCGCCGCCGCCCGACTTCAACGGGGTCGACCGCTTCAGCTACCGCCTGCGCGACGACGGGCAGACCAACGGCCAGCCCGACCCGAAGGAGGCGATGGCCTCGGTGACCCTCACCGTCGCCGCGGTGAACGACGCGCCCAGGCTGGAGCCGGACGTGGCGACGACGGAGCAGGGCACCACGCGGGCGCTCGACGTCGCCGCGCTGCTCGCCAACGACAGCCCCGGGCCCGCCGATGAGCGCGCGCAGGCGCTGCAGGTGGTGAACGTCGAAGGCGCCACCCTCGACGGCGCGCTCGTTCAGGTGACGCCCGCGCCCGGCTTCGTCGGCGTGCTGACGGTGCGCTACACGGCGCGCGATGACGGCCTCACCGATGGGCAGCCCGACCCGCGAACGTCAGAGGGGGTGCTCGAGGTGACGGTCACCCCGGCGCCCCCGAAGGGCTGTGGTTGTGGCGCGACCGACCTGACGCACCTGGTGCCGTTCGCGGTGCTGCTGCTGGCGCGGCGCCGCGCGTCCCGCCTGGCGCTGGCGGAGTGACCTCGAGAACGACGTGACTCGTCATGCAGGGCTCCCGGTTCCTCAGCGGGGCTGGCCCCGGAAACGCCAGGTCGCCGTTCCGGCATCGGAAGGGCCTTCGCGCGAGAGCTCGGGGCAGAACTGGTCGCGAAGCGCAGAGGGCTCACACGCGCAGGCGCTGGTGGCGCTGGCCGGGCAGTTGGGGACCAGGTCGGAGAGGGTGTCGTGTCGAGCCGGGCGACAAGCCGCAGCCGCGACCAGCGCCGCGGTGAGGGCTCGCTTCACGGCGTCTCCGGCGCGGCCGGGTCGAACACGAAGGTGTGCGTCGCTGGTTGAAACGTCTCGGCGCCGGTCGGCACGAAGCGCAGCTCGTCGAACACGTCTTCGATGCAGGCGGCCACCCACGGGTTGCCCGTCGACGGCACGCGCACGCCGACGAACCCGCCATCCACCGTCGGCGTGAAGCGCACCTCGAGCTGCCAGACGTCGCGCTGGTGGGCCTTCTGGTCGCGGAAGCACAGCATCACCTCGGGCGTGACGGCGGCCAGCGGCGCCGCCAGCGCCTTCGGAATGGGCGAGGCCCCTGCCGCGCCGGCGTCGAGGTGCGGAGCCAGCGCACGCACGGGAGGCGGTGCGGAGACCGGCGCCGTCGTTCGTGTCGGCTCGCGGCCCGGCGGCGGAGTCAGCCTCGGCGGCTCGGCCCCAACGGCGGGCGCCGGCTCACCAGAGACGAGGAGCGCCAGCACCAGCAGCACGCCGAACGGCACCAGCACCCCCAGCACGATGGCCAGCTCGCGGCGCCTCATGTGGTTTGCACCAGGGCGTCGAGCTCCTCGTCGTGAACGACCGTGGGCTCCCGGCGCACCTTCGAGAGGGAGAAGCCCGGCAACAGCTCCGCCGCGCGACAAGGCGTGCCGTCACCCAGGCCGCTCCACTTCGCCAGCAGGCCGACGAGGGCCTCGGCCGAGACGCCGCGCGCCCGGAGCGCCGCCGCCGTCAGCGCGCCTTCACGCTTCGCCAGGCGCTTGCCGTCAGGCTGCAGCAGCAGCGGCACGTGCGCGTAGGCGGGCGCCTCGAGGCCGAGCGCGTCGATCAGCTGGAGCTGCCGCGGCGTCGACGAGAGCAGGTCGTCACCGCGCAGCACGTGCGTCACCCCGGTGGCCGCGTCGTCCACCACCACCGCCAGCTGGTAGCTGGCCACGCCGTCGGTGCGCTGCACCACGAAGTCACCCACCGCGTGCTCGACGTCCTGCACGAAGGGCCCGTGCAGCGCGTCGTGGAAGCGCACCACGCCCGGCGCCACCTTGAAGCGGAGGCTCGCGGTGCGCCCGGCCTTCGGCGTCGCGCCCGCGCGGCAGGTGCCGGGGTAGAGCGGGCCGTCTTCGCCGACGTGCGGCGCCGAGGCCGCGCGGGCCACCTCGGCGCGCGAGCAGGTGCAGGGGTAGACGCGGCCGGCCAGGCGCAGTTGCTCGAGCGCCTCACGGTACGCCTCGGCGCGGCGCGACTGGTGGAGCACCTCGCCGTCCCAGTCGAGGCCGAGGAACTGGAGGTCTTCGAAGAGCCCGGCGACGTGCTCGGGCTTCGAGCGGTCGGGGTCGAGGTCTTCGATGCGCAACAGGAAGGCGCCGCCGGCGGCGCGCGCGTCGAGCCAGCCCAGCAGGGCGCTGCGCAGGTTGCCCAGGTGCAGGCGACCCGTGGGGCTGGGGGCGAAGCGGCCGACGTACCGGCGCGCGGTCACTTCTTCTTGAGCGGCGCCCGGGGGCCCAGCGGCTTGCGGGGGCCGGCGTCCTTCACCGGGTCTCTCCCCGCGCCGTCGAGCCCCTCGAGGGCCTCGGCCGCGGCGGCCTTGCCCGGCACCATGCCGTACTTCACCTCGGCCACCTTCACCGGCTGGCCCAGGAGGTCGAACGAGACGCTGGCCGGCACCTTCACCACCTCGCCCGTCTGACTGCCCTTCTTCGCGACCTCGCCCGCGAGGTTGTAGAACTCCATGCCGGCGTTGAGCAGCTCGGCGTCGAAGGTGGCGCGCGGCAGGCGGCGCACTTCGTTCGACGCGGCGACGTAGACGAAGCTGTCGAGCATCAGGCCCTTGCCCGCCTTGGTGGAGAGGCCTCCGAAGATGAGCAGCTCGGTCTGCGCGCCGGCGGCGAGCTCCTTCGCGGCGGCCAGCGCGTCGGCGTCCACCTTGTTCTGCGCGACGGCGGCCAGCAGGCGCGAGCCCGGGTCCTTCGCGGCGCTGACGGCCTTCACCAGCGCCTGCTTGCCGGCGACGACCTCGATGACGCCACCCTGGTTCTCGCCGTTGGGGAGCGCGGCGCGCCAGTAGTGCAACCCTGGCGGTACGTCTTTCACCGTCAGCGGGCTGGCGCCCAGGGGCAGGCCGTCGATGAGCACCGCGGCGTTGCCAGGCGTGGACTCGACGACGAGCTGGCCCTTGTTGCTCTCTTTGACCGCCTTGCGCACGTCGGCCACCACGCGCGAGAAGAGGGCAGAGGTCGCGGCGAGCGGCAGGTCGCGGTCGGGGGCGAGGCCGAGTGCGGTGGTGAGGCTCTTGAGGCCCTCTTCGTCGCGGCCGGTGTTGTACTGCACCGCCGACAGCAGCGCGTGCGCGTCGATGACCTCGGCGATGTCGGTGAGCTCGTCGGCGTTGTCGGCGAAGAGCTTGAGGGCCTTCGTCAGCGCCTCGTCGGCGAGGCGGAACCTCTTCTTCGCGCGCAGCTCCTTCGCCTCTTCGATGGCCTTGCGGGCCTCGTCGAGCGCGTTGTCGGGCGCGTCGGCGTCTTTCTTCTTCGCGTCCACCAGCTCGAACTTCTCGGCGCTCTTGAACTCCTGGCTCAACATGCCGACGGCCTTGGTGCTGGCGCGCGGGTTGATGTCAGCCGAGAGCAGCGCGAAGGGCACCACCGACAGCCTGGGCTTCGTCTCGGCGTCTTGCGCGAGGGCGGGCAGGGCCAGCAGGAGCGAGAGGGCTGGGAGCAAGCGGAGCATGACGGTGCTCCTACACGACTTTGCAGGGGTGGTGCACGAGGTTCGGGGCTGATCCATGTGCGGAGGGAACGTCCGCGGCGACGCTGCTGTTCAACGCGTGGTGCCTGCTCGACGGAGGAGGCCGCGGAGCGCGCGCTACAGCAGGCCGTCGCACTCGGGCGGCTTGGGAGCGCCGCAGGCCTGGCCCAGCAGCGCGCGCGCGCAGGCGGCCTTCTTCTGGGCGCGGCCCGACTCGACCTCGACGCGCTTGCTCGTCTCCTGGCACTGCTTCGACACGGCCTCGCAGCGCTGCTTGCCGTCCTTCTGGCAGCTGGTGGCGTGGCACTGCGCGCCCGCCCACAAGTCGCAGAGCCACCGCTCGCTGTAGGTGTTCGGCCGGGTGCCTGACGACGTCGAGACCAGGAGGGAGGCGGCGAAGGCGATCAACATGTGCGTCAGCCTACCCCGGTTCGCGGCGAGGTGAAGTTCTCGGCCGCCGCGCCCGCCATGCTACCCTCGGGTGTGTGCCGATGGACGACCTGACGCTCGAGGAGCTGAAGTACCTGCGGGAGCTGTCCCGCACCGTCGACGATCTGCTGGAAGAGTCGCTCAAGCACCGCGAGAGCCTCGAGCGCACCTTCACGCGGCTGTTCCCGCCGGTGATGCACCTGGCCGGCGCGCGCGGCATGGCCGTCACCACCCTCGACGAAGAGCTCGTCTCGACGACGTTCTCTCACGGCGAGTTCGACGGCGTCTTCCCCGGCACCCTGCTGACCGGCAGCCGCTGGGGCGTGCGCAAGCTCGAGTCGGGCCACACCCTGGTCTCTCAGCAGCTCGACGTGGTGGGCATGGTGGTGGGCTCCATCGGCATGTTGTTCGAGGGCGACCGCACGCATGACGCCGCGAAGCTGGCGCGCGCGCTCGAGACCGTCGCCGAAGAGCTCGACACGGTGCTGGCCTCGGTTCAGACGGCCGCCGAGAAGCACACCCTGCTCGTCACCATCAACACCTACCTGGCCAACCGCGTCTTCGAGGTCGGCATGGACGGCGCGGTGCGGGCGCTGTGCGAGAAGGTGAAGCTCCCGGGCTTCTTGCTGCTCTACCGCGACGCCGTCGAGTCGGGGGCGCTGCACTACCGCATGTACAAGTACGGCCAGCTCGAGCACGCCTCGAACGGCCGGCGCTTCACCACCCTCGACGACGCGATTCGCCAGTTCGGCCCCAACCTCGTCACCCCGCACGACAAGCACCTCGCGCGCGTGCTGGGCGAGCGCAAGGCCGTCGAGACGGTGTTGATCAGCGGCGTCGGCGACACCCACGCGCTGGGCAAGATCATGGTGTGGAGCGGCGGCGACGGCTTCTCGGCGTACACGGTCGATCTGCTGCGCCTGCTGGCCTCGACGCTGTCGCAGCGGCTCATCGACTACAACCGCGAGCGCATTCACCTCTCGCAGTTCTTCTCGGCCTCGGCCATCGACGAGCTGATCAAAGACCCCGACTACGAGCGCCGCTACCTGCAGGCGCGCGCCGAGCCGGTGGGCATTCTCTTCGCCGACATCAACGGCTTCACCCGCATCTGCGAGCAGGTGCTGGAGCGGCCCGAGCGCATCGGCAAGTTCGTGGACGACTGGTCGGCCGAGGCGGTGCGCATTCTCCACCGGCACGGCGGGGTGTTCGACAAGATGGTCGGCGACTGCGTCATCGGCCTGTTCGGCCCGCCCTTCTTCAAGGACCAGCAGGGGCAGCGCTCGGTCAACGCCATCAAGGCCGCGCTCGAGATTCAGGCGTTCACCAAAGACACCATGAGCGCGCACCCTGAGATCAGCCGGCTCTCCGAGATCCTCAAGGTGCCGGGCCTCGGCGTGGCCATCGGCGTCAACCTGGCGCTGAGCTTCTGCGGCCTCTTCGGCCCCAACCGCAACTACACCAGCTTCTCGACCGGCATGAACCAGACGGCGCGGCTGCAGGCGCTGGGCAGCTTCCGCGAGACCCTGGTGATGAGAGAGGCGTGGGAAGCGGCGACGGCGATCAACGACCCGGCGCTCGCGAAGGTCACCGTCGGCGAGCTGGTCGAGACGCCGGTGAAGAACGTGGCCCAGCCGCTGCGCTACTACCGCCTCAACGTCGGCTAACGCCGCTTGAGCTTCTGCAGGGCGCCGTCGTTCTCGGTGAGCACGAAGAGGTCGCCCTGGTCGTTGAACGTCAGGCCCTCGATGCGCTGGAGCGGCTTGTCCTTCTTGTCGCGCAGGGGGAACGACTGCACCAGGCGGCCGACGATCTTGTCGCCCGAGCGCTTGAGCTCGAGCTGCGCGACCGTCGACGACTCATCGGACGAGATGAAGACGTGGCCCGTCCTGGGGTCGACGGCCACCGCCGAGAAGTCCTTGCAGACGCTCTTCACCTGGTCCTCGAGGTGGACCTTCACCGGCTTGCCGTTGCCGCCGTCGCCCAGCATCAGCAGTTGGCGCGGGCTGCCCTCGTGCGCGGCCAGGAGCTGCGGCGTGCCGGTGGGCGAGAGGTCGCCGGACAGGTACGCGAGGCCCTCGATGCCCTTGTTCGCCGGGCCGTCGAGCTTCAGCTTGAAGGTCTTCTCGAGCTTCGGCGGCGCGCTCTTCTCGGGGTTCCACTCGTAGCGCAACAGCTCGCCCTTCTCTTCGCGCATCACCAGCAGGTGGTTGCGAACCGGGTCGAAGGCCACGCCCTCGAGCTGGCTGTCGCCGTTGGGCAGCCCGGGCAGCTTCAGCTTGCTGAAGGTCCCGTCGGCCTGCACCACGCCCACCTTGTCGGAGCGGTCTGAGACGATGAGGAACCTGCCGCCCGGCAGCGCCACCACGTCGGAGGCCTCTTTCACCGGGTGCCTGGTGCGCTCGCCCACCTCGAACCGCGCGGCGCCGCCGGCGACCGTCGAGGGGCCCTTGCGGCTTCTGGCCGCGGCGATGTTCCAGCCTGCGATGCGGTTCGTCACTGGCGCTCCTTCACGAGAGGTCCCGGTTCGACGCTCACATCCAGAAGACGGGGCGGTCGGTCTTCGCCGCCAGCGCGCTGGCGCGCTCTTCCTTCGAGAGCTTGGTGGGCTCTTCCTTCAGGTCGAGCGCGAGGAGCTGCTTCTTCACCACCTCGACGGTGGCCTGCACGTCCTGGCGGAAGGTGGCGCGGAAGCCCTCGAGCTGCGCCCGGTCGGCCTCGAGGGTGGCCTGGTCGGCGGCGGAAGGCGAAGCGGCCAGGCGCTTGTCGATCTCAGTGATGGCCTTCTCGAACGGGTCGGACGAGGCGGTGTCCCACTCGGCCTCGAGGTGGAGCGGCCCGCGGCCGATGCGGCCCACGTCGTCGCCCGGGTCGGTGGGCGGGTTCCCCTTGCGCGCGGTGGCGTCGTAGACCGAGTACTGGTCGGCCGAGATGATGAAGCACTCGCCCGAGGGCATGTACTGGTTGTACTTGCGCAGCGCCGTGCTGGCGTCGGTGAGGAAGGTGATCTGCTGATCGAGCTTCTTGGCGAACGCGTCCATCGCGGGGGGGATGGGCTGGTTGGCGGTCTTCAGCGCGTCCATCTGGGTCTGGAGCGAGGACCGGCGTGACTTCACCTCGGAGACCGAGTCGAGCTGCAGGTGGGTGCGGCGGCGCTTCTGCAGCACCGTGTACTTCTCTTCCAGCGCGAGGTTGCCGTCAGCGGGCAGGGTGCCCTTGTCGTTGGCGAGCTTGTAGAGCTTGGCCGCCACCGCGAGCGTGCTGCCGTTGGTCTCTTTGCCGGTGACGAGCTGCTGCTTGGCCGCCTCTTCGTTGGTGTAGTTGCCTTCCCACCGCTTCTCGAACTTGCGCACCGCCGAGTTCCCGCCGTCAGAGAGAGCGCGGCCCTCTTTGGCCTGAACCAGCACGCGGTTGACGGTGAAGGGCTCGTTGTTGTCGAAGCGAACGCGCGCGCGCACCGAGGCGCCCGCCTTGTCGAGCGCCCCGCTCTTGTCGTCGTAGTAGGTGTCGCGGAACATCTCGTACCCGTCCTGGAACTTGATGGTGCCGTCGGGGTTGTTGCCCTTGGTCTCGAGGTGGAGCGGCAGCGCGAACTGGCTCACCAGCTCCATCGCCGCGGGGTCGTCCCACTTCGGCTCGGTCAGCTTCGCGTACGGCGCGGGGCCGGTGTTGTCCTTGAAGACCTTGCGGGCGTCGGAGTCGTTCTTGAAGTCGGCCCAGTTCTCCATCTCGGTGCGGTCGCGCTGCCAGTCGGCGACGATGGGCGCGGCGAGGATCTCTTTGCCGATGACGTTGACCCCCACGGCCTGGGCGGTGCCGGTCACGCCGTTGGCGCCGGTGAGGTTGACGGTGGCGTCTTTCACGAGCTTCTTGCCGTAGTCGCCGTCGGTCTTGTCGAGCGAGAGCGCCTTCCCCAGCGCGCTGGTGGGCCGCAGGTCGAGGGTCAGCCCCTTGTCGTCGCTGGCCGCCGCGTCGTCGATGGCGTTGAGGAAGTCGCTGAAGGTGATGCCCGCCTTCTTCACGAAGGCCTCGGTCTGCTCCTTCGTCGCGCAGTTGTTGGCCAGAAAGCCCTTCCAGTCGTCGGCCGTGGCCAGGGTGATCTTCCGGTTGTACGGGCCGCGCACCACCACGCTGATGTTCTGGCTGACCAGCTTGTCCGACGCCTTCTGCAGGTAGCTGCCCGCCTTGCCCTTGTCGTCCAGCACCTGAACCGAAGCGTCACCGACTGCGAACTGCCGACCGCGCTGGATCTTGATGGTCATCTGCCGTGCTCCGGAGAGAGAGTTCTTGCTTGAACCACATTGTCGGGCGTTCGCCTACATGGTTGCTTGAAATCAACCTCAACGAGTACAAGTGGTTGAACTGTAGTCTTGCGATGCAATGCTCCGCTCATGGCGCCCCGAAGGCCGCGCGCAGCAACAGACCGCCCACCGCGCTCGCGGCGTTGACAATGAAGGCCCACTTGAGCGACGCGCCGACCCCGTTGACGCGCAGCCACGCCGTCTCACCCAGCACCGCGAAGGCCTCGGCGGCGGCCACCATGCCCCAATAGCCCCAGGCGAGCGGGCACAGCGCGGGGAAGACGAACCAGACGACGGGGTGCGTGAAGGTCGAGGCGAGGAGCGAGGTGCTCCAGCGCCCGTCGGTGACGCGCAGGTACAGCGGCACCTCGATGGCCTGGGTGAAGGCGAAGCCCACCAGCCAGGCGCCGAACGCGGTGCCGAAGAAGGCGCTCACCGCGCGCGCCCGTGAACGAACCAGCGGGCCGCGATGGCCAGCTCGAGGTACCCGTGAAACGCCGCCAGCTGCAGGTAGCCCAGGCGCGCGCCCGGCAGGTTGACGAGGCCCCAGGCCACCACGCCCAGCGCCAGCGCCACCACCACCAGCAGCGGCGCGAGCCCGAAGTCCATCACCAGGGCGAGCCAGCTGGCGTGAAAGGTGCGGGGCGCGGGCCGCGCGCGCGCGTCGTCAGGCACCAGCCGCAGCCACACCGCGTAGTGCACGGCCTGGAGGAAACAGAACGACAGCACCAGGCGCGCGGCGAGCGTGGCGTCCATCGCGGGCGTGGTGGTCTCGACGAACTCGGTGAAGCTGGTGCCCGTCCACGGCGCGCTCCAGCCGCCGCTCGCCGTCACCAGCGGGTCGAGGGCGCCGGCGAAGATGGCCGCGGTGCCCAGCAGGGCGAGCGCCGGCACCCACGCCGCTGACGCGGGCCGCGAGGTGAAGCACCACCAGAGCGCGACGGCGATGAGGTTGTGCGCGTGCACGAAGGCGAGCTGGAACCCGAAGGGCGCCTGCCACGCCGCCCACGACAGCGCCGCCCAGCCTGCGAGCGCCGCGGCGAGGCGAAGGCTCCACCGGGGTCGATGGCCCACGAAGAGGGCGGGCAGCACCCCCAGCATGCCGACGGCGGGGCCGGCGCCGAACGACGCGGCCAGCAGCGGCGCGCCCATCAGCACCACCAGCGCGGCGTGGCGGTGCAGCCCGGGGCGCACCACGAGGTAGCGGACGTCGGAGGCCAGGTGCGGCACGCCCAGCAGCACCGGGCCCAGCGCCAGGCTCCACAGCGGCGCCAGCCCCGTCAGCGCGAACGCGCTCACCACCGAGACGATGCCGAGCCACCGCACGCGGCGGTGACGGTCGGCGTAGAGGGGCGCCAGCCAGGGGGCGAGGACTTTGAGCGCCGCCGAGCGCGCCGCGTCGGCCGGCGCGAGCACGGCCTGGGCCAGGCTCACGCGAGCGCGCTCCGGCGACGGCCGGCGAGCTTCACCGCGATGAGGCCCGACATCACCAGCAGCAGGAGCGCTCCGGCCAGCCACGTCGGCGCCCGCGTCGCCTGAGCGGCGGAGGCGCTGGCCACGCAGAGGAGCAGCTCGACCTGCTTCGTCTTCGGCGGAACCCCTTCGCTGTAGTCGAAGCGACTGACCAGCTGCGCGACGCAGGTGCCGGCGGCGCCGTCGTCAGTCACGCACGCCGAGCCCGCCGCGGCTCCTTGACACTGCGTGGAGTTCGCCGCGGGGACGTCGGCGCGCGCCACGCTCGCGCCCAGCACCAGCGCCACGAGGGCAGCGGGCAGGGGGCTCTTCACTTCTTCAGCTTCTTCTTCCCACCGACGCCGGCGTCGGCTGCGGGCGCGAGGCACTTGAGACAATCGACGAGCTTCTGCTTCGGCGGCGGCCCCTCGCTGTAGTCGTTGCGGCTGCAGGTGGCCGGGGTGCACACGCCCGCACCAAACTCGGCGCGGCAGGCGGCGCCGGCCTTCTTCTCTCGGCACTCCGACTCGCTGGGGGCGACCAGGTCGGCGAGCGCGGGGGCGGCGGCGAAGGTGAGGAGGAAGGCGAGGGCGAGGCGGCGCATGCGGCTCAAGCCTCGAGGCGGCGCTCGGTGTACTTGCGCGAGAAGTGAATCCACTTGCGGGCGTCGATCTCGACGAACCACTCGGCGTTGGGCACGTAGGTGAAGCGCTTCGAGACGAACTGCTCGAGCAGCTCGGCGGCCTCCATCGGCGAGAGGCCCGGCCCCCGGAAGGACACGCGAAGGAAGGTGTCGAGCGTGGGGGTGATGATGTCGAGCGACGCGCAGACCTGCACCGAGCCCACCTGGCAGAGGTTGTCTTTGGTGACGCGGCGGGTGGGCAAGGCCCACCGCTCGGGGTCGAGCGCGCGGTCGAGCAAGGTGCCCCCCGCTTCGTCCATCGTCGCTGCGACGTTCACTTGGGTGCGCATCGGTCGGCCTCCACTGCGCTGCGGTGAGAGTGAGCACGAGACCGCACGCGCTCCGACGAAACAAGCCGCCCACCGCCTTGACGTGGACGATTCCGTCGTCCTCGCCTCGGCGCGCGCGCGTGCCCGCCGGTTTTTTCTCTGGCCCCGCGCGCGGCGGTCGTTTCGTTGCGCGTCGGCGGCCGTGGCATAGCTTTCGCTTCGACGGGAGTCATCATGGCCACGGGCAATCAGACAAGAGTGATGGGCGCGGTCGCCGTCGTCGCGCTCGGAGCGATCGGCATGATCATCTGGACGGTCAGCCAGAAGAAGGCGGCGTCGATGGAGCGCGCGAGCGACGAGCTGGTGGACTCGGTCGCGATGCGGGTGGTCGAGAACGCGCTGTTGCCGCAGCTCCGTCGCGCCATCGGCGCCCGGTGCGCCGAGCATCTCCCCACGCCGGTGACCGAGGAGCTGCTGCTTCGCTGTGAGACGAGCGAGACGGCCATCACCCTCAGCCACGTCGAGCTCACCCGCGGCGTCGACGGCGGCGTCGCGCCCGAGCTCGCCGCCTGCGTCACCGAGGCCGCCGCCGGGCTCAACCAGGAGACGACGCACGTGTTCGACCCCCGCTCCGACGCGGGCGTGAAGCTCAAGATCCCCGCCGGGCGGGCCTATGAGCTCGTCGTCGTCCTCGAGCTCGGCCGCGTCGATCTGCAGGGCTACCTACCTTGACCGACCTGAGCGCCCAGGTGCGACAAGCTCGCAACAATTTCACACCGAAGGTCGCAACACTTTCTCGCGAGGGGCGACGGTCGCCCCGCGCAGCACCCAACTGCCCAGAAACAAAGGCGAACCAGGTGGGTCGGGCGCCGATCGGTTCTTGCAGTCGCGAGCAGCCCCAAAGGGTCACCATGCACACACTCACGCGCATCGCATTGCTCTCGTCGGTTCTGGTCTCCCTGGCCGCAGGCGCGCAGGTGCCCAAGCCGCGCGTCATGATCATCCTCGATACGTCGAGGTCGATGATGCAGTACCCGACCTTCACGACGTGCCCGGCCTGCTCCGACAACATGGTGCCGGTCACCGAGGCGGCTGGTGGCGACTACAACATGGCCACCGACAACAACTGCGTGAGCAAGTTCTGTGTCGCGAAGAAGGCCGTGAACCAGGTGCTGCCGGCCTACACGGGCGACGCGCGCATCGGCCTGGCGACCTACTACCAGTACATCATTCAGGCCGACTCGACCAACACGCTCAACACGACCTGCTCGTACGACGTGTTCTCGGCCCCGAACGTTCGCAAGAGCTTCACCAGCCTCACCGACTACACCGGCAGCGGCTCGAGCACCTGCGCCGGCAACGCGCTCTCGCCCGACACCACCTGCACCCCGGGCACGACCCGAACGTCAGAGCTGTTCTTCCCTGACTCGAGCCTGGGCGGCGGCGGCGCTGGCCTGAAGAGCTTCTGCCCCATGCCCACCGGTGTCAGCACCCCCGCCACGTGGATGGCCCCGGCGACGGCGTGCGGCGCCGACACGCGCAACTGCTACGTCCTGACGAAGACGGGGGCGTCACCGTCGCCGATCGATTGCGATGTCTACACGTGGCCGCTGCCCTCGTTCCCGGCGACCTTCACCTCGATCGTCAACAACGGCGCCGGCTGCCAGAACAACCTGCCGTACGACACCGCCATCAACCCGGTCGTCTACACCACGGTGATGCCCCGCACCGAGCAGATCGTCGGCCTGGGCACGCTCAGCTGCCCCGCGGCGGTCACGCCTACCACCAACCCCGGCGCCACGCCGCCCAGCGTCACCCTCACCGCCACGCCCACCATCGGGAGCGCCGTCGGCAACTGGCGCAACTTCGGCGGCGCGAGTGAGCGCTGCTCCGCGCAGAACCCCTGCAGCTTCTTCTCGTACAGCACCACGCCGGTCTCTCGGTTTGGCTCGACGGCGTGGTACGGCTTCTTCGACAACACCTTCACCCCTGCCAACACCCTCTCCTCGCTGTCCGGCACGTACCAGTTCAGCCAGTACAACGCCGGCTCGGCCGCCTACACGCCGACCATCCTGACCGGCAGCGTGACGCTCCCCAACGGCACCGGCTGTCTGGGTGGTGGCTGGCCGCGAGGCACCAACGTCGGCACGACCACCCGCTACACGAGCGGGTCGCTGTCGGGTAGCTTCGGCGTCAACAACGCGCAGACCACGCTCGACAGCAGCGCCGTCGCCCGCGGCGCGCGGACCGATGACACGCCGACCCGCACCGGAACGAACTACACCTGCAGCGCCGCCTACCCGTGCGACGTCAGGTTGAGCAACGACGTCGACCTGCCGGGCGCGTGGGTCAACAACGTCGCCACCATCTACGCGGACGTCTACAACCCGGTCAACGAGCGCACGACGCCCATCGCCTCCGACACCTTCAACCTGCGGCTGCTGCTGCCCGCGGTGAGCTGCCCGGCCTCGATCGGCACCAACGGCGCCGCCCCGGCGAACAGCGTGTGGACCTCGGCTCCTGGCGGGTGCACGGGCGCGGGCGCGGGCGCCTGCTCGTTCACCTCGGGCGGCATGGGGGCCGTGGCTACCACGACGACCTGTCCCAACGTGGTGCGCTGGTCGAACCTCGGGGCCCTCGCAACCCCGCCGGCCAACTGCGCGTTCAACAACAAGGCTTACACCGGCCCGACGACCTCGGCCAACCAGCCGGTCACCCAGACCATCACCTCGGGGTCGTGCACCATGGGCACCTTCGAGATCGCCGCGGCGGGCTCGTTCTCGGGCTGCGGCGGCTTCCCCTGCAAGCTCACCTACGTGAGCAACAACGCCGGCCCCGCAGACTCGTCGAGCTGGGGGCTGAACATCTACAACCGCACTGCCGCCCCCGCGGGCTGGTCGGGCACCGCCGTGCGTGACCAGAACGTGGGCGGCCTCGTGAACGGGCCCGTGACGTCAGGCCCCACGCCCACCTGCCTGGGCTCGAACTCGACCTGGGTGACCAGCACCGACGCGTCGCTCTGCCCCGGCGGCGTGACGCCCTGCACGCTCTGGCAGAGCGGCCCGGCGGTCATCTCGATGACCTGTGGCCCCGAGAGCAAAGACGCCTGCCGCGCCTGCCAGTACCAGCAAAAGCGCTTCCAGTGGGACCGCCCCACCACGCAGTGTAACTACACGGCCAACAGCTACACCTACACCGTCAACCAGACCGCGCCGACCTGCAACTACACGCGCGCCCGATGGCAGCTCGATCGCCGCAACCCCGACCAGCACCGCTGCGACTACCAGGTCGGCGCGCGCCGGTACGACTTCGCGCCGCCCACCGAGAAGGTGTGCGAGTACTGGTCGGTGAAGTCGACGCTCCGCGCCTCGAGGAACCTGTACACCTACGAATACAAGACCAAGGGCACCGAGCTCATCGGCCGGGCCAGCGCGCGGACCTTCGGCGCCGGCATGTGCGGAGCGAACTCGAGCTCGACGTACTCGGGGGCGCTCGAGACCGCGTGTCCGGCGACGTCTCCTTGCAGCGCCTTCGGCACGATGCTGGGGCGAACGAACTCCCTTGGCGGCGGCAACGGCGCGGCGCCTGCGGGCTCGACCTGCAAGCTCTCGTGGGGCGCGGGCGACTCTCCCAGCAGAGTCTACGGCTACACGCCGTACGCCAGCGCGGGAGGCGGCGCGTGTGCGTCGGGCAAGTGCCTGACCGGCGACTCCTGCTCCGGAGGCCTCTGCTACACCACGGGCGCCAGGCGCGGCCGGGCCCAGTACTTCAACACCACCGAGAACTTCCAGAACAGCCCCACCAACACCTCCTCGCGGTTGTGTGAGGAAGACCCCACCTCGCTGCCGGCGAGCCCCGATTCGTACCAGGTGGCCAAGCCGACGACGCCCGTGCCTCCCGGCTTCTGCACCAACGGCGGCATTCCGAGCGGCGCGACGTACAGTCTGGTGTCAGATTATTACAACCCCGCGGCGACCAACAACCTGAGCGCGTACACGAGCGCTGGCTGTGTTGACATTGCAGGCCAGCCCGGCCCGCCGCCGACGCCGACCAAGCCTTGCTTCCGCACCTCGGGCGCGGCGCCCATTCCCTACCAGTCGGTGTCGTGGACCCAGGCCGCTGGCGCGACCGTCTTCAACACCGACTCCAACAACAAGCTCCAGGGCTTCGGTGGGCGGACCGGCGTGTCGGCGCCCCCCTCGGGCGACGTGCCCGCGGTCTCGACCTTCGTCCCGATTCCGGACGACCTCTCGTACAACGAGATCACCCAGGCCAACCGGCTGCGCGCGGCCACCACCCTCTGCATCATGCCGAACGCCGATGTCAGCCCGGCCGACGGTGTGCAAGACGGCCCCAACGCCGACGGCTCGCTCCGCGGTGGCGCCTGTGTGGCTGACTTCGCCGACCGCGCGGGCGGCATCGACGCCGACTACACGCCGCTGCTGGGCTCGATCAAGAACGCGGCCGACTACCTCACGGACCGCTGGAACACCGACCCCGAGCCCAACGGCAAGGACTGCCGCGACTACTTCATCATCCTCGCGACCGACGGCGTCGAGAGCACGCCGGTCAACTACACCTTGACGGGGACGAGCCCGACGACCTCGGTGCAGGGCCTGGTGTCGTCGCTGCGCAACACCAGCACCGCCTTCCCGAGGACGGCGCCTGACATTCGGACCTTCGTGATTGGCTTCGGCGACGGCGCGGCCAGCGCAGGCGTCGGGCCCCTCAACGCGGTCGCGAGCGCGGGTGGCACCACCAACGCCTACTTCCCGTCGACGCTGGCCGACCTGCAGAACACCCTCAACGCGGTGTTCACCACGATTCTGGCGGGCCAGGAGTCGAGGTCGAAGCCCGCCATCGGCACCGACGGCACCCGCATCTACGCGGCGCAGTACGTCAAGCCCCTGGGCTCGGGCCCCGATTGGTACGGTCTGTTCACCGCCTACGCCATCGACCCGGTCACCGGCGCGCCGTCGGTCGCGTGGGACCACCACGCGAAGCTCAACGACCCGGGGCACCCCTCGCGCACCATCAAGGGCGTCGTGGACCACAACGACCACACCCACGGCGAAGACTTCGAGCCCGGCATGAACTTCCGCGACACCCGCATGGACACGCGCTTCGACTTCAACAACAGCCTGCCCGACGGCGGCACGCCCAACGTCAACGACGTCATCAACTTCCTGCGGGCGCGCAACCAGCCCTACGACCGCACGTTCGCGGGCTCGGTGGTGTACCGCGCCTCGGCCCTGGGCCCCATCGTGAACTCCTCCCCGGTGGTGGTGGGCAAGTCGCCGTTCGATGACGCGTACGGTGGCACCAGCCCGGCGGCGCGCACGTCGTTCAGGGCCTTCATGACCGGCACCTCGACGACCCGTGGCACGCGCATCTACTTCGCCGCCAACGACGGCATGATCCACTCGGTCATCGACAACAGCACGGCTGCGGCCTGCTCGAGCGAGTCGAGCATGGCCTGCCCCAATGGCCGCGAGGACTGGTCGGTGGTGCCGATGAACCTCCACCTGAAGGAGGTTCCGGCGCAGGGCCAGCCGACGCTGGGCGAGTCGCTGTTCAAGCTCAAGTCGACCGGCAGCTGGGCGATGAACATGCTCAACGGGCCGGTCTCGGTCGCCGACGTCTGCAACGAGAACTCCGACTTCAGCGGCTCTGCCGACAACTGCGCGACCAACCGGTGGAAGACCGTGCTCATCGGGACCATGCGCGAGGGTGGCCGTGGGATGATCGCCCTCGACATCACCGACCACTCGCCGCCCAGCGGCACCTCGAACGGCTCGAACAACGGCGTGCTCTGGGACTTCGAGGACGGCAACCTGGGCCTGACCTACAGCGCGCCCGCCATCGGCCGCGTCCGGTATGCCGGCAACGACAAGTTCGTGGCCTTCTTCGGCGGTGGTGCCGACGACCCGGTGACCGGCCCCATGGAGGGCGACGCGGTGTTCGTCGTCGACGCCCTGCGACGCAACGTCGGCAGCGACAACAACCCCGTCATGGTCGCGAACCTCTGGCAGTACCAGCGCGGCGGCATCGCCAACAACAACCTGAGCGACACCTTCGTGGCCCGGCCGGCGAGCTACCGGCGCGCGGGCAGCCCGTACATGGACAGCGGGTACATCGCCGGCGGGAAGACCCTCTACGCCATTCGGTTCGCGCAGCCCGATGGCACCCAGTGGAACAACCGCTCGTACTGGCAGCCCGACGAGTTCTTCGACCCGACGAGCACCCGCAACGACAAGCAGGCGACCAACGCCGGCGTCAACACGCCCATCAACCGCGTCGTGAAGACCTACGCCGGCAACATCGCCGACCCGAACGACCCGCCGACGTACGCGCTGAGCCCCGACGGGGCCCTGCCCCTGGCGGTCGCGCCTCCGATTCTCAACCGGGCCAAGCTGTCGAACAGCCTGGTGGCGACCGGCAAGCCCGACCTCTTCGTCGGCACCGGCAACAGCGACACGCCCAACAGCCCCGGGGTGGACTTCAAGGACGCGAACTACTTCTACGCGGTGCACGACTTCAACGACCAGAGCCACGGCGCGCTCAACGACGGCCGTGCCCTCTGGGTGGCGAAGTTCTGCAACGGCGAAGGGGTCACCTGCACCGACACCAAGGAGCAGATCGTCAGCGAGCCGGCGGTCATCTCGAGCTGCGTCATCGTTCCGACCTACACGCCGTTCGCCGGCTCGAGCTGCGGCGGCACCGGCAGCGCGCGGCTGTACGGCTTCAACGCCATCACCGGCGCGCTCACCTCGTGTCTGGTGTTCCCGCCCGGGTCTCCGTGGGCGGGCCAGGCCACCTCGGTGGTCGAGCTCGGCGCCGTCGGCATTCCCAGCGACCTGGTCGTCATCAACGACAACCTCTACTTCACCACCAGCAACACGCCGGGCGTGAACCAGGTGCCGGTGAAGCAGAACCCGACCCCGGGCGCGGTGCGCAGCTACCGGAGACTGAAGTGAGGCGCAGGGGCTTCACCCTCATCGAGCTGATGGTCGTGGTGGCCATCATCGCGATCCTCGCGACGCTGTCGGCCGCCACCCTCTCGTCGGTGAACGAGCTGGGGAAGCTCAACGGGTCTGCGCAGACGGTCGCGAACATTCTTCGCACCGCCCGCACCCGGGCCATCACCGAGCGGTGCACGTACGTGGTGCAGATCAACGGCGCCAACTACAACCCGCTCGGGCCCGCCGACGTGCCGCGCAAGCCGGGCACCATCATCGTGTGGCGGAAGAACGACTGCCAATCGGTGACGGGCGCCTACGAGCCTGGCCTGGCGGTGCCGCTGCGAGACCGGCTCGTCAACGACTACTCGATGCAGGAGTTCGGCTCGACCATCTTCTTGCCCGCGGGCGTCATCACTGAGCCGCTCAACCAGCTGCGCACGGGCTCGCTGTCGATCGCCTGGCAGCCCAACGGCACCCGCACCGTCTGGGCCGACAGCGACGCCGACGGCGTGTCGGCGGTGACGCCGCTGGCGGTCGGGGCGACGCTCGACCTCACCATTCGAACGCCGAAGGCGACGGTCACCCCGAGCCGCTCGGTGAGCGTTCCTCCAGACGGCCCCGCGGTGGCGCCATGAGGCGCGTGAAGGGCGGCTCGACGCTGCTCGAGACGATGGTGGCCTCGTCGGTGCTCCTGCTCGGGATGGTGGGCATCGTTCAGTTGCTCATCTCGGGCGTGAACCAGAACGGCGTGGCGAACGCGCGCGCCACCGGTCAGGACATGGCCGCGGCCGGCGCCGCCGAGGCCATGTCGATGCCGTTCGACGCGGTGCCGGTCGGCACCTTTGACGCGGGCATCCTCTTCGATGGTGACGGCCGGCGGTACGGGCGCACCCGAATCATCAGCGACATCGGCGATGGCGGGGTGCGCGCCCGACGGGTGGTCGTCAACACCGAGTGGCGTGACGCGCTCGGGGCCGTCTCGCTGCTGAGGACCGCGCAGGTCTCAGTCATCATCTCGGAGATTCCCGATGCCGGCCTCTAGACGACTTCGCCGCGGCGTCACGCTCATCGAGCTGATGCTCTCGTTCGCGGTGCTCTCCATCGTCCTGGCGGCGGTGATGTCGGTGGTCGTCTCGGTGTCGCGGCAGCGGCGCGAGGCGTCGAACCTGGTCGAGGTGCGGGGCAACGCGCGGGTCGCGCTGTCGATGATGCAGTTCGACGCGGCGAACGCCGGCTTCCGGTTCGGGGCGGCGCCCTTCGCGGTGCGGGTGCTGCAGAACGTCACCTCGGCGCACCCGGAGCTGGCCGACACCGCCAACTGCGGCGGGCGCGCGGGCTGGGAGGTGATGCCGGGCACCGACGTCATCGAGTTTCGTGAAGGCCGCTCGGTGTGGCCCGCGGGCATCTACTCGGTGGGCAAGGTGCCGCTGGGCGTGTGCGGGCCGCCGCCTGCGGTCTCGTGCTTCAACGGTGGCGGCAGCCCTAACCCGTTCCCCGACGGGCTCGATGGGCAGGACGAGATCGTCTTCTTCAGCAGCCAGGCGACCGCGTGCGCCGCGCGGCTCCCCGGCGCCGTGGGCACTGGCAACTACGTGCTGCTCACCCAGAGCCTTCGCTCGAACGCCGCCGCGACCGCCTACCCGGTCACCGGCTCGGGGCAGTGCCCGGCGCCTGGCATGGCCATCACCGCCCTCGGGCAGGTGACCCGCTACCTGGTGTGCCGCCCGCCCGCGTTCTCGGCGACGGTGCGCCCGGCGCTGTTCCGCCAACGCTGGGGCCCGAAGTATCCGCTGCCGGGCTCGCAGCTCGACTTCGTCAGCGTGCAGGAGGCGGTGGAGGACCTGCAGGTGGCGACCATGCTCAGCCTGGCGCAGACGCCTGGAATGGTGACGGGCCCGAGCTGCTCCGGCGCCGGCCTCACGGCGACCTGTCTGTGTGGCTCCATCGCCGGAGACTGCATCGGGTACAACCCCGACCCCACCGCCGCCGGCACGCTCGACGGCACCTCGATGGTGGCGGCTCAGCGCACGCCGTTCCTGGCCAAGGCCTACCGCATCGCCGTCACCACCCTCTCGTCTCGAGCCCGCGGCTTCGGTGACCAGGCGATGTTCGTGCGGCCTGCGCTGTACGACCACGCGGTCGGGGCGATCGACGCCTACTCCGGCAACCACCGGGCGGTGCTCGAGACGACGATTCTGCCGCAGAACATCGCATTGGTGGCGCCATGACGAGACGAACGGTGAAGCGGCACCAGCGCGGCATCGCCATGGTGTCGGTGTTGGTCGCGCTGCTGCTGCTGACGGTGATCGCCAGCGGCTTCTTCCTTCAGGCGCGCGACACGGCGACCTTGAGCAACATCACCGCGACGCAGATCATCGCGACGAACAACGCCGAGATGGGGCTCCAGGAAGGCGTGAGGCGAATTCGCAGCGCGCAGGTGCCACGCGTCGCGGTGCTGACCTGCACGGTGGCCGACGTGAACGCGAACCTCTGCGGCGCGACCTACTCGGTCGGGCCCGTGATGGGCACCGGCCCCAACCTGCTCAACGGGGGCGGGCTGCAGTACCAGTTCATCATCTACCGGCTCTCGACCCCTGACTTCACGCTCCCGGCCAACCGGTACATCATTCGCTCGACCGGCTTCTTCGGCACCGACCTCAACTCGGAGTCGCTGGTGACCAGCGTCATCGAGGCCGAGGTGGACATGGGCACCGGCTTCAAGACCAGCTGCGTGGGCGGGTACGAGTGCATCTGAGCAGGGCCGCCGTTCCCCTCCTCGTGTTGGTCGCGGCCGGGTGCAAGGCCCCGCCGCCGGCCCCCGTGCCGGCACCGCCGCCTCAACAGCTCACCGAGAAAGACACCGAGCCCCTGCAGGGCGCGCTCTCGGGCCCGGGCTGGCGTCTGTTGCTCGACGATCGCTGGCTGGCGGTGAAGTCAGACGCGCGCGCCCGCTTCAAGCCCGAGGTCGAGGCCTGGGCGGTCGACCCCGACGGGCCGGTGCACCTCACCGTTCAGTGCCGAGCGCTGGTGGAGGGGGCCGAGGCGAGCCTGCGCGCCCAGCTGGCCCTGGCCCGCGAGCAGCACGACCTCGAGGGCGTGGCCATGGGCAAGCTCGGCGAAGGGCCGTGGCTCGAAGGGGTGCTGGGGCAGTGGACGGTCGGCGAGATGGCGCACGTCATCGGGCGCTTCCGGCTGGTGTCGTCGGTGTGCGACGTGCGGGCGTGGGCGCCGAAGGCAGGCGGGGCGCCGACCGTCGAGCGGCTCCGGTCGAGCGTGCTGGCCTTCAGCACGACGCGGCCCGGGCTGGTGCGCGAGCTGAACGCCCTGGGCGCGTGGCTCTCGACGAGGGCGCGACCGCACGCCGCCGACGCAGGGACGGCGTGGGTGCGGCTGCGCACCGAAGACGCGCTCCTGCGCGCGCCCGCCGGCCTGCTGGTGGAGCGCTTCACCCTGCGGCTGCAGCTGCTCGAGGAGATCGGCCAGCGAGACTGCGCGAACGTGGTGCGGCAGCGCCTCGAGGAGTCGCCTGCCCTGCTCGAGCGGCTCCCCGACCCGGTGGGGGCGCGGTGGGTGCAGCTGACCCGCGAGGCGCTCACCCTGGCCGAGAGCGCCGACGCGGGCCGGCCGGCGGAGCAGCCGGGCAAGCTGGCGCTCCTCAAGCTGGCCGCGCAGGACGAGGAGCTGGGCCTCGCCCAGAGCGTGCTGAAGCGGCCCGACGAGGCCCCCGATGACGTCGCCTGTGACGCCGAGAAGCTGCGGCTGACGAAGCTGCTCGCCCAGCCGGCCGAGCAGCGGGCCCTGTTGCTGCGCAGCCTGCTCTGACGCGCCGCTGCGCCGGCGGGTGGAAGTGGGCTATGCGCGGCACCCGTGACTCCGAGACGCAAGACGGGTCGTGAGGCGCTCGCCCAGGCGCGTCGCGTGGTGGTGAAGCTGGGCACCAACGCGCTGACGCACGCCACGGGGCGGTTTCACCGGCCGCACTTCGAGAAGCTGGCCAGCGAGCTGCTCGCGCTCGGCGAAGGCCGGCAGCTCATCGTGGTGTCGTCTGGCGCCATCGCGCTGGGCGTGGAGCGGCTCGGGCTGTCGGAGCGCCCGAAAGACATGCCGGGCAAGCAGGCGTGCGCCGCGGTGGGCCAGAGCCGGTTGATGCGGGCGTGGGAAGAGGCGCTGGCGCCGACCGTGGTGGCGCAGGTGCTCCTCACCCACTCGGACATGCAGGACCGCCGGCGCTACCTCAACGCGCGGCACGCGCTGGAGCGCCTCATCGAGCACGGCGTGGTGCCCGTCATCAACGAGAACGACACGGTGTCGGTCGATGAGATCAAGTTCGGCGACAACGACACGCTCGCCGGCCTGGTGGCGGGCCTGGTGCAGGCCGACGCGCTCATCATCCTCTCTGACGTCGACGGGCTGTACGACGCCGACCCGCGCACCAACCCCGCCGCCCGGCGCATTCCGCTGGTGGAGCGCGTCACCCCCGAGATGGTGAAGGCCGCGGGAGGCAGCGGGAGCGCGGTCGGCACGGGCGGCATGGTGACGAAGCTCAAAGCCGCGGCGCGCGTCACCGAGCTGGGGCTGCGCTGCGTCATCGCCGAGGGCCACCGCAGCGGGGCGCTCACCGGGCTCTTCGCGGGTGACGACGTGGGCACCGTCTTCGAGCCCACCGCCACCCACCGCGACGCGCGCGCCGCGTGGATCGCCCATGCCCTCAAGCCCAGAGGCACGCTGCTGGTGGACGCGGGCGCGCGGGTGGCGCTCATCGAGAAGAAGAAGAGCCTGCTCCCCTCGGGCATTCGCGAGGTGACGGGGCAGTTCGCGCACGGCGACCCGGTGGACCTGTGCGGGCCCGACGGCCAGCCCTTCGCGCGCGGCCTGGTGGCCTACGGCGCCGACGACCTGCGGCGCATCGCCGGCAAGAAGAGCGCGCAGATCGAGGCGGTGCTGGGCTGGCGCGGCCTCGACGAGGCGGTGCACCGCGACGACCTGGTCGTCTTCGACTGACGCTCAGCCGGGCGTGCCGAAGATGAGCTTCATCGTCAGGCCGAAGGGCGTGCCGGCGAAGGTGGCGTGCAGCCACGGCGTCAGCAGCAGCACCTCGAGGCCGGCCAGGCCAATCCACGGGCCGAAGGGCAGCGAGGTGGCGCCCGGCACCCACTCGTCGTCGAGGTCGTCGCCGCCTTCTTTGTCTCCTTCGGCGAGCGGCGGGTCGTCGGGGATGGGCTGAAACAGCAGCGTCCACGGCAGCAGGGCGAGGCGGCGCGGGAACGAGAGCCCGGGCCTGAGGAAGTCGGGCGTGAAGGTGAAGACCTCGTCTGCGTCGTCGGCGGTCGCGTCATCGGCCGAGGTGGAGCCGTCGGCGGTTGGGGGCGCTCCGTCCGCGGTTGGCGGCGCTCCGTCGGCGGTTGGCGGCGCTCCGTCGGCGGTTGGCGGCGCTCCGTCCGCGGTTGGCGGCGTCGGCACTGCGTTGGCGCTCGAGGTGGGCGCACCCTGCGCGGTCGGCGCGGTCGGCGCAGCGTCGGAGGTCGGCGCAGCGTCGGAGGTCGGCGCAGCGTCGGAGGACAGTGCAGCGTGAGAGGTCGGCGAAGGACCCGACGACGAAGACCCGTCCGCGCCCGCCGCGCCGTCGGGCGACGTGCCCGGAGCCTCGGGCCCCGCGCGCCCGCGCAGCAGCAGGTTCACGCCGCCGAAGACGGCGCCCTGGAGCGACGAGAGGAACAGCACCCCGAACAGCGGCCGCCAGCCGAGGAACGCGCCGAGCAGCGCCAGCAGGTACTTGTCCCCCGCGCCCAGCGCCTCTTTGCGGAACATCAGCCAGCCGAAGTACTCCATCACGCGGAAGCCGAGGAAGCCGGCGGCGGCTCCGATGAGCGCGTTGCGCGCCGCGTCCCACCCGAGGGGAAGCGCCAACGCGAGCCCCAGCGCGATGCCCGGCAGCGTCAGCTCGAAGGGCAGAATCCAGTGCTCGGCGTCGATGAAGACCAGCGGCACCACGAGAAGCACCATCACCAGCGCGGGGAGCAGCGGGTAGGTCAGCCCGAAGCGCACGAAGCACGCCACGAAGAGCAGGCCCGTCATCAGCTCCACCAGCACGTAGCGCGGCGAGATGGGCGCCTTGCAGCCCGCGCACCTGCCGCGCAGCGCCAGCCACGACACCACCGGAATGTTCTCGTACCAGGTGATGGCGTGGCCGCAGTGCGGGCACTGGGAGCGGCGCGGGTTGACGAGGCTGCCGTAGCCGACCCACCAGGTGCTCGTCTCGCTCTCGGCGCGGGGCAGCCGGTGAATGACGACGTTCAAGAAGCTGCCGAACAGCAGCCCGAACGCGAAGAGGAAGGCAGGGTAGAGGAACTCCGTCACGGCGGCGAACGAGGCTAGCCCGCAATATGCGAGGCGCCTCAACCGGTTTTGTCAGGCCCCCGCCGCCGCCCCCGTCTGCTGCCGGCCATGAGCCCGCCGCGCGCTTGACCCTGGTTCCTCCCGCCGCGCCCCATTCGTGTGGTTGCTGCGCGAAGTCCGCGACGCTATCGCCTGTCCCTCCGAGCTCATGAACGAACCCACTGGCAACACGCTGGGCCTCAAGCCCAGCGAGCTGAAGCACCTGCGCAACACCTTCCGTCGGCGCGTCTCTCCGCACGACATCGTCTCGGCCGAGCTGGCGCGGCACCTCGCCGAGTTCAGCTTCGAGACCAACCGCCAGGTGGGCGTGCTGCTGTCGCGCAAGGGCGTGGTCGAGCACGTCATCGTCGGCAACGCGCACAAGCTCGAGCTGCCCGACATCGGCCGCACCCGCGCGGGCCAGGTGCGCCTGCGCGGCCTGCGGCTGGTGCACACGCACCTGAAGTCGGAGCCCCTCACCCGCGACGACCTCACCGACCTCGCGCTGCTGCGGCTCGACCTGGTGGCCGCCATCGGCGTGGGGCCGGGCGGCGAGCCGGGCGTGCTGCACTACGGCCACCTGATGCCCGAGAACGCCGACGGCACGCTCTGGCGCACCGAGACGCTGCGCTCGGTGTTCGACGACCAACCCGACTTCGCGGCGACGGTCGAGGCGCTGGAGGACGAGCTCGCCTCGAAGGCCACCGCGCGGCGCACCGGCGACCGGGAGCGCGCGGTGCTGGTGGCGGTGTGCCTCGACGGCAAGCGCGCCGACTCCGAGGCCTCGCTCCTCGAGGTCAAGGAGCTGGCCCGCACCGCCGGCGTCGAGGTGGTGGACGAGCTGCTCCAGGTGCGCCGGCAGGCCGACCCGAAGTACCTCATCGGCCGCGGCAAGCTCGACGAGCTCAACCTGCGCGCCATGCAGCTGCACGGCGACGTGCTCATCTTCGACAAGGAGCTCTCGCCCAGCCAGGCGCGCGGCATCAGCGAGGCCACCAGCATGAAGGTGCTCGACCGCACCCAGCTCATCCTCGACATCTTCGCGCAGCGGGCCCAGAGCGCCGAGGGCAAGCTGCAGGTCGAGCTGGCGCAGCTGAAGTACCTGATGCCCCGGCTGGTCGGCGCCAACGAGTCGATGTCACGCCTGATGGGCGGCGGCGTCGGAGGCCGCGGGCCGGGTGAGACGAAGCTCGAGATCGATCGCCGGCGCGTGCGCGACCGCATCACCATGCTCGACCGCAAGCTCGACCAGCTCTCGGGAGACCGCCGCACCCGGCGCCGACAGCGCAGCCGCCGCGAGCTGCCCATCATCTCGATCGTCGGCTACACCAACGCCGGCAAGTCGACGCTGCTCAACGCGCTGACGAAGTCGGCGGTGCTGGCCGAAGACAAGCTCTTCGCCACGCTCGACCCGACCAGCCGCCGGCTGCGCTTCCCGCGGGAGCACGAGGTCATCATCACCGACACCGTGGGCTTCATTCGCGACCTCCCGAAGGACCTGGTGGCCGCCTTCCGCGCCACGCTCGAGGAGCTCGAAGACGCGTCGCTGCTCCTGCACGTCATCGACGCGGCCGACCCGGCGCGCGACGGGCAGGTCGAGGCGGTGGAGAAGATCCTGGGCTCCCTCGAGCTGGGCGAGCGCCCGCGGCTCAAGGTGTGGAACAAGGCCGACCGGCTCGACCCGTTGCAGGTCGAGCACCTGGTGCGCACGCACGGCGGCGTGGCGGTGAGCGCGGTGACGCGTCAGGGCTTCGACGCCCTGCTCGAGAAGGCCGAGACGACGCTGTTCGCCGAGGGCGCCACCGACCACGCCGAGGCGCTCCACGCGGCGATGAACGACGAGGGCTGAGGCTCAGCCCGAGGTGACCTCGCTCGAGAGGATCACGTCACCCTTGGTGAGGAACTCCTTGCCCGAGAACGCGTTGTAGAAGTCGTCGAGCGTCGCCTCGAAGTCGGGGTAGCGCGAGTCTTTGCGGTCCTGGGTCATCTTGTCGAAGATGGGGTCGAGCTTGGTGGGGCACTCGGTGTTGATCTCACTGGGCAGCGGCGAGCGGCGCCCGGGGATCTGACCGGTCAGCATCTCGTAGAGCAGAATGCCCAGGCCGTAGACGTCAGACGAGGGGCCGACGTCTTTGCTGCGCGAGATGAGCTCGGGGCTCATGTAGCCCATGCCGCCGGTGCCGACGAAGACCTGGGGCATGCCCTTGGTTTGATCGACCTCGATGACGCGCGAGAGGCCGAAGTCGCCGAGCTTGGCGTTGCCGTAGGCGTCGAACAGCACGTTCTCGGGCTTGATGTTGTGGTGCGTGAGGCCCTGCTGGTGGGCCGCGCGCAGGCCGTAGGCGAGCTGGAGGAAGTAGCGAATGGCCAGCGGCACCGCGATGCCCTTGCCGCCGCTGGCGTCGAGCTTCTCGCGGAGGCTGCCCTTGCACAGCTCCATCACGAAGTAGGGGCGCGCCACGTCGGTGTTCTGGTCGAGCACCTGCACGATGCCGGGGTGCCGCACCTGGGCCTGGGCGCACAGCTCCTTCTTGAGGCGCTTGATCACCTCGCCGCGCTGCAAGAACGAGAAGTAGCCGAAGATGTCCTTGAGCTCCTTCACGCACACGTCGAGGCCGAGCGCGTTGTGCTTGCCCTTGAAGACGGTGCCCAGCGGGCCGGAGCCCACCTGGTCGTGCTTCTGGTAGCGCAGGTCGAGGTCCTGGCCCTTGGCGCCGGCCATGTTCGACATGCCCGAGGGGCTCGAGATGGGTTGGTTCAGTTGCATGGGCTGTGGAGACACGACGGCCGCCGTGAGGGGAAGGGGAGCAGGCGCGAACCCGCGCTGGGGCGACGCTTCGGGCGCGGTGACGTGCGGCATCGAAGGCGGCTGGTACTCGTCAGGAGGCGGCTTGCGGCCACCACGCGGCGGCGGAGGAGGGGGCATGACGGTGGGTTCCTCGAGGATGAGATCGGTGGCGGGAGGCGGCGGCGGCTGCATCATCGTCGAGCTGCCGTCGTCGCCTTCGCCTTCGCCGGTGATCTGATCGGCGAAGAACTCGCCGACCTCGCCGGTGAACTTGTCGAGGTAGTCGCCGCCCACCACGCGCTCGCCCTGATCGGTGAGCTTGAGCTGGGCCTCGCGGTCCATCGCGATGTAGTGAAACTTGCGGAGGAAGAAGAAGTAGCTGTCGAACTCGAGGCTGACGGTGCTCTCGAGCGCCGTCTTGACCTCTGCCAGCTTGTTCGAGCGGCCGAGCCGCCCGTTCTCCTTCAGGCTCTTCAAGATGAAGAGCGCGTCCCCGCTGACCTTGTCTCTCGTCATGGCCTGGGACATTCGTTCCTTCTTCAGGTGATGCGCAGCAGTTGCTTCACGGTGTCCATCACGTCGGCGAAGCGCACGGGCTTCTTGAGGTAGCTCGTCACGCCCAGCTTCATGGCGCGGTCCTTCGCGTCTTGCCCGCCGGCCGAGATGGCCACCACGGGCAGGGCCTTCAACGTCGGCTCGGAGCGGATCTTCTCGATCAGCTGAAACCCGTCCATCACGGGCATGTAGAGGTCGGTCATCACCAGCTGGAACGGCGACTCGGTGAGCAGCGCGAGCGCGGCGTGGCCGTCTGCGGCGAAGTGCACCTCGAGGGGCGTCGCGCCCTTGAGCTCGTTGGCGGCGAGCTTCTTGAGCACGTAGCTGTACATCTCGATGATGTGGGGGTTGTCCTCGACGATGAGCACACGGTACCCAGACGGCGGAGTGCCGTTGGCCGTCTGGCGCTGTTCCTGACCCACACTCAAAAGGTGAACCTCGTCACGTCACGGGCGAACACACGGAAGAACCGCAAGGCCACACCGCTTCGCGCCGCGCGTCAACTTCCTTGAGGGGCGAGCCGGCTGATTCCATTCAGTTTCCTGATGAAGTGCCGACACGGTGCTACAGGGCGGCACATGCGCGCGTGGCTGGTGCTGGGGCTGTCGATGTGCTCGGGCTGTTCGTGCTCGGAGAAGAAGCACGAGCCGGTGGTGACGCCGCCGCCGGTGCCGGTGGCGCGGGAGCAGGCGCCCGTGGCGCCGCCGCGGGTGAGCGCGACGTGGCTGCAGCAGAAGCTGACCCCGACGCAGATGGAGCTCGCGGCGCGCCTCGAGTACGGCCCGTCGGCGTCGTCGATCACGGTGCAGCTCGAGCTGCCGCCCGGGCTGCAGGTGACGCGCGGGCGCACCTACTTCACCCTCGCGCCGACTTCGGAGCCGAAGAGCCACGTCGAGTCGCTGTCGTTGGTGTCGCAGGCGCTGCCGGTGGGCGACCTGGTGATGGTGGTGACGGCGCCGGGGCTGACCGTGCGCGAGCCGTACCGGTTCGGAAGGCCTGGACCACCGCCGCCCGCGCCCTGAGTGGGTGGTTTCAGGGCGGCTGCAAGAATCCGCTCGGGCAGTTGAGACACGTGTGGCTTCACAAACACGAGCGAGTTCGGTAGGAGCGCCCGCAGCCAGGGGGGCTCATGCAATCGAAGCGCGCGGCACAGGTTTTGTCTGTCTGTCTGTCTGTCTGTCTGTCTGTCTGTCTAATCGGCTGTGAAGCAAGGCAGTCGGGTGGCTCGAGCAGCCTGGTTCGGCAAGGCATCTACCCGCCCCACCCAGACGACCTCGTCGCGACCTCCTTCGCCGAGGTCGCGCTGCCCGCCGACCCCGACTTCCAGTGGGTGATGGTGCCCGAGAGCGCGTTTGAGCAGGCCCTCGAAGGGCTGCCTGAAGGCGAGCGGACCAGCGACCCCAGCTGGCTCACCTACCTCGAGCGCTCCAGCGCCATCGCCAACGACGCGTGGACGCCCGGCGTCATCGCGAAGACGACCTACCCACAGGACCTTCACGGTCGATATTGGCTTGTCGCGAAGGACCCCGGGCTCGACGGCAGTGGCGACTTCATGATCTCGAAGGAGTACCGGCTCGCCATCATCGACCTGACCATTCCCAAGTCGGTCTGGTCGGGCGCCGCAGGTCGAGCCGTGCGCCGCGAGAACCCGGCCATGGGGACCGGTCGTTGCCTGGGCGACGAGAACGTCTGCGTCGCGCCTGGCGGCACCGGCCCCTGCGGCGACTCGCGGTGCGGTCAGACCACCTACCTCGACTCAGCTGACATCAACGGCTGGCAGGGCGCGCTGGGAGCCAGCGGCAAACCGCTGGTGTCGACGACGATGTTCGACAAGGGCCTGCCGCTCCCCGGCGTCTTCTGTCTGCCGCCGCTGCTCGGCTCATGCACCAACACCACCTTCGGCAGCACGTTGATGGTCGACCCAAGCCGGCGCCATGACGTGACGTTGGAGCGCGACACCTGCACCGGCAACACCGTGGGCAACACCGTGACGGTTCGCGAGCCGCCTCGAGAGTGCACCTGGGCGAACTTCAGCGGCATGTTCTGGACGCCAGCCGGGCCCGTCACCTCGCCGTCGCTGGCGCCAGCCGACTGCGAGGGCCGGTGCTTTGCCTGTGAGTCATCGAACTGGGCGGTGAACTCGACCGGTCGCCCGCGGGCGTGCGACCTCCAGCGACCGCTGCCGGGCGGGGGCCTGTGCGACGCCAACGACGCCGTCCGTCGCATGGAGCAGCTCGCGCTGCAGGCCCGGTACGCGGCGATGGGCGGCGGTACTCGCTGCGAGCCCGCGCAGATGAACGGCCTGCGCTCCTGTGTGGTGTGCGAGGCGGGCGTGTGCCGCGAGAGCGTTCAGCTCGACCCCATCGCGCCCGACCAGACCCTCACCAGCCCGTGCACCGGGGCCTGCGTCAACGGCACCGTCGTGAGCCCTCCGACGCTCTTCGACACCAGCGCGACGCCAGTCGTGAGCGTCAGCGGAGGTGGCGTTCCGACCGGTGGCCGCGCGCCCGTCGACCGCGCGCCGCTGGCCGCCAGCGGAGTCGCCCAGACGGTGGACACCGTCAACGCCCCGCCCATTCCCAAAGACACCCAACGGACCCCGCCCAACAGCGGCGGCGTGAGAGACCCGAACGTCGGCGCTTCGAACGGCGAGTCGTCCGAGGAGCTCGCCTCCGACAAGCCGGCGACTGGCGCCGACCCCGTCACCATGATGGCAGGCAGCCTCGAGGTCTCGCACACCGACTTGTCCTTCACGGGCCCGGTGCGGCCGCTCGAGTTCGTGCGCAGCTACTCGAGCCAGGGCTACGACCGCAGCGAGCTCGGCAGCAACTGGTCGCACAACTGGGACGTGCGCATCATCGCGCTCCGGCACGAGAACCTGCCCGCCGGGGTAGACCCCTCGTGCGCGGGCACGCCGGCTGAGGTGTCGTGCGTGATGCTCCGCGCGGGCAACGGCGCCAAGCTCTTCATGCGCGACCTGCGAGACGGGTTGTTCAAGCCGCAGGCCGGCGCCTTCTCCACCATCATGCAGACGGCAGACGGCTGGTACCTGCGCTCGCCCGACTTTCACGTGCAGCGCTTCGACCGAGACGGCCTGCTCGTGTACGACGCCGACCGCTTCGGCAACGCCTTCAAGCTGGAGTACGAGTTCAACGCCTGGGGCGCGCTCGACACGGCGCTGTGCCCCGACGCGGTGCTCCGCCTCAACCCAACGCCGGGCTCGTGGACCGACGCCCAGGGCCCCGTCTACGCGGCCAGCTCGCTCCAGTGCACGCTGTTGGCAGGTCTCGTCGGCCGCACCAAGCCGATGGTGAAGAGCGCCGAGCCGCTCAGCCTCAGCCTGCCCGCGAGCGCCCCGGCGCCGCTCACCGCCGCGGCCTTGAGTGACGCGAAGGCGTTGCTGCTCGCCAGCCAGACCGGCGGCACCGGGAGCGCCTCGGTGTGGGGCCAACGCAAGAAGCGCGTCAAGCGTGTCTATGAGGTGAACGACCAGGGCACCGCCGGCCGGACGCTCGAGTTCACCTACTGGCCCGACTCGGACACCACCACGCTGCCGGGCAGCTCCACGCTGCGCCGTGCCGGGCTGCTCCAGCGCGTGACGGGGCCTGCCGGCTCGAAGGTCGACTTCAGCTACGTGGCGCCCGCCCTGCCGGAGCGCCTCAACGAGGCGCTCCTGGCCCAGGTGGTGCGCTCCGACACCAACGGCCCCCAGCCCGCGGGCGTCGTCGCCGGCCCGGTGCGGACCTATGCCTTCACCTACGCGTCGCCGGCCGTGCCCGGAACGACGATGACCACGACGCAGGTCGCCGACGTGCGCCGCCGCTTCCGTGAGTACCTGACGCTGACGAACGGCTGCTTCTACGTGCGCTACGACGCGTGCGGGAACCCGCTCATCCCCGGCTTCACGGCGACCAGCGACGCCGAGCTCGAGCGGCGCGTCGACGCGTTCCTGTCGGACGAGGCCGACAACCTGTTGACCATCTCGGCGCCCAACGAGACCGTCGAGACGCGCTACGAGACCGACCCGCTCTCGCTGAACTTCGACAAGGTGAAGGCCCAGCGCTGGGGGAGCTCGCGCCCCGTCGGCTCGAGCTCGCTGGCGCCCAACTGGACCACCCGGTTGCCCGAGGCCACCCTCTCGTACGCCGAAGAGAGCCCCGACGGCACCGACGGCTTCCTCGACCCGGTCATCGCCAGCCGGTACGGCTACGAGCCGCTGGTCGCCGGAACCCACCAGGACGCAGAGCGCAAGCACCTGCTCCTGCCGCCCAACTCCGACGGCACGCTCCGCGTCGACCCGTCGCGCCTGATGACGCAGGGGAGCGCGGCCGGCGGCGTGCCGCCGTGCAAGTCGAGCGACGAGCCAATCAAGCGAACGTCGCTGCCCGGTTACCGCAAGAGCTACGACTACTACGACCTCGGAGACCCGACGCCGGCGCCCTCAGGGCCGCTCAACGAAGGCCTCGTCACGCCCGGCGTCGACCTCGCGATGCCGCTCAAGCGCTCGTGGCTGTCGTGCGCGCAGCTGGCCGAGGCCCAGACGTGGGACGCGCGCCACAACGACCTCACCACCACCCTCACCGCGCGGCTGCCCAACGGCGGGGGCTTTGCCCGCGAGAGCTTCGGTGGCCGCCGGCCCGAGATGAACCGCAACGCCAACCGCATCTGCGCGTGGACGAAGTTCACCGACCGCGACGGCGCGCAGCACGTCTACGGCTTCAACTACCACGGCCGCCCCCTCGTCGACGCGGTGCGGGGCGCTGGTGGCTGGCGCTTCGCCGAGACGCTCTACAACGCCGACGGCAACGTCATCTCGCAGCGCCGGGTGATGGGCCAGGGCACGCCCTGGACGTTGAACGAGGGCGACACCCGGTATGGGTACCTCGAAGGGCAGCTGGTGGGCCCCCACTTCAGGGACCCGGCACCCTGGTACTGGAGCCAGCGCGGCAACGTCATCACCGTGCTCGAGCGGCCTCGTGGTGGCCAGGTGACCGAAGAGCTCGAAGGCAGCCCCGGCACCGAGACCACCGCGGGCCGGTACACGCAGTTCTTCTATGAGCCGCTCTTCAGCCAGGTGTCGAAGGTCATCGTCGGGCAGCTCGTCGGCACCCCAGGGAACGCCGTGTGGAGACCGCAGCGGACGACGGACTTCTTCTACGACTACCAGGAGTGCGGGGCGGCCGGTTGCCTCAAGCCCCTGCTCGAAGACGCGCAGCGCTGGGGCGCGCAGTACCCGACCGACGCCAACGGCACGCTCATCACCTCAGGCAACCCGCTGTCGGTGGCGACCGAGCTGGGCGACCTCAACGGCGACGGGCGGCTCGGCTTCCCGTTCCGCGGCACCGTCGCGCGCATCGTCACCACCGTGGGCCCGGCCACCCAGCGGAAGACCGAGACCTCGTTCTTCCGCTTCAGCCCGCACGGCAAGCCCTGGTTCATTCAGAGCCCCGACGGCGCGGTGACGGTGCTCGGCTACCTGCCGTTCGGCGCCTTGACGGGGGCCGGTCACGGCAACCACCGTGGCTACCTCGGGCAGGTCCAGGTGCTGCGCAGCCGCGTGTTGTCGGCCAGCTACGGGCCTCCGGTGGCGCCGTGTCAGCGGCTGTCGGGCCCGTACCAGTGGCTCTTGCCGGCCTCGTGCTCGAGCACCTCGAGCCTCGCCGACCAACTGCAGGCGCTGGCCGGGGTGTCGGCATCCATGGCGACCGAGCTCGCCCGCGAGGCCTACGGCTCGAGCGCCGACTTCGCCTCCACCACCTCGTTCCAGTACTCGACGCTCGGCGCGCCCTCGAAGGTGCTCAGGGCCGACGGCAGCGAGGTGCGCTTCACCCGAGACGTCGATGGCCGCGTCAGAGAAGAAGCGCTCTACGAGACCGCCACGCAGCTCCACTCGCGCACCGTCATCACGCGGAACAGCCAGGGCAAGCCGACGCGCACGCAGCGCCTCAACCGCTCCGGTGGCGACCTCGGCTCGGTGTTCCACGACTGGGACGAAGAGGGCAACCTGCTCTTCGAGTGTGCCGAGGCGGTTCCGGGCGGGTGCGTCACCGGCGGCTATGGCTCGCTCCCGACGAACGGCTCCTCGAAGACGTACTGGTATTCGAAGGAAGGCCGGCTCGCGTCCGAGATGGACGCCGAGGGCGCGTACGCCAGCTACACGCGTGACGAGCGCGGCTGGGTGACGTTGGTGCGGCGCCACGCGGCGGGTGAAGGCGACCGGCTGACGGGCTTCTCGTGGAGCGACGACGGCAACCTGCTCGCCCGGGTCGAAGGCACAGGTGATCCCCTGCGCAGCGAGACGCGCAGCTACGACGGCTACGACCGGCTCGCGTCGGTGACCGACACCCAGGGGCGGGTGACCGAGGTGAAGCACTCGGCGCGCGACGTGGTGTCGTCAGTGCGCACGCAAGGGACGAGCTGGGTGGTGAAGTATGTCCGCGACGACTTCGCGCGGGTGACGGAGCAGTGGACGAACGGGCAACGCACCCTGCAGCTGTGGCGAATGCCGGGCGGGCGGGTGTGGAAGAAGGAGGCCCTGGGCGCCGCGCCGACGTACGTGACGTACGACGACTTCGGAGCGCCAGTGTTTCAGCAGCACGGGACGGTGAAGACGGTGCGCGTGGCGCCGGCCGACCTGCGCTTCGCGGCGAGCGCGCACATTCGTGAGGAGCAGCAGCTGAAGACGAACACCGTCGAGCACACGCTGTCGGTGCTGGGCGACGTGCTGAGCGAGACCGAGGTGGGCTTCGATGGCACCTCGAGCGCGCCGAGCCGCTCCTCGACGTTTGCGCGAGACGATGACGGCTTCCTCACCCAGACGACGGACGCGCTGGGGGCCACCTCGGAGTACGTGCGCGACCTCCTCGGCCGGCCGATCACGGTGCGGCAGCCCGTCACGCCTGGCGTGCTGAAGACGTCGACGTACCAGTACAACCAGCGCGGGCAGTTGCTGCGAATGAGCGACCCGCGAGGTGCGGGCTCGGCCTACGGCGAGACGGTGGCGACGTACACCGGGTACGGCGAGCCGAAGACGCGCACGGTGCCCGGAGGGAAGGCGGGCGCGCCGAGCGACGTGGTGGCGACGTGGGAATATGACGGCCTGGGCCGGCTGACGCGCGAGACGATGGGGCCAGCGAAGCTGCGCTTCGAGTACCAGAGCGACAGGGTGTGGAGGATTTCCAGCGACGTGTCTGACGAGGTGCTGCGCGAGTACACGTACGACGGGCTGGGCCGGGTGGTGACGGCGAAGAACTCCAACCGTGGGCTGACGGGGCTGGTGGCCGACGCGGAGCGGCCGGTGGTGACGACGTTCGGCTACGACAC
>JACSRE010000165.1 GCA_014879945.1 Myxococcus sp.
TTCGCAGCCAGAACCCGCACACGCGCAGAGAGCGCTGGAGCAACGCCGCGGGCGCGTCGACGTGCTGCTCGACTCGGTGGGCCGCGACGCCTTCGAGTTCGGCTGGCAGGTGCTCAAGCCGCACGGGCGGTGGGTGTGCTTCGGCGACGCGAGCGGGCCGGCGCCGGCCTTCGCGCCCGCGGCGTTGCTCCAGCGCTCTCTGCGCGTGTGCGGGTTCTGGCTGCGAACGCCGATGGCGCCCGACGTCTGGTCGCGCGGCGTCTCGGCGGTGGTGGACGCGCTGGCGCGCCACACGGTGATGCTCGACGTGCGCGTCGCGCCGCTGTCGGGCGTGGCCGACGTGCACCGGGCGCTCGAGTCGAGGGCCTCGATGGGCAAGCACGTCGTGCAGGTCGGCTGAGCCCGAGGGGGTCGCTGGAGAGCCCGAGCGGTTCTCCTTTGATGTCTCCGGACAGGGCAAGCGGCGGCTCGGCGGTGACCGGGCCGAGGCCGACCTCTTCGGCGGACAGCGGGCGCGAGGACCGGCCGACCAGGGGTCCCTTGCCTGCGCGGGGCGAGGCCCTCCCTGGCGCCACGCCTATCGAGCGCGTCCGCTCATGTGGTACATACGGCCACGTGCGAGTCCTCATCTGCGCCATCCTCCTGACCGCCGCCGCCTGCGTGAACATGAAGGCGAGCCTCGCCGAGCGGGCCACCTTCGATCTCGGCTGCTCCGTGAAGGAGTCCGAGATCACCGAAATCGCCAGCGGTCAGTACGGCGTGACGGCGTGCGGCTGTCGCGCGACCTACGTCTCTTATCCGGGCTGGACGCTCAACTCGGTGTCGGGCGAGGCATGCAGGAGCCAGGGCCCGGCTGCAGCGGGCTCGCCCAAAGCGCCCTGACGCGTGCGTGCGGGGCGCCGGGAGCGACGGCGTCGGTTGCTGAAGCGACGACGACGTTCTGGTTCGGATTCGCGCCGCAAGCGCATCGGCTGAGCGACGACCCGAAGCGACCAGTCGTGTATCACCCCCTCATGCGCCTGCTGCTCCTCGTCGTGTCGTCGCTGGTCGCCTGCCGTGAGCGCCCCGTCTCTGCGGCTTTCGACGCGAGCGCGTTGCCGCCGAAGGTGGTGAACGTGGTGGTGACGGGCCCGGGCGAGAGCTGGCTCGTGCACGACGGGCCGCGCCTCATCGAGCACTGGCGCACGCAGGCGGGCTGGCCCGACGCGCTGGTGTTGTCGACGGGCATCTCTGCTTCCCTCGGGGCCGACGGCCTGCCGCTGTTCGAGGGCGCGGCGACGGCCGCGATGATGAAGGCCGCGAACGTGTCGGCCTTCACCGCGGGCCCACGCGACGTCGACTTCGGCGCCGAGGCGCTGGTCTCCCTGGGTGCCCAGAGCGGCGCCATGCTGCTCCTCACCAACGTGCGCACCAGCGTCGGAGCCCCGCCCACCTTCGCGATGTTCGACCGCGGCGGCGTGAAGGTGGCGGTGCTGGGCGTCTCGAGCCTCGGCAAGGGCGACGGGCCGTTCGAGGCGGTGCCGCTCGAGGGCGCGGTGCAGACGACGCTCGACGCCGCCGTCGCCCAGAAGGCGCAGGTGGTGGTGGTGCTGGTGAACGGCTGCTCGACGGCGCTGCGCCCGCTGCTCGAGGCGCACCGCGACTGGCCCATCGACCTGGTGGTGGCCTCACCGTGTGAAGGCGCGCGCGACGAGCGCGTCGGCGCCACCTCGCTGCTGCACGTGAAGGCCGGGCAGTACGCCTCGCTGCGCGCAGAGTTCGGCGGCGTGCGCTCCCTGGCAGCGCAGGTCGTCGACGCTCCACCCGACGGCAAAGCGGAGCCCCAGGCGGCGAAGGTGCGCGAGGCGTGGCTGGCGAAGCTGGCCGAGGAGCGCGCCCGGCCGGTGGCCTTCTTCAAGACGGCGCCCGAGCCCGCGCAGGTCGCGCTGCTGGTCGCCGCGGCGTTGAGAGACGGCGCGAAGGCAGACGCGGCCCTCTTCAGCGTCGCCAGCCTGCGGGGCCCGCTGTCCGCGGGGGCGCTCAGCCGCGGCGCGGTGCTCGAGGTGCTCCCGGCGTTCGAGCGCGTCTTCCTCGTCGACGTGCCGGGCGAGGTGTTGACCAAGCTCGTCTCTCACCCCGACGCGTTCCTCTCGCTGCCGGCGAAGGTGGACCCGAACGGCAGCTACGTGCTGGCGACCACCGAGCTCCTCTACCGCGTCGGCATCGGCCTCGAGGCGGTCGACGCCAACCCCCTCGACGCGGACGTGCTGCTGCCGACGACGGTGCTGCGGTGGCTCGAGGCGAAGGGGAGCTCCGAGAAGGCGCCGCTGGCGCTCCCGCCGCTGCCGAAGCGCCGGAGGTAGGCACGCCCCGCTCGAGCCCCGACCGCGTGCGACGCTGCCTCATCGCGCGCGTCGAGCGCGACGCCACCGCCTGCGGCGACGAGCGCAAGTTCGGCGGCGGCAAGGCGCTGCGAGACCGCAGGCGTCGACGCGAGGGCCGCGCTCGACGTCGGCGTGCTGCCGTCGACGACGCGCCCCCAGCGCAGGAGCAGCCCGGGAGAACGTGAAACTCCGGGCGGGCCTGGCTCGTTGGGCTCTTCGAGGGGCGGCGGCGCCCGCGGTATTTGTGCGACCGCACACACCGACAACCATGAAATCAGCATGAAAATCGGGTGGTCAGCGAGTTGCGGTCCGGTTACCTGCTGCGCCGCACCAACCCAAGGAGCTTCACCATGAAGGTCGGCATCGATGCCCTCGGAGTCGCGGTTCCGTCGCTGTGTCTGGACCTCGAGGCGCTGGCGAAGGCGCGCGGGGTTGACCCGAAGAAGTACCTCGACGGCATCGGCACCTGGCGCATGGGCGTGGCGCCGCTCGACGAAGACACGGTGACGCTCGCGGCGCGCGCGGCCTCGATGGCGATGAAGTCGGGCGAGGCGAGCGGCGACGACATCGGGCTGCTGGTGGTGGGGACCGAGACGGCGGTCGACCACTCCAAGCCGGTGTCGTCGTACGTGCAGGGGTTGCTGGGCATCGGCCAGCGCTGCCGCGTCTTCGAGACCAAGCACGCCTGCTACGGCGGCACCGCGGCGTTGATGATGGCGCTCGACTGGCTCCGCTCGGGGAGCGCGCGCGGCCGCAAGGCCCTCGTCGTCTGCAGCGACATCGCGCGCTACGGGCTCAACACGCCGGGAGAGCCGACCCAGGGCGCCGGCGCGGTGGCGCTGCTCGTCTCAGAGGCCCCGCGCCTGCTCGAGCTCGACCCCGCCCTCACCGGCCAGCACGCCACCGACGTGCACGACTTCTGGCGGCCGCTCTACTCGAAGGACGCCTTCGTCGACGGGCCCTACTCGGTGCAGTGCTACCTCGACGCCATCACCGGCGCGTACCGGCACTTCCGGGAGCAGGCGCCCTGGGTGACGGCCGACGACTTCGCCGCCCTCGCCTACCACGTGCCCTACGGGAAGATGGCGCGGAAGGCCCACCGGCAGCTGCGGGCCCTCGACGGCGACCTGAACCCCGACGCGAGCTTCGACGCCCAGGTGGCGGCCTCGCTGGCGCTGCCGGCGCAGGTGGGCAACGTCTACACCGGCTCGCTCTACCTGGCGCTCGCCTCGCTCCTGGCCACCTCGTCGCGCGACCTCGATGGGCAGCGCGTCGGCCTCTTCAGCTACGGCAGCGGCTCCTGCGCGGAGTTCTTCGCAGGAAGCGTGGTGCCCGGCGCGCAGGCGCGCGTGAAGGCGCTCGAGCTCCAGGCGCTGCTCGACGCGCGCGAGGTGTTGACCATCGAGGCCTACGAGGCCCTCATGGCGGCGCGAGAAGCCACCGACCTCAAGCCCCTCGAGCGCGCGCGCGGCGACGCCTTCCACTTCCTCGGCGTCGAGGCGCACAAGCGCACCTACGCCGGGCCGTCGGCCTGACGCCTCAACGAACGACGACGCCCTTCCAGAACGCGACGCGGCCCTCGATGTGCTTCGCGGCGTCTTTCGCCGAGGGGTAGAACCACGCGGCGCCGGGGTTGACGGCGTCGCCCACCACCACGTCGTAGTAGCTCGCCGTGCCCTTCCACGGACACACGGTGTGCAGGTCCGACGGCTTGAAGTGCGCCTGCTTGAGCGCGCTGGCGGGGAAGTAGGCGTTGCCCTCTTCCATCACGATGTCGTCCGACTCCGCCAACACCACGCCATTCCACTCGGCTCGCTTCATGACTCGGCTCCGCTCTGGACGCGAAAGAGGGTGTGCGCGAAGGCCCAGCGCGCGTCGGTCCACTGGGCCGCGGTGGTGAAGCCTGCCTGCAGCCCCCAGCGCTGCAGCTCGTCGGTGCGGAAGCGGTGGCTCGACTCGGTCCACAGCGACTCGCCCTGCTCGAAGTGAAAGACGTCGCCCGTCACCCCGAGGGTGGCGTCGAGCGCGCGGGTGGCCACCAGGTGCATCTCGACACGCCGGGCGCTGGCGCTCCACCGCGCCTCGTGGCGGAAGGCGCCCACGTCGAAGTCGGCGTCGAGCTCCCGGTTGAGGCGCGCCAGCAGGTTCTTGTTGAAGGCCGCCGTCACCCCCACCGCGTCGTCATACGCGGGGATGAGCTGCGAGGCGGGCTTGTCGAGGTCGGTCGCCAGCAAGAGCCCGTCACCCTCGCGGAGCAGCGCGCGAATCGAGGTGAGAAAGGCCTGCGCCTCGTCGCGGGTGAAGTTCGACAGGTTGCTGCCGAGGAAGAGCGCCAGCACCGGCACCCCCGGCCGACGCGCGGCCATCACCTCGCGCAGCCCCTCGAGGTAGCGCCCCTGCGTGGTGGCCACGGTGACGTTGGGGAGCTGCTCCACGGTGCGCCTGCAGTCGCGCAGCGCCGCCTCGGAGACGTCGATGGCCGAGAACCGGAGCGGCCGGCCCGCGGCGAAGCGCTCGAGGAAGAGCTTCGCCTTGTTCCCCGCGCCCGGGCCCAGCTCCACCACGTCGGCGCCAGGGAGCAACGCCCCCACCTCGGCCGCGCGCGCCTCGAGCAGCCGCAGGTCGGCCCGCGTCACCTCGTACTCGGGCAGCAGGGTGATGGCCTCGAACAGCGCCGAGCCGAGGTCGTCGTAGAGCAACGCCGCGGGCAACGTCTTGGGCGACGCCGACAGGCCCGCGCGAACGGCCGCCAGCAGTGACGACCCCTTCGCCTCGGCCTCGCGGAGCGCCGGCCCCGCAGGCACCGAGCGCAGCGCGCTCCTCGTCGTCGACGTCATGGGCCCTTCCCTTCGAAGACGCAGCGGAACTTCGAGAAGACGTGCGGGTAGTGCGGCTGAAACCAGTTGCGGAAGGAGCGCCGCACGAAGGACACGTCGGTGAAGGCGCTCGCCCCCTTCATCACGAAGTGTTGGCCGTCGAAGAAGTCGGCCGAGTAGCCCTTGTAGAAGGGCAGCGGCTCGAAGCCCTTGAACGGCGCGAAGGGCGTCGAGGTCCACTCCCAGCCGTTGCCGACGAGCTCGTCGACGCCGAACGCGCTGCGGCCTTCGGGGGTGGAGCCGACGGGCCGCGGGTCAACCGACGAGAAGCCGAAGGCGCCGTGCACGCCAGGCGCCGGCGGGTGGCCACCCCAGGGGAGCGAGCGCTCCCCGCCCTCGGGCGTGCCCACGGCGGCCCGGTGCCACTCGGCCTCGGTCATCAGGCGGGCGCCCTTCCACGTGGTGTAGGCGCTGGCGGCGGCGTGGCTCACCGAGGCCGGCCAGCTCATCGGCAGCGGCACCTCGGCGAACATGGCGCGGGCCCACCACCCGTCGGCGCGCTTCGTCCAGCCGCGCGGGTGCGTCACCTGCTCGCGCTGCAGCCAGGCCCACGCCTCGTCGCTCCAGAGCGCGCGCTGCTGGTAGCCGCCGGCCTCGACGAAGGCGAGGAAGTCGCCGTTGCTGACGGGGAAGCGGTCGACGCGAAAGGCCGGCACCTCGACGCGGTGCTCGTCGTACTCGTTGTCCCAGCCCAGGTGCGGCGCGCGCGCGCGGGGCAGCCCCAGCGTCGCCACGCCCGCGGGCACGGTGACGAGGCGGGGCTCCACGGCGGGGCCGGTGAGGTGCTCGGGCGCGGGGCCCGGGTGCAGCCGGTCGAGCGGCAGGCGTTGGAAGAGGTAGGCGAGCGTCTCGGCGTGCATCAGCCGGTGCTCGATGGCGAGGTGGGCGGCCCAGCCCTCGGCGAGCCAGCCGTTCATCGGCCCGTGCTCGAGGGACAGGTCGACGTCGGCGCGGGCCTGCTTCGCCCAGGCGCGCACCTCGGCCAGCGGCGGCCAGTCCTCTGGCGCGTCGGTGGGCAGCCGGCCGTCCACCGGGTCGATGCCGAAGGCGAACAGCTGCTCGAAGTGCGCGTTGCGTGGAGCGCGCCCGAGGGTGTCGCGGCTGATCAGGTTCCAGTCGAAGGCCTCGAGGTGGCCCACGTAGAAGAGCAGGCGGTGGCGCTCGGCGATGGGCCGCTCGAGCAGGGCCTCGGGCCTGAGCCACTCGAAGAGCGCGTCGGTGCGCTGGCGCGCGGCGCGCAGGCGTTCGAGGAGTCGTTGCCGCACCGTCATGACTGGTTCCACCCCTTTTTGTGTTGATATCCAACCATCGCACCACCGGGCGCCGATGGGCATACGCGCGTGAGGCGTTCTTCGTTTCTTCGGCAGGTGAAATCGGCAGGGCAACCGGAGTACGGGGCCTGCATGCGACTGCGTGGGTGTTGGCTTCTGCTGCTGGCGACTGCGTGCGGGGTCGCGCCGACGGGGCCGGCTGACATCGTTACCACCCCTGCGGCGTGCCTGCATGACGCGGCCTGCCCGTTCCTGCTGTTCGCGGCGCACCGGGGGCAGTGCGGCGACGACACCGAGCCTGAGAACAGCCTCTCGTCGTACCTGGCGTGCGCGCGCGCCGGGGCGCCGATGGTCGAGGTGGACACCCGGGTGACGAAGGACGGCGTGGTGGTGCTGCACCACGACAGCGACGTGCTGCGGGTGACCGACTTCGAGGCCCGCTACGGCAGCGGCAAGTCGGCGAAGGTGGCCGACCTGACGCTGGCCGAGTTCCAGAGCCTGCGCATGAAGGACGCGCGGTGCCAGGGCGCCGAGGCCGACCTGCTGCGGTGCCGCGGCGCCACCTTCGACGAGCTGCTCGACGCCACCGCCGAGCGCGGCCTCACCTTCTTCATCGACTACAAGGCCGGAGACCTCTCGGCCTTCATCGCCGCCGTGCAGCGCAAGCCCGGCGCGGCCCAGCGCGTGCTCTTCTTCGACGCGAGCCTCGCGGTGCTCTCGCGCATTCACGCGGAGCTGCCCGAGGTGGCGCTGATGCCGCGGGTGCAGTCGGCCGACGAGGCGCGGCAGCTCCTCTCGAGCACCACGCTGCCCATCAAGTGGATTCACGGCGACCCCGACTACGTGAAGGCGCTCGCGCCCGAGCTGAAGGCGCAGGGCGTGCGGCTGTACGCGAACGTCTGGTTGCTCGACGCCGAGTTCATCGCCGTCATCAACGGCACCGAGGCCGAGAAGCAGGCCGCGTGGGACCGCCGGGTGAAGCCGCAGCTCGAGGGCCTGGTGCGCGACGGGCTCTCGGGCGCGGGCTCCGAGTGGTCGGGGCGAATGATTCGCGGGCTCTACCCACAAGGGTGGGGCGTCACGAAGGGGCCCTGATGCCGCAGTGGATGGCGCTGACCGGCGTTCTCCCAGCGTTGGCGCTGATGGCCATCGTCGACCTCGCCGACGCGAAGCGGCCCGAGCCCCACTGGCAGGTGCGCAAGCTGGCCCTCTTCGGCGCGCTGGCGGTGGGCCCGGTGTACCTGGCGCAGCTCTGGCTGGCCGACCGGGTGCCGCTGGCCGGCGTCCTGGGCGCGCTCTTCGACGGCTTCGTCTCGGCGGCGCTGGTGGAAGAGGGCGCCAAGGCGCTGGTGCTGTGGCTGGGGGTGTGGCGGCACCCCGCCTTCGACGAGCGGCTCGACGGCATCGTCTACGCGACGCGCGCGGGGCTGGGCTTCGCGCTGGTAGAGAACGTGCTGGCGCTCTCGCACACCGACTCGACGTTCGGCTTCGTGGGCACCTTCGTCTTGCGGGCCTTCTTCGCGGTGCCGGTGCACGCCATCACCGCGGGCTTCATCGGCGACCTCGCGGCGCGCCGGCGCTTCGACGGCCGCGGCCCCGGGCTGCTGGGCGGGCTGGCCATCGCCGTCTGCCTGCACGGGCTCTACGACGCGGCGCTCTCGCTGGCGCAGCTGCCCGTCTTCTCTCCGGCGACGCGGGTGGCGCTCGCGCTGGTGCCGATGGCGGTGGTGGCGGCCGGCTTCCTGGTGCTGCGCGCGCGCGCCGCGACGGCCCTCTTGCTCGATGACGCCGACCACCTGCACGGGCACCGCCGGGAGCAGCACGCCGAGGCCGGCTTCGTCTTGCGCTGACGTCGCTGGGCCGGCGCCGACTGGTGGCTCAGCGAGCCTGCGTCGCCAGGGTGACGCCGCCCATCAACACCCCCACCCACGACAGGTTCCAGCCCACGCAGTCGCGGCTCCATCGGGAGCGCCTGCACCAAGACGCAAGTCAGCTGCGAAGTTCTGCTGACGGCGCCGCAAGACCCAGGGCCGAGTGGCGCCGCAACCAGCTGACTTCAGGGGGCATACCCGAGGTTCCGTCCTCGGTTTCGCGGTTTGAATCTCTTATCCCTCGACGAGCGGAGTTGCACGGGGCTCCTGGGGACTGCGAGGGGGCATGCGACAGATTTCACATTCGTGTCGGGATCTCAACACTGTCTGGCTTGAAACAATGACACCAGACTATTCCGCCTGTGACGAAAACATGAGAACGAAAGAGAACTTCGTTACTCACTCGTTTCGGTGTTTGTGCTTGCTATCGGGCAGGGGAAGACTGCACCGCAACGGGTCGAGACGGCTGCGGTGACGGGGTCTGCCTGCACCTCGAGCCCCATGCCGATCGCGGGTACTTCTGCTCGAAGCGGTGTTCGGTCGATGACGACTGTCCAGACGCGTGGGGGTGTCGGCCCATGGTGCCTGGTGATGCCATCGGGCATTGCGTGCCGCCGAGGGGTTGGGTCGCTCGAGCGGCCGGCGTGCGTCGAGCGATGACGAGCGCGCGGAATACGACGATGCCAACAGCGCTCCCGGCGCCTCCGGTCGATGGAGGTATGCGATGAAATCGTTCGTAGCCTTGGCAGTCCTTCTTTTCTGCGGCGCCGCAAGCGCCCAAGGTTGGATAGTCTCCTCCTGTGGTGTTGACACATGTGTCATCTGCCCTGTGCCGCGCACCGGCACACGGGCTTGCATGGGTGGCACGTTGACATGCAACCGAAACAACGGCGGCTGTAGTTCGCTCTTGGCAGCACCGGGGTGTTACGGTCAGCCGGGCTACAACTGCAACAGTTCGTCTTGTGGGGCGGGCTCCACCTGCGAGCCTGCGCTCGAACCAAACACCGGCCAACAAATCGCGGGGAACGGCTGCCAATCAAATAGTTGCATCACATCACCTGTTCCTGGAAGCAATCCGCCGACCTTCGTTCAATACTGCGGCGGGGCAGGCGGACCTGCGGAGTCGACTCAGGCGCCTCCGCGCTCTGGCGGCGGGAGCGGCGATGGGCGCAAGGGGTCAGGAGGCGGGCAGACGTGCGCGGTCGGCGGGTCTGGCCACGCGGGGGACCCCGTCTCTATCAGCGACGGGAGGTCGGTGCTAAACCTGCAAGACATCACGATAGCGTCGACTGTCTGGCCCATCACCTTCACCCGGACCTACCACTCGGTGGACCGTGAGTGGTTGCAGGCGGGGTCACTCGGCTCAAGCACGACTCAGCACGTCGCCGTCCCGTTCGGCACCGACCGGGACACGAACGGAGGCAGAACATGGAGCATCAACTGGTGGCACAACTGGTACGCATTCGCATGGCCGGAATCGTCCACGCGATGGCAAGTCAGGCTGCCCGGCGGTCAGTTGGTGACGTTCACGCCCTGCACCGTCGTGTCGGGCCAGACAACTTGCCTTGCCTCGACCACAAGCGATTCGACCGAGGCGCGCGCGAGGCTTCTTTGGGACACTGCGGGCGCTGGCTCGTTCACCTACTTCGCGCCGTCTGGGCAGCGCTTCATCTTCTCCGCGCTGCTTCCGCGGACTGGCGTCGCCACGCGCTACTTCCTGAGCCAAGTTCGGGATCGCAACGGCGGCCGAGTGATCGCGACCGTGACCTACCAGGTGCCGCCCAGCACCGAATGTACTGTTGCTCCTGGCATGAACTCCGCCAACGGCGTTCCGTTCATCAGAGCCGTCACGAGCGCAGAAGGTATGAACCTGTACTTCAGCTACGTAAACCGGGCTCCGACTATCGACGCACCTCGCGCAAATGGGGAGCAGCAATGCGTGCTTCGCACGCTTCGCGTCGGCAGGAGCACGCCGGGCACTCTCGCTGCAACGTTTAAATACGCCGACGCCGACACTCGCGGTGGGCAGATTCGCTCGACTGAGCACAGTCTTCTGCCTGATTCACTCGGGTTCACGTCAGTTCAGACAACCATCACGCCCAGCCCCGGGGTGCCATACCTTCGGTTGCACTTTGGGTACGTCACCGCGAACGCCGACCTGGCCGCCACACACCACGAAATGACCCTCTACGACCGGGTCCTGAAGGCCTACAAGTCCGCGGGCGGCAATCGAATGCCCTACCCAGAGTTGAACTACCCGGCCTCCCCTGGATTTGTCTCGACGTGCACACCCAACACCTCATGCGTCTCAGGCAGCGCAGCGACCATTTCGCTCCTGCAGGAGGACAAGACCAGCGGCGCAGGCGCGAATCTGCGCCCAAACCCAACGCTCACGGCCACTCAAATTCTCCTGACAGCGGGTGCCCCGACGCGCCGCACGACCTCGAGCGCGAGCAACGCCACCTCTGGGCTCGACACTTCGTTGCCACCGGCAAGCGAGAGGTATGAAATCAGCACCACCACAAATGGGCCCTTCAACTCGAAAATCGTTGGCCCTCGCTCCGACACCGTTATCGCGGCCGCCGCAGTTGCCAGCAGCCCGCACATCGCTGTGAGTTCAGTGACGACGGGCCGTGGAGCCGAAACCGAAACCACAAACTACCAGTACACCTACCTCGGCACGCCAGTCACTCAGCAACTCGTTTCAAGGGAAGAGCGGAACTCGGTTGTGCCAACGCAGCCTTCTGGCAAGGCGCGCACGCACTATCAATATGATGCTGGAGGGCGCGTCACTGGCGTCATTCGCGAAGGGTGGACACGCGTTGCCAATGGTCTCCCTGCGACAACCACGTGGACTGATGAGAATCGATTCATTGGCACGTTCTATCTGTCGACCGATACCCTGCTAGGTCGAACGACGGAAGTTCGAGGGCCATGCAGGGTGGCAAACGCGACAAGCACCACCTGCCTGACTTCGCCTTTCCCAGTTACTCGATTTGCGTATTACACGACGACTGGGAATGAGGAACGGCGAGTAAACACGGTGAAACGCTTCCCGACCGGCACGAGCGGCATCGCGCTGACCACGACCTACTCGAACTACGACGCCCTTGGCAACGCGATGACCGTGACTGACGAGAACTCAGTCGCGACCACCTACACCTTTGAGGGCAATCGACCAAAGACGATGACGATCAACGGGAAGACCTGGACGTACACCTACGACCGCGGCCACCTGACGAAGGTGCAACGCCCCGAAGGCGACTACGACGTCATCTGCTACCGTAGACTGCCTTCGAATTCGTTCGCGCTGAACTACGGCTGCCCAGAGGGCGATGTCCAGAACCCTTCGGATGAAGCAACGGCAATCTTCCGCTACGGCAGCACCGGGCCGCCTTGGTCAGAGGCAACGATTCTCAACTACGGGGTCGACGGTGAGTTGCGCGAGGAGTTGAGCTACCACCAGACCAACACGACCTACACCGAGAGCACCCCACCCTTCCGGCGCACGACACGCGAACGCAACCCGCTGGGCTTCACCACGTTCGAGAAGACCGGGCCCGCCCCGAACGGCGCTGCCGAGCGCACGACGCGGCAGTTTGGCGCCGACGGCCTCGTGGTGGCGCAGTCGACACCCTACTTCCCGGCCCCAGATTTCTGCGGAACTCCGGGTGCTCCGAGCGAGCTCTGCACGAAGTTCCAGTACTGGAATACGGGGCGGCTCAAGGAGATGGCGGTCAAGCCACTTGACGGCGCCAACCCCGACATCCGGGTCTGTCTCGACTACGACGCGCACGGCAACGTGACCGGCGTGAAGCCCGGGTGCACGACGACGGGCATGCACAGCTACGTCTGGGATGACTTCGGCAACGTCATCTCGGCGAAGCTCTCGACGTCTGACCAGCCAATTCGCTACGAGACAGATGCTCGAGGCAACGTCATCCGAAAGGGAATGACCGTCGGAGGCAACACGGTCGAACTCGTGTGGGACTACGACCTGCTCAACCGACCGACGCAGTTGCGCGAGAATGGAACCATCGTTTCGACGTGGCAGTATGACAGCGATCCAGCCCAGGCCACCAACCTGCCGGCCGGATGTACAGGACCCGCCAGCCCAGCGCGCACCCTTGGTCGCCTGGTGTGGGCGCGAGATGCGGTATGGCGAACCTGGTACTCCTACGACCTCTTCGGTCGCGTGACGCGAGAGGCACGAGTCAACGCGGCGGGGCTCACCTGTTCGAGCACAAGCGACCTCGGCCGGCAGCAGTCGATCGAGCGCACGTTCACCGACAATGGCAATGAGCTGACCGTCAAGTACCCATCGGGCCGGACCGTGACGAACTCCTATGATTCGACGAAGCGCGTCTCAGGGATGGCAATGACGACGTGGAACTTCGCCGGTTGGTCGGCGGCACCGGGCACGACGATGGCGAGCAACGTCAGCTGGTTCCCACGCGGCAACCTGAAGTCCTATGATCTCGTGACGCGGCCGACGCTCGGAGGAGCACCATCGACCGTCACCGTTTCGTACCGCTATGGGAGCGCCGGCAACCTGCCTACCGATGAGATCCCATCGACCACTTGCGCGACGTCAGAGGTCGACGCGAACGGCATGGGGGACTCGTCGGGGCGACTGCGAGCGATGTACGTTACGCGTGGAACGACGAACATGCTTCGCATTTTCTACCGCTGGAGGGGTGAGCAGCTCATCGAGCAGAGCCGCTGCTACCTCACCTCAACGACGCCCGAGTGGGAGCACTTCGTAGATCGCACCGGTGCAGACCCAGCCTTCCAGTACGACCGAGCGGGCCGGCTGGGCGGTGGGCGTCTTCCCAACTTCGGCACGACTGGTGGCTACTGCGAGCGGCGCGCCTACTCGTACGACACGCGGGGCAACCGCACCCAGGAGAAGGTGTTCTACGGGCTGGGCAATGACTCGTACTTCAGTGACTGGTCAAGGCCCGACCAATTGAGCGCCACCGTGTACAACAATGGATCGACGAGCAACCCTCTTCTTGGCTGGGCGCGAGACGGCAATGGCACCGCCAATGTCCCTGTCTACAGCGGCCGAAACCGCAGCTACGAGTACGACAGCCTGGGGCGCGAAATGTACATCACCGGAACGAACGGTTCCTCGAACTGGAACATGTCGTTTAACGGCGCCTTCATGGGTGGCGCACCGGTGACCGGCAGCGAGTCCGTCCTGAGGGCTGCCAATCTCTGGGACGCCCAAGGCGGCAATCAGAGCTTCAACTACTACTACGACACCCAGAACCGACGCGTTCGTAAGCAGTACCCGAACGGCGACCTCGAGGGCTACTTCTGGGATGGCGACAAGCGGTTGCTGATGGAGACCGCACCTGAGAATATCGGCTCCGTTTTCCAAGCGATGGATGAGTACCTCTGGCTCGGCCACCTGCCGATCTTGATGCTTCGTTCGACATACGGAATCAACTCCAGCTTCTGGGGCCGCGACCGCGCTGACTGGGACTCCGGCTGGTGCGTTCGGCGGGGCGCCGCTAGCGCATGCAGCCCGTACGGCATCGTCAGTGACGTTTTCGCGAAACCGGTGATGACTGTCGACTCGCTCAACCGGATCTCGGGTGTGCTAGAATACGAGCCGTACGGGTTCACCAATCGATATTCCTACTGGACGGACCTCTCGCCCGCACCCGATGGCTGCTGGTGGGTCGCCTACGGCTTGAACCAGGGCTCGAGCCCCCTGTTGCGCCAGATGCGGGTGCACCTTCCCCGGGTCGAAGTCGGCGCACCTGCCTGCCTGTACCAGTACGTCGGCGGAGTTCAGACGGACACGGCGTGTGGCCAGAAGTGGAACTATTGGACGCCCTGGCGCGACGTCCCCAACGGGAGTTCCATGGACCTCGTGTACTGCTCGAACGGTACAACGCCGAACCCTCAGCCGTTTGGCGTGACCACGGATGTGTACGAGTACAAGGAATTCGAAGCGGGGGCCACGCCGTACACGCCTCCGTTCCGTTTCCAGGGGCAGTACTTCGATGCTGAGACCGACCTGCACGAGAACTGGAACCGGTACTACGACCCGTCTACGGGCCGGTACCTCTCTCCTGAACCCCTCCTTCAGAACCCGGACTGGGCCGTGGAGCAACTTGAGCGCGGCAATCAGATTCCGACCTACAGCTACGCACGCAACAACCCGGTCAACACCACGGATCCAACCGGGCTTGCCCCCTGCCTCACCACCTACGATTGCTGCATTCAGAACAACCCAACGGCTCCGGAGGCTTGTGGCGGGACGATTGGCCCACGTCCAACTCCACAGCCAGCGGCCAGCGATATCGTCGACCAAGCGAGAAGGGCCGTCAGGGCCATCGACCTCGTCTGCCGTGCAGCAAATATGGCCAACACTGCAGGTTGCCGGCAAGACGTGCGGGACAAGTGGCCGGATGCCATCGGAGAAGCGAATAGGGCCTGCGGGCACTTGTCGACCAACTTCGAGTTCCGCGAGTGCGCCAAGAACATCGAAAAGGTGTCGGTGTTCTGCGACGTGGTGCGCGCCTGCTACCCGCGGATGCCTGACCAATACAAGCGGCTGTGCGGCTTTGTATGAAGCGGCTCTTCGACTTCGACGAAGAGCGACGCTTCGTGGCAGACCTGCGTTTCCTCGGACGCGCTTTGGTTCGAATCGCAGAGGCTCCGTTCGGCTCTCGCCTTCGAAAGACGAAGCGCCGAGCTCTTGCTCAGAGGCTTCTCAAGGACAACGCGATGCTTGAGCTGGCCCTGCAGATAGCGCTTCACACAGACGAGCCTGATCAAGAGGACTACGCACTCGTCACCGAACTGCACAACGCGCGTCTGAGGCGGCTTGCGGAAGAGGCCGAGTCGAGGCGTCAGCTTCATCGTGAGGCTCGGCGGCGAGCCTCGAAGAGCAAATGAAGTATCTCAGCCGGCTCTGCGCTTGAGGCGCTCTCTGTCGAGGAGAGCGTCGATGAAGGCCAGCACCTGACGCTTCTCGGCGGCGGGCAAGTCCTGGACGGCGCGCAGGCGCCTGTCGAGGCGGGAGTCAGGTGTCTTGCGCCGGGCCTTGCCAGCGGCGAGGCCAAGCAGCTCGTCAGCTGAGACGCCGAGGGCGCGAGCGAGGGCAGGCATCAGCTTGGTAGGCGGGTGCTCCGTCTGAGCCTCGTAGTAGGCCACCATGCGCTGCGAGGTGCCGACCTCGTCGCCCAACTCCTTCTGGGTGTAGCCGGCGGCCTTGCGCAAGCGGGCGAGCCGCTCGCCGAAGGACTCCGCTGAAGACTCGATGACGTGTTTGGTCATGCCTCTCTCCGAAGAGAGAGGACTGTACGGCCTGTTTTCAGGAGGCCCTGTCGTCACGTCCAATCACCGTTGCCGTTGTGAATACGAAGAATGTATGTTGCGCCGCACTCGGCTGCAAGTCGTCCACGGCGACCGAGAGGCCCCTGAAGAGGCCTTGACAGGTTTCTCGAGGAGGCCCGAATGGTGCGAGTCGCGGACGTGGTGCTGGAGAAGCTGAAGCGGGACGTCAGCGTGCGGCGACTGGCGGAGGTGAAGGGCGTCGTCTTCAAGAAGTCGGGAGACGACAACTTCCTCGGACACTGCCCCTTCCACGAGGACAAGACGCCCAGCTTCGTCGTCAGCGAGAAGAAAAACCTGTGGCACTGCCTGGGCGCGTGCAGGGCGGGCGGCAGCGTCATCGACTTCGTGATGAAGGCCGAGGGCGTCACCTTCCGGCACGCCGTCGAGCTGCTGCGTGAGGGCGTCGACTTGTCGGGTGCCGTCGGGCCGCGAGTCGCCACCGTGCCGAAGCTGGCGAGTCCGGTGGAGGACGGCGTCGACGACGCGACGGCGCTGGGCCAGGTGGTGGGCTACTACCACCGCACCCTGAAGGACTCGCCCGAGGCGCTCGACTACCTCGCCTCGCGCGGCTTGGCCGACGACGCGGCCATCAGCCACTTCCAGCTGGGCTTCAGCAACCGCACCCTGGGGCTGCGACTGCCGCACGCCAACCGCGAGGCGGGTGCGCGGCTCCGCGGGCAGCTGCAGCGCTTAAGCGTGCTGCGCGACACCGGGCACGAGGCGATGCGCGGGCGGCTGGTGGTGCC